>SVOB01000002.1 GCA_015066565.1 Oscillospiraceae bacterium | reverse complement strand
CGCTTGCGCGTCTGTTTCGATTCTTACCGAATCTACTGTGTACTTGAAGTACTTCTTTTAACTCTCTCAACCTTACGGTCGAGGAATCTCAGGGTTCCTTTTCGTTCGTCATCGTTGTTTAATTTTTAAGGTTCAAATGGCGCGCTCCTCAAAGCGCTCAGTTATAATAACAAAACTTTTTTGAAATGTCAACACATTTTTTCGTTTTTTTTAAAATTTCGACGACCTTTTTTAAACCCTTCCGGGCGTTCCGTGATTTAGCTATATTTATAGATATATTTTAACCGAATTAACGTGACTTTTTGTTTATTTTTACAACATTAAAGGGAGTGGCCAAACCACTCCCCTTTATCTATATATTCCTATGTTTTAGAATTTCATTCACTGGCATCTGATGAAATCAAAATATCAAGCTTTGCAACATCAAACCCGTCAATGACTCCGTCATTATTCAAGTCGCCGAGTTTTAATTGAACCGTTGACGGTTCGGTAACGCCGGTAGAAATCCGAAGCATAATATCAATATCATTCAAATCGCAAAAAGCGTCGCCGTTCATATCTCCCGGAATCGTCAGGTCATTAATATCAATAAATTCATATCCGTTTTCATTGGCGTATGTTTCGGCATAAGAACCCGTTACGCCGTAGATGATTTTAAGGGCGGTTCCCAAAAAAACATTCCAGCCGATAGAAGTTACAGATTCGGGAATCATTATTTCTTTCAGAGAACTACACACATCAAAAGTATATGAACTTAAGCTTTCAAGTGTGGACGGGAGCGTTACGGAAGTTAACGCAGAGCAGAAATCAAAGGCATTTTCTCCTATAAAGCTAACTGAATCCGGAAAAACAACAGTTTCAATAACAGTTGAATACGCAAAGGCAAAATTTGAAACAGTCTCGACCCCAAACGGTATAACAATTTCACTTAAATTAGTAAATGCAACCGCGCCGAATCCAATATTTATAACTGTGTCGGCAATTTGAAACACAGATGAAGCGCCTTGAGCAGGATACCTGATTAAGTCCGTTTTGTCTGCGTTATATAAGATACCGTTTGCAGATGAATAGCTTTCATTCCCTTCTTCTACAGTAAATGATGCGCATCCTGCAAGCATAGCTAACGAAACCGAGTCAACGGAGGAAACACTTTTAGGAATATATAATGAAAGAACAGCAAAATTCGGTTCTTCTATTCCAAACGTTTCCATTCCGATTGACGTAATTGTATAACCGTCAATCTCCGAAGGGATTACAACGTCCCCGCCGGCTCCCGTATATTTAGTAATTTCAGCAGTTTTATCGTCTTCGGAAAGGACCTGATATGTAAACTCAGACACATCCGAAGCATAAGAAGAAATACCCGAAAGAGGAAGAGCTATAACCAGCACGGCAAATGCAAGAAAAACAGATAAGAGTTTTTTTGAAAAGCTCAAATTATCACCCGCTTAATTCATTTTAATTATTACGTAGTTATTATAATGTAATAATAAGAATAATTCAATATTCTTTTTTTAATAATTAAATGAACAAATTGTGAATTTTCAACTCCACAAAAGAGTAAATAATTAAAGCGCAAGAAGAAGCCAATTCTACTCTTCACTGCTTTTATCAAGTGATTCTGAATCTATGAGTTCAGCTGCATTTGCTTCAAGCTTTTTTGCAAAACGCTGATAGAAGTATGAAACGGTTATGAGAATCGCTCCGAACGCAAAATATGAGGCTATTTTCCATCCCGAATCAAGTTTTGCCGTATCAACAAAACAGAGCTTGGCAAACGCCGCAAGAATAAGCACAAGACCTCCGGAACGCACGACGGTATACCCCTTTTTAAAGCCGATTATCAGAAGCACGCAAGCAACAGCAATATACACAGCGCTTATTATCACACTTGTAAACGGAAGCGCAAACTGTTCTATCAAAGTTTCGGTTATTATAATCAGAGAAGAAGCCGAAACAACAATGACGTACAACCAGGCAGGCGCGTGAAAAGAATTTATAAAATGCGCAGCGCAAATTGAGAAAAAGAACTCTGCTCCGACCGTGACTATAATCAATAAAACAAGATTAACAAAAGAAATATAAGAATCCGATATCGGCGAACTGTAGAAATCGTAAACGTCGTTATAGTTTGCAAAATTTGAAATGAGCACACCTATTACCAGCAATAAAGACGCAATATCGCTTGCCAAAAGTGAATACCTGTTTTTCAAAACTCCTTTTCTCACTATCCAAGCAATACTTAACCCGAACAATAATGTTAGCGCGTTTTCTGTAAAGCGGCTATATATAGTAACAAAATCGGCATTTAGAATAGTATCGGTAATATGATTCAAAAGCAGAACAGAGGCAATTCCGTTAAGAATTTCAAGAAGTATATAAAGATTATTATTCTTTTTCTCTGAAAGTCCCCTAACTACATAAATCCAGAACGAAAATACAACCGTGGCAAAACTTATGACCGATAAAACCGGTTCATAGCTATCTGCCTTCAAACGATATAAAACGGCTGCTATGAGCATACACAGTAACCCTGCATATTCACTGTATGTAAGCTTTTTATCAATACTGACATACGCAATTGCAACTCCCTCAAGCGCCCATGCTATAACGGCATAATCAAGTCCGAAGAGGAAAGGTATAACTAACATTGAAAACACAAGGGATGAGAATGTGGTAATATTTAGAGTGAACGAAGTATTCTGTTTTTTATCCTTAATACAGTTCACAACCAAAGCCGCATATATAAGCGTCATAATAAGAAAAACCACACCGACAGCTCTGTCGGCGACCTGGCCGTGACGATAGAAACAATTTCTCACGCAAAAAGCCAGAGAGACCGCTCCGCTGACCGTGTTAAGAGAAAGAAGAATATTATCATGCACGGCGAGCGGCTTTTTTCTGAAAATCATATATGACGGATTCAAAAGATAAATCAAAAAAGAAACAGCCGAAAAAACCGCAGCCAGAGGCAAAGCGTAAGAATAGCCGTTTAAATCTTTTACAGCCCATGCGCAGGAAGCAACTCCGCCGACAGAAATAAGGTGAAGAGCATAACCCGTATATCTTGCAATGTGCCATTTTTTGTTATAACTCATCACAAAAACAACTACCGCAAGAAGTGTAAACCAAATGCAGGAAACAGGCATAAAAGAAATATCCGATGCCGCCTTGCCAAAACTTATCATATACGAAACAACCACCGGAAGATATCCGCCGACAGCCCCGAAAGCGCATACAATCTGACTTTTAACCTGATTTGACAGAACAATTGCAAGAGCAGTTATAGCAACGCAAATTAAAAAAGTTATTCTTGACGAATAGAGTGAAAATGCGAAATATCCTGTAGCCGCCGATGCATACAATACGGATATACCTCCGCTTATAAGTACGGTTGAAAAACCGGATTTTTCCTTTTTGAAAAACACTTCGCCTACACCTATAAGCAAAGCTCCGAGCAGAAAAATCATTCCTTCCTTAAAAATATCGGAAAGATGAATATAGGTATATCTTCCGAGCATTACTATACCGATAAGGAACAAAAGTATTCCTGCCTTACTAAGAATATTAAGACCCACAAACGACTCAAAGCTTTTTTGTTTAAGAGCGCTCTGCTTTTCAATATTCTGTAAAGGTTCATTTTTCAGGTTGGAACCTAAAGCTCCGTTTTTGTCGAGTGAGGACTGAAGCTGTTCGGAGTAGTAATCCTGAACAGTTTTTATCCTTTTTTCAAGCTCTGTATTTAGCTGTTCAAGTTTTTGTCTGATATCACCGAACTGCTCCGACGCATACGAGTCAATTTGCAAAATTGCCTGTGCAATATTCTGTGAGCAGTAAGTTTCATAGTTTTTCAACCTGCTTGAAAGGTTATTTGTTTGGATATAGTACAACTCGTCAATTCTTTTCTGGGTATTGAGAAAAGCGTTAAGCTTTTCATTTGCCATTTTATTGAAAAGCGCCTGCTTTGTTGTTGAAAGTTGCGCTTTAAGCTGTTCATTTTCATTTTTGAGTTCTTTTATTTTTTCGTCAGACTCCTCAAGAGCCGTTGACAACTTTTCATTCTGTGAAAAAATATCGGTATTTTCCAGTTCCTTTGTCTGTTCAAGCAACTGTTCAGTCAATAACTGTTGTTGCTCAATAAGGGAATTTAGCAATTTAGTCTTATCGGTTGACAATTTCACTCAGCTCCTTTCCTGCTTCATACGCTAAACCGTCAGCATAGCTGTAAAAGTACAGATTGTTTTCCTTATCCTCAAAGAATTCTCCTGTTTCAAGCCCTAAGGAATAATCATTATTATAGTTTATCTTTACTGTTTTTCCGTTTCTTCCAAGGAAAAGCTCAGTAATATGTTTGTCAATCGGGTCAGGAAGATTATTCAGATATTCGCAAAGGACCTTTATCTTTTCATCCGACTCTTCCGTTCCGCTATAAAGCAGGCGCGTATAATCCGAGTCACTGTAATATGGATTGTTTGCAATTGAACCGTTACGAATATAAACAGAGCTTATGTTTTCCAATGAAAAAGATAACGAAACATTTTTGTCTATATAATAAAAATCTCCTTGCTCAACGCGCAATCTGATAAGCTTTATGTCCGACGAGCAGTCAACATTGACCGATTTCTCGGTCTTATCGGGGAAAACAAAGGCTGCCTTTTTTGTCTCATTCATCGGAAACATGTCTTTATTAAATACAAGCAACGCATTTTCAGTTTTGTCGCAGGGAATGAAACTACTGTTACTAAAAACAATTTCCGTGCCATTCTGTCCTGCGCACGATATATCCTCCTTTTTTCCGTCATTATGCCCCGAAAGTGAGAGAACAAGAACCGCCGAAGCAATTACAACAGCAAAGATAATACTTAAAGTAATAAGATAACGCCTTTTCTGTTTTGACTGGTTATCAATTTTATTTTTCAGCGCAATATTTTCGATTTTAAGTCTGTTAATTTCCTTTTCATAGCTTTTGTCCGCCTCATTTACGAAAGAAATTCCCAAAAGCTCGTTTCCGTCAATGTTCATTATTTCGGCAAGCTTAAGCATTGTTTCGGTTTTAGGCATAGCTTCGCCGTTTTCCCACTTTGAAATCGCCTTGTTAGATACGCCGAGCAAATCGCCCAGTTCCTTTTGCGATAAGCCCTTATCGGTTCGCATTTTATATAATCTTTCGGAAAACTCATTTTTATCCATTGTATTCTCCTTTTCGAAACCTCTATTGTTTAATAAAATGCCAAAAGCATTTCCGGTTTAAGGGATGAAAATTCCACCTTATGAATATCCCCGTCCACAAAATACAAGTTTCCGTCCGCATTCATAAAAGATGTTTTATCTTCAAGCATTTTACATAATTCATCCTTATGTTCAACGCAATCAGTTGAAAAAATATAGTCAATTCTTGTAATCGTCTTTTTTAATTTCAAAAACTTCATCTGTTCGTTTTTTGCCAACCGCTTCATCCTGTATGTAGGATAATACGGACTGTAATTATAAGTATGAGTTATTACAACACATTCGTAAGGCAAATCCTCTGTGACCTGCTTAACCTTTTCAGTAACAAAATCCTGGATATTATAAAGATAATAGTCATCGCATATTTTTCCGTTACCTTTAAAGAAAACGTGATATATTTCAAATGGGTCATCAGAATTCTTGGAAGAAATCTTAACATAAGGATAAAGCCGGCTGAAACTAGTACCTGTCGGCACTTTATATTCGGCGTTTACATCAACACCGTATTTATCAAGCATATATTCCTTAGCATACTGTTCCTTTTGTTCCTTTGTCATAGAACTGAAACTGTACGATTTGTACCTTGTCCATACTTCGTATGACAATTCCTTTTCACTGAAGTTAAAATAAAAATCTCCAGGATAAAAAATTTTGAACAAAGCGGAAACAATGATTAATACAATAACAGCAGATATAAAAATACGCTTTTTCAACTTTTTATTAAACTCAAGTATACGCTGTTGATTGAGATATAACTTATCCATACTTTACTCCAAAAAAA
The DNA here is from genome assembly GCA_015066565.1 of Oscillospiraceae bacterium. GTDB lineage: Bacteria > Bacillota > Clostridia > Oscillospirales > Acutalibacteraceae > Fimenecus. The sequence goes on along the minus strand of SVOB01000002.1, from coordinate 487,671 downwards.
ATATTCTGTCTTAATAATGACAAAAATCCATTCTAAAATCAATAGCAAAGTTAAAAATAACATTGTATTTCAACTCCACTTTCGGTTCAATTGGCAAAAAACAACTGAGTATATTTTTTGAAAAATAATTATGTAAAATTTATACTGACTTTCAACCGCATTTTTGCTTTGCAAATTATTCCTGTTATATGTCCCTTACGACTCCGCCTGCGGTGAACCATCTCAAGATGGACTATTGTCGTTCTAAATTCCTTGTACTACTTTCAAAAAAATAAAGCCCCGTCGTTTTGACGGGGTTTTATTTATGAGCCATCGAAGACTCGGCGTGCCTACGGCACGCGGTTTTGCTTCGCAAAATATCCTATTTTATTGTCCGTCTCGCTCTGCCTTGCGGCAAACCGCTCGACATGGACTGTTGCCGTTCTAAATTCCTTGTACTTCTTTCAAAAAATAAAACCCCGTCGTTTGACGGGGTTTTATTTATGAGCCATCGGAGATTCGAACTCCGGACACCTTGATTAAAAGTCAAGTGCTCTGCCAACTGAGCTAATGGCTCGTATAAAAAGGCTGAAACCAGCCTTTTAAATTATTTCTTTAAGAAAAGGAGTATAAGAACCGTTGCAAGAGATAAAACAAGGAAAACGATAGCAAGAATCTTTGTGAGCTTCTTGATTTTCGCTTCTGATGTTCTGCCCTTATTCTTACCATAGAATGTGTCGCTGCTTCCGCCTGCGATAGCACCTGAAAGACCTGACTGAGATTCTTCCTGAATCATAACAATAACAGTAAGTGCGATACAAACGATTATAAGCAAAACACCCAATATAATCTCATATGGTGTCATAAGTGATGACCTCCTTTAAAAATACGTCATTTTTTAACGCTTGAAGATTTTAACACAAGTAATGGGAAAATGCAAGCCTTTTTTTATTTTATTAAAGCCTTTTTACAAAAACTTCCTTGAATGTATCCGAATACATGGGAAAATATATACTTGCAGGCGGTAATAAATATATGCGTTTGCCTCTGATAAAACAGAGAACCGTCTGTACGTCCGTGTTGTTATAACACGGACGTATTTGTTTTTAAAGCGAAAGCTGAACCTGTTCGCCCTCATCCTCTGACGAAAGAGTTGCGCCTGCGGCGGGAAGGTTCTTAGTTCTGTATCTTGAGGGTTTGGCGAAGCGGTTTTCCGTATAAAGTTCAGCCGAAACAACCCTGTGTCCTTTTTTAAGAGTCATAACTCTTACTCCAAGGGTGTTCTTCGTGGTTTTCGGTGAAACGGCGCCGGTATTAAGAAGAAGGTATCTTCCCGAACTGCTCTTTATTACGATTTCACAATCTTCTTTAATATAAATCGCATTGACAAGCTCGCTCGCATCCGAAAAAGCCTTAATAAGCTTTTTACGGTTATTCTTTGTTTCATAGCAGGAGATATCAACCTTAGCAACCTTGCCGTTTTCAAATACAAATATCATATAGCCCTTATATTCGGGAATAACGGACATAAATCTCGCGGTTTCATCCTTATCCATTGAAAGCTTTGAGGCTACATAATCGCCGAGAACGGAAGCCTTTGCGTCGTCAAACTCGCTCGCCCTCGACTTGTAAACCTGATACTGATTTGTCCAGAAAAGAAGCTCAACTGCATTTGTTGTTTCAACAGTCGTGAGTATACTGTCTCCCTCTTTTAGCTTCTGCTCGCCGCCCATACGAAGTGAAAGCGGTGTAATCTTTTTAAAGTAACCCTCTTTAGTGAAGAAGAGATTTACGGCGTAGTCGGGAATCTCCTCGACAACCTGCTCCTCAACTATGTCGGCAGCGTAAATAATTTCTGTGCGACGGGGCTTGCCGTACTTTTTGGCAACCTCCTGAAGCTCGGAAATAATTATCTTTTTTACTCTTGATTTTGAGGAGAGAATATTCTCCATATCCTCAATGCTTTCACGAAGCTGTTCAATATCCTTTGTCCGCTTGAGAATATACTCACGGTTGAGGTGACGGAGCTTGATTTCGGCTACGTATTCAGCCTGAATCCTGTCAATGCCGAAACCTATCATCAAGTTGGGAACGACTTCGCTTTCCTCGTCAGTCTGACGGATAATCTTTATCGCCTTGTCAATATCGAGAAGGATTTTCTGCAAGCCCTCTAAGAGATGGAGCCTGTCCTTAGCCTTGGTGAGTTCAAAATAAACTCTTCTGTTGACGCACTCGGTACGGAAAGCAATCCACTCGGTAAGAAGCTCCTTAACGCCCATAACTCTCGGCACGGAAGCGACAAGGACGTTAAAGTTACACGAAAACGTATCTTCAAGGGACGTCATTTTATAAAGCTTATTCATAAGCTTGTCCGGGTCGGTGCCGCGCTTGAGGTCAATTGTAATTTTAAGACCCCTCTTATCCGTTTCATCCCTGATATCGCTGATTTCCTTAATCGAGCCTGACTTAACCTTTTCAATTATCTTATCAATAATAATTTCGGTTGTAGTCGTAGGCGGAATTTCGGTAATATCAATACAGTTATTTGATTTATCATAGCTGTACCTTGCCCTTACCTTAAAGCCTCCCCTGCCCGTGCGGTAAATCTCTTCCATTTCCTCACGGTTATAAATGAGAAGTCCGCCGCCGATAAAATCGGGAGCCTTTAAAGTGTCGGCTATAATATGCTCGTCATTTTTAATTAATTCTATTGTCGTTTCGCAAACCTCTTCAAGATTGAAAGAACAAATTGAAGAAGCCATACCTACAGCAATACCCGTGTTGGCGTTTACGAGAACGGACGGGAACGTAACAGGCAAAAGCGTAGGCTCAAGCATTGAAGCGTCATAGTTATCGACAAAATCAACCGTGTCCTTGTCAATATCTCTGAAAAGCTCGTTTGAAATCGCTTCAAGCTTCGCCTCGGTGTACCTTGACGCCGCAAAAGCCATATTTCTCGAATACGCCTTACCGAAGTTACCCTTACTGTCAACATAGGGGTGCAAAAGGGTTTCGTTGCCCTTTGAAAGACGTACCATTGTTTCATAAATCGCCGCGTCGCCGTGGGGGTTAAGCTGCATTGTTCTGCCGACGATATTTGCGCTCTTGATTCTCGCGCCGTTGAGCAAGCCCATTTTATACATAGTATAAAGGAGCTTTCTGTGAGAGGGCTTAAAACCGTCAATTTCGGGAATCGCCCGCGACATAATAACGCTCATCGCATAGGGCATATAGTTGGTTTCAAGCGTTTCGGTAATAGGCTGGTCAACAACCTCGCCCGCGCCTAAAATCACAGCGTTTGACGGAGCCTCGTCGTGTTTTATTTCTTCGGTTTTCTTACTTTTTCTTGGCATTTTATCTTTCCTCTGTTACGAAATATCCGCTAAATCAACATACATATAGCCGTTATCTGCTATATGCTCTTTTCTTCCGACAAGGTTGTCACCGAGAAGCAGGTCAAAGGTATCTGCAATATAGTCGGGATTTTCTCTGGCTTCAATTTTAATAAGTCGTCTTGTTTTGGGATTCATTGTTGTCAGCCACATCATATCGGCGTCATTTTCACCGAGTCCCTTTGAACGCTGGATAGTATATTTTTTATCGCCGATTTCTTCAAGCGCCTGCTGCTTTTCAACCTCGTTATAGGCGAACCACGTCTTGTCGCCTGAGGTAATTTCATAAAGCGGAGATTCGGCTATAAAGACCTTGCCCTCATAGATAAGGGTCGGCATAAGCCTGTAAATCATAGTGAGAATAAGGGTTCTAATCTGGAAGCCGTCGACATCGGCATCGGTACAGATAATAACCTTGTTCCATCTGAGATTATCGAGATTGAACGAAGAAAGGTTTTTATTTGACTTTGAGTTTACCTCAACGCCGCAACCGAGAACCTTAATAAGGTCGGTTATGATTTCGCTTTTGAAAATCTTATCGTATTCGCTCTTCAGGCAGTTGAGAATTTTACCCCTTACGGGAATTACAGCCTGGAACGAGCTGTCCCTCGCCTGTTTACAGGCGCCAAGAGCCGAGTCACCCTCAACTATAAATATTTCACGCTCGTTTACATCCTTGCTTCGACAGTCAACAAACTTTTCAACCCTGTTTGTCATATCGTTTGATGAAGCGAGGGTCTTTTTGATATTGAGCCTCGTGCTTTCAGCCTTAACTCTCGAACGCAGGTTAACAAGCACCTGGTTCGCTATCTTTTCGGCTTCAAGCGGGTTTTCAATAAAATAAACCTCAAGGGAATGACGGAAAAACTCTGTCATAGCCTCCTGAATAAACTTATTTGTAATCGCCTTTTTAGTCTGGTTTTCATACGAAGTCCTTGTTGAAAACGAGGAAATAACGACTACAAGGCAATCCTCAATATCCTGAATATTGATTTTCGGGTCAGTTTTAAGATAGCGGTTATTAGCCTTTAAATAAGCGTCAATCTGGGAAACAAAGGCAGAACGCACAGCCTTTTCGGGAGCGCCGCCGTGTTCAAGATAGCTTGAATTATGGTAGTATTCCTTAAGCTGAACCTTGTTTGAAAAACAGACTGCGGCGTTTATTTTTACATTATAGTCGGGAGTGTCCGCCCTATCCCTGCCCGTTCTTTCCGTCTGCCAGAACTGGACGGAGGAAAAAGCGCTGTCGCCGACAAGCTCGTTTACATACTGAACAATACCGTTTTCATAGCAGTATTCAAAGGTTTCAAACTGGGAAGCGGTCACCTGGTTTTTAAGAATAAAACTGACGCCCGCATTAACTACAGCCTGACGTTTTAAAATATCCTGATAGTATTCAAGACTGATGCTAATATCGGTAAAGACCTGCAAATCGGGTTTCCATTTAATTCTTGTGCCCGTATCACGCTTTTTATACTCTTCCCTGAGCATATCGCCCACAGGCTCGCCGTGCTCAAAATGAAGATTGTATTTGTAACCGCCCGTATGGATTTCGGCGTCCATATATTCCGAAGCGTACTGGGTAGCGGCAAGGCCTAAGCCGTTAAGACCCAATGAGAATTCATAGTTATCCTCTTCGCCGTATTTACCGCCCGCATATAATTCGCAGAAGAGCAGTTTCCAGTTATATTCTTTTTCATTATTATTCCAGTCAACGGGAATACCTCTGCCGAAGTCCTGAATTTCAACCGAATTATCGAGAAAACGGGTGACAATTATTTTGTCGCCGTAGCCCGAACGGGCTTCGTCGATTGAGTTTGAAAGAATTTCAAATATAGAATGTTCACAGCCCTCGATGCCGTCCGAGCCGAAAATAACGGCGGGACGTTTTCTGACTCTGTCAGCGCCCTTGAGCTGGGTAATACTTTCGTTATTGTAGGCCTGCTTTTTAGCCATTTGATTACCGTCCTTGTGCTAAATTTTTTACTCGCTGTAAAACCACTCTATATAATACACTATATCTTGCGTTTTAGTCAAGTTTTTTTGACTATTTTTCGGCACAATTTGTGTTTGCAGTACTATTATTAGGACAAAAAAATAAATAAGGCTGTCTTTTTTGACAGCCTTATTTAATATCGTCTGCAAATTCGACTATTTTTTTAAGCCTGTGGTTTACTCCCGAGCGTGACAGCGGAGGGTCGCACATTTCGCCGAGCTCCCTTAAAGAAAGCCCGTCGTTTTCAAGCCTTAACAATGCGACCTGACGAAGCTCTGCGGGAAGAGAATTAAGCCCCGCCTTCTTTTGAATTTTCTTTATCGCGTCCTTCTGAAGCGCTTCGGCGTTAATAATTCTGTCAAGGTTTGCGGTTTCAAAATTAGTTCGTCTGTTTATATTATTGCGAACATCCTTATAAACCTTAACGCTCATCAGTTCAAGCGAGGAATTGACGGCGCCCATAATGGTAAGCAAATCCTCAATCGCTTCGCTGTCCTTGAAATAAAGAATATAATAGCCGTTTCGGGTAATCTGTTTAGGCTCAAATCCGAGCTCGGAAAACACCCTTTTGAAATCACGGCAAAGATTTAAATACGGAACGGTAAACTCAAGGTGATAACCCTTGTCAGGCGTGGTGATTGTTCCGCAGGAAAGAAAGCTCCCGCGAAGAAAAGCCACATAACAGCTTTCGCAGGTGAAATTCGCCCAGTTAATACGAAGCGACCTGTCCTTTTCGGAATAGCCGAAAAACTCATACATATTTTTAGCCGCCGACTTACTGCTCGTTCTTATTTTAACCTTTTCCGCAGACGAGCTTTTTATTGCAAACGAACCGCCCGCATAGTTATCAAGAACCTTCTTATAGTAAGAAGCGACAGCCTTATTCTCCAAAGAAATTGAAATTTCGGACGCAGAAAAGCTCTTGCCGAAAAGCAAAAGCCCGTAAATCTGCGCTTTATCACAACACTCAGAGTTGTTTTCAACGCCTAATAATTCATTTTTTACATCGGTTGAAAAAGACATTTTATCTGTTTATATCCCTGTGGAAAACGTTGCAGGTATCGCCCCGAGAATTGAGGTGGTCATAAAGAAGCTCGGCGAAAACTACCGAACGGTGCTTGCCGCCCGTACAGCCGACAGCAATAGTCAGCTGACTCTTCCCCTCTTCACGGTAAAGAGGAACAAGGTAGTCGACTAAGTCAAAAAGCTTCGGAACAAGATTTTTTGACTGGTCAAATTTCATTACATAATCCCTTACGGGCGCTTCAAGGCCGGTATGCTCCTTAAGCTCCGGAACATAAAACGGATTCGGAAGACAGCGGACATCAAAAACAAGGTCGCTTTCCTTCGGTATTCCGTACTTGAAGCCGAACGAGCAACAACTGATTTTAAGGCTTTTTACAGCGTCGGTCAAAAACATACCCGCAATTCTGCTCTTAAGAGTAGCGGTAGTCATCTGGGAGGTATCGACAAGAAAATCCGCCGCCGTTCTTGCGGGAAGAAGTATTTCTCGTTCCTTTGCGATAGCCTCGCTTGTTTCATAGCCGTATTTATCGGAAAGCGGGTGCTTACGCCTTGTTTCCTGATAGCGATGAAGAAGAACATCGTTATCAGCGTCAACAAAAAGAATTTTATAATTGCAATCCATTGATTTCAATTCGCCGAGAACGTCAAAAAGGTCGTTGAAAGAGCCGCCGAGCCTTGCGTCAACAACAATCGCAATTCGGCTTCTCTCCTCTCTTGACTGCATTAAAATCTGGGTGAATGTCGGAAGAAGCTTCGGCGGCATATTATCAACGCAGAAAAAGCCGATATCCTCAAGGACATCCGCTACGCGTGATTTACCCGCGCCCGACATACCGGTTACAATTAATAATTCCATAAATCAGTCCTCTAAAATTCTGACCTCGGGTTCAAGGTCAACTCCTTTGTTTTCCTTAACAGTTTTCTTAACATAATCTATAAGCGAAAGAATATCAGACGAGGTTGCGCCGCCGATATTGACAATAAAGCCCGCGTGCTTGGCGCTTACCTGCGCCCCACCGATTGTATAGCCCTTAAGGTTGCACTGTTCAATCAACGCGCCCGCAAAGTTCCCCTCGGGACGCTTGAAGGTGCTTCCCGCCGAAGGCAAATCAAGCGGTTGTTTGTCAGTTCGCCTTTGAAGAAAATCGTCCATTTTAGCCTTAATTTCATTCTTATCGCCATTTTCAAGCTTAAAGCAGGCGTTAAGAATAAGGTAGCCGCCGTTTGAATAAGCGCTGTGGCGATATGATAAATCAAGCGAGGTTTTATCATATTCGCCGAAGGTCATTTCGGTTAAGTCAATATGACCTGCGTTTTCAAGAACGTCCTTCATCTCGCCGCCGTAAGCGCCCGCATTCATAAACACGGCGCCGCCTACTGTTCCCGGAATACCGTAAGCAAATTCAAGCCCCGAAAGCGAGTGTTCAAGCGCAAACCTGCAAAGAGAAGCGAGGGTAGCGCCTGCCTGAGCCTTGATTATACCGTTGCCGAGATTTTCGATTTTATTCATATTCCCCGTAAGACGAATTGCAACGCCGTCAAAGCCGTTATCCGAAGCGAGAACGTTACTCCCGTTTCCGAGAATAAGAAATCTGACGCCGTTCTCCTTGCAATTCTTCAAAAAAAGCAGGGCAGAAATTTCGTCGCAGGGCGAAACAACAGCATTGATTTTTCCGCCTGTGCGGAACGTAGTGTAATCGGATAAAAGGACGTCTCTTTTTACAACACAGCCGTTTTTTTCGGCTTCGTTCAGAATAGTTTCAAGTGATTTCATTTTATTCATCAAGAAGCGCCGCACCTATAAGAGTCATATCCGAGCCTGAACCGGAAAGGCAGATATCCGTCTGCCAGAACGAATGAACGCTGAAGCGCTGTTCCTCAACCATTCTTCTGATAGGATTGAGAAGAGTGTTGCCGAGAGTACAGATATCGCCGCCGATAACAAGCGTTGAAGGCTGGAAAATATTAACAATATTTGTCATTCCGACTGAAAGATAGTAAACGTATTTTTCAAAGACCTTATTTGCAAGCTCGTCGCCGAGACCTATAGCTTCATAGACATGCTTTTCGTTGAGGTTATCGAGGTTGTTGTCAATCATTCCCCAGAGCATTGACGATTTATCGTTTTCAAGCTCTTTCTTAACGCCGTCAACAAGAGCCCTTATTGAAGCGTAGGTTTCAAAACAGCCGCGTCTTCCGCAGGTGCACTGCTCGCCGTCGACGTTAATTACCATGTGTCCGACCTCGCCCGCTGTTCCGTTACAGCCGCCGAGAATTTTTCCGTCAAGAATAATTCCGCCGCCGACGCCCTTATTGATGGTTACAGCCATAAGGCAGTCGCCTCTTGAGCCGACGCCCGCCTTATATTCGCCGAGAGCCAGACAGTTAGCGTCGTTTTCAAGATAAATCGGCTTGTCGAAGCTCTTCCAGAGCATATCTCTCAACGGAACAAGCTCAAAATCGAAGTTGCTTGCGTGTTCAACAATTCCCGAGCCCTTATCGACAGTTCCGGGAGTAGCAATACCGATTGAAAGAATATAGTCGCTGTCTATTCTTGCGTCAGCCATAGCGTGATTGATTACAGCTGTAACGTCGCTTTCAAGCTCGTCGGCAGTACGCTTTGATTTCTTTTCACTTTCGCCTCTGCCGATAATTCTGAAATATTCGTCAACAACTGCAGCCTTTATTTTATCGCTTGCAATATTAACACCTATTCTAAACATAATACCCTCCAAAATATATTTTTGAAATTAATAATCTGCCCACATATTAAACTCGGTTTCCTCAGGTTTTTCCTGTTCCATGCCGAGTTGTTCAAGAAGCTGTGAAGCGGCGTTGAAGCCCAATTGCTTCTGACGGTTATTCATAGCCGCCGTTTCAATTATTATAGCGAGGTTTCGTCCCGGCTGAACGGGAACGACGGTGATGGGAACTTTAACATCCATAATGCTTACGAACTGATTGTCAAGCCCCATTCTGTCATAAACCTTATCAGGATTCCAGTGTTCAAGCTGGATTACCATATTGATTCTCTGGGTCAGTTTAACGGCGCCTACGCCGAAAATCTCACGCGCATTTATTACTCCGACGCCTCGCAGTTCAATAAAATGGCGTATGTTTTCGGGCGCCGAGCCGACAAGGGTCTTATTTGAAACCTTTCTTATTTCAACCGCGTCGTCGGCTATAAGACGGTGTCCCCTCTTTATAAGCTCAACCGCAGTTTCGCTTTTACCGACCCCGCTTTCGCCGATTATGAGAACACCCTCGCCGTAAACCTCAACCATAACGCCGTGGCGGGTTATCCTTTCGGCAAGCTCGGTTCCGAGGAAGCCTATGACATAGGACATACAAGCCGAGGTTGAATCGTGACTTAAAACAAAGGGAACCTCATATTTTCTCGCCAGTTCAAAAAGCGCAGGCGGCGGAACCAAAGCCCTTGTGCAGATTACAACAGGCGGTCTGGAAGAAAACAGCCTGTTGGCGCTTTCATAGAAGCCTTCGTCGCCGAGAGTACGCATATATTCAATTTCGGCAATTCCGAGGAACTGAACACGCTCACGGTCGAAATAGTCATCCCTGCCCGCAAGAAGCAGCCCCGGGCGGCTTACATCCTTTGAGGTAATTTCAATTTCCTCGGCGGGACGGGGCAAATACAGTTCGTCAAGCGCGCACGCCGACATAAGTTTTTTCAGTGAGACCGTATACTTAGACGCCAAAACCATCTCTCACCCTTTCAAAAATAAATATAAAACCCAATTTTAGATATTATTAAGTTTATTATACAATATAATTTATAAAAATCAAATATTTTTTGACGATTTTTTATATTTTTTCAATAAAAAATACAGCCACGGAATGTGACTGTATTAAACAGATGTTTATTAAGGTTTCCATAAGTGTTTTTCGAGATTAACTCTTCCGTCGGGAAGGAATTCAATCCCCTCGCTTTCGAGAAGCATTCTCTGCATATCCTCGCCGCCGAACGCAAACGCCTTTGACGTTTCGCCGTTTCTGTTGACAACCCTGTGACATTTTATAACCGACGGGTCGGGATTAACGTGAAGCGCATAGCCGACAACCCTTGACCATCTCGGGTTACCCGCAAGAAGCGCAACCTGACCGTAGGTTGCAACCTTTCCGAGAGGAATTTGCTTTACAACCCCGTAAATTCTTTCAAAGACGTTATTATTCGCCACTGATTACGCTGAACCCCTTTTCTTTAACAAGCCCGCTGACTTTAATAACCCTGATTTTCTCCTGCTCAAGCTTCTTTTCCTCTTCAATTCTTTCAAGATATTTCTGACGTCTTTTATGCTTTTCGTCCTTGGCTCTGGCGATACGCTCGACACGGAGTTTTTCGGCATCCGAAAAGTTTTTAACACGGCTGCTAAGAACGAGCAGGAACATTTCATAATCCGCAGGCGAAACCTCGATATATCTTTTTACATCATCATCGTCATAATAGCCGATTGAAACGGTGCTGAAAGACATAGCGGCGTTTTTAACCTTATCGGTTTTGTCGGCGTCGTCAAAGCCTACAACGTCCTCATAGAAAACCCTTGTAAACTTGAACGGCCATTCGCGGATTACAAGATACTGTTCTTCAAAGGTATATCTCGTGTAAAAGATATTCGGGAAAAGGTAAAGCGCGTCAACTATTAAAAATACAACGCCGAACAGTAAGAACAACGGTATTTTTTTAACCGAATAAGCGTGGAACATCAGCACCATTACAATAGTGAAAAAGGTAACGGCGAAAATGAACAGCTTACTGATTTTCGGTTTAAATGATTTTTTCATAACAATCACTCAACAGTAACGCTTTTAGCGAGATTTCTCGGCTTATCGACATCACAGCCTCTGAGAACTGCGGTGTAGTATGCAAGAAGCTGAAGCGGTAGAACGGAAAGCGACGGAGTAAAGCATTTATTTGTAACGGGAAGCTCAAACGTATCCGCCGCAAGTTCACTCGGCAATTCAAGGTTTTCGCTGTAAATTGCGAGAGCCTTTGCGCCTCTTGTAACTGTTTCTTTGATATTACTTATAGTTTTAAGGAAAAGATGCTCCTGAGTTGCAACGGCAACAACAGGCGTGTTTTCTTCAATAAGCGAAATTGTGCCGTGCTTAAGCTCGCCCGCAGCGTAGCTTTCGGAATGAATATAGGAAATTTCTTTCAACTTAAGACTTCCCTCGCACGAAACCGCATAGTCAACTCCCCTGCCGATAAAGAACATATTATCGGCGTTCTGAAGAGTGTAGGCGATTTTCTTAATTTCTTCTGCTCTGTCAAGAATTTTCTGCATTTTATCGGGAAGCATTTTAAGCTCCTTACAGTATTCCTTAACCTCGTTTTCCGAAAGGGCGCCGTTAACAAGAGCAGCCCTCAGAGCAAGAAGATACATAATAGCGAGCTGAACTGTATATGCCTTCGTAGAAGCAACAGCGATTTCGGGGCCTGCGCCCGTATGAATAACATAGTCGGACTCACGGGCAATTGAAGAGCCGATTACGTTAACAACGCCGAGAGTTTTTACTCCCTTTTCCTTAGCGAGTCTTAAAGCAGCTAACGAGTCAGCCGTTTCGCCGGACTGGGAAATAATAACTACAAGGTCGTTCTTATTAAGCATCGGTTCGTCATAGCGGAATTCCGAAGCTATATCAACCTCACACGGAATTTTCGCAATTTTTTCAAAGGAATACTTGCCGATAAGTCCCGCGTGCATAGCCGTTCCGCAGGCTACAAAATAAACCCTGTTGATGTTTTTGAATAAATCGTCGGGAATATCGGACGAAACAAAGGACGGAAGATTTTTGTCGAGCCTTGGCATTACCGTTGCGGCAAAGGCGGCGGGCTGCTCAAAAATCTCTTTAAGCATAAAGTGAGGATAGCCGCCCTTCTGAGCCGCTTCAATATCCCACTGAGCAGTTTTAACTTCATATTCAATTTCTTCTCTGTCCGAGTTATAGAGCTTAACGCTGTCCTTTTCAACCTTTGCGACGATATTTTCGTCAAGCAGGATGTAATCTTTAGTATAGCTTAAAATCGCCGGAATATCCGAAGCGATAAGGTTTTCGTCATCGCCGAGACCGATGATAAGCGGGCTGTCCTTTCTTACGGCGTAAATCGTGTCGGGTTCATCCTTGAAGATAATTCCCATAGCGTAAGAGCCTTTAACGGCGTGAATTGTTTTACTTATTGCTTCAAACGGGTCGCCGTTGTAATAAAAATCGAGAAGAAGCGCAAGCACCTCGGTATCGGTTTTTGAAACGAATTCATAACCCTTTGCCTGAAGCTTCGTTTTCAGTTCGGCGTAATTTTCGATAATTCCGTTATGGACAACGGAAAGATTATCGGACGAATGGGGATGAGAGTTTACGTCCGACGGCTCGCCGTGGGTAGCCCAACGTGTATGAGCTATACCGCAAAAGCCCTTTGGCTTTCCCTCTTTTTCAAGCTTTTCTTCAAGGAAAGAAAGCCTGCCCTTCGCCTTAACCACCTTTATTCCTTTATTCTCAACAACGGCTACGCCAGCCGAGTCGTATCCCCTGTATTCAAGCTTGTGCAGTCCGTCAAGCAAAACGTCAACGCTGTTCTGCCCGCCGATATAACCTACTATTCCGCACATATTCTTTTCCTCCGTGAAATAAAAACATAATTATTTATTATATTATATCAACATTATATATAATCTGCAAGAAAAATATTGCAAGTTCGGCTTTTACATTGTAAAATAAAAAGGTAGTTGCAACAAATATAATAAGAATTTAAACACAGATAATAATAAAAACAATCCGAAATAAAAAAAGAGGATGTAAATGAATAATAAAAAATACTTTTTTCTCGTTTCACTTTCAAATATTTTAGCCGCCGTTCTTGACCTCGGGCTTACGTATCTCGGCACCCCCACCCTTTCAATGGAGGGAAATCCGCTCATAACCGAGCTCGGTCTCGGGTGGCCGGCTTTAATAGCGATTAATATTTTTATAACCTCGGGTCTTATTCTTATGGCTTATTACGCCCATATTAAATACAAGCCGCTCTCATCGCCCGAAACTGATATAAAGAGATATATCAACGACATCACCTACGGTGACCCCGACATTAAAAGCTATGCCGGTTTAAAATGGCCGAAATACTGGGGTCCCCAGATTGCCTGTCTTTGCTGGGCTGTGACAATTTCGGTTCCGATAGCAAGATTTTTCATAATCCTTGAATGGATTTTTATTGATTTCAGAATTTATTTCCCGCCGTTTTTCAGATTTGTAACACTTTTCCCCGGCGGACGAATCGACTTTTTTATAGCGGTTATCCTTTCGTGGATACTGAGCTTTGTATGGATTAATCTTGAGCACAATAAAAACCTTGACAGGCTTGAAAAGGAAAACTCACAGGAGGAAAAAGTAAATGGAACGGATTAAAAAGATATTTACAAAGCAATTTTTTGAATACACCGCAGCAGCGTGCATAGCGGTAATTCTTTATGTTCTGCTTTGTAATTTTGCTTCGCTTTTAAAGGCGTTTTCATTTGTGTGGGGTATTATCTCGCCTATTGTCACAGGAATTATCGTAGCCTATCTTTTCAATCCCGTTGCGATATTCTTTGAGGAAAAGGTGTTTAAGAAAATAAAGAAAAAAACGACCCGTCACCTCTTCGGCGTTATTATGGCGGCGGTTTGCTTTATCCTTATTATTTCGTTGCTTCTTGTAGCACTTGTTCCCTCGCTTGCTCAAAGCGTTTCAAAGCTCATAGCCAACTGGAAAACCTACACCCAAAAGGCAGAATCGCTTATAGAAACTCTTTCGGTTACAGCTCAGAAGCATAACATTAAAATCGACCTGTCAAACATTCAGAATATGGTTGACAATTCTATGGACCAGATTCTGACAGCGGTTAAAACAAATTCAAAAACAATTCTTTCAAAGCTCGGTCAGATAGGTAACGGAATCTCAAATTTTGCCATTGGGCTTGTTTTCGGTTTCTGCTTCCTTATGGCTAAAGACACGCTTATAGGCGTAGTCAAAAAAACACGTTATGCGTTATTCAAGGCGGACAACATTGAAAAGCACGACAAGCTGTTCAATCGCTGTAACAATGTATTCATCCGCTACATAGGCTGTACCTTGCTTGACGCGTTTATTGTAGGCATAGCAACTCTTATTTTCGCCCTTATAGCGAAAACTCCCTATGCACCGCTTATAGCCGCCGTTGTAGCCGTTACTAACATTATACCGACCTTCGGACCTATGATAGGCGCGGCAATCGGCATATTCTTTATAATTCTTGAAAGTCCCGTAAAGGCTATTATCTTTTTCGTTTTCATCTGTGTTCTTCAGAGCATTGACGGAATGGTAATAAAGCCGAAGCTTTTCAGCGGTTCGCTCGGAATTCCGGCTCTGTGGACCTTAATACTTATTCTTCTCGGCGGAAAAATAGCGGGAATGATAGGAATTCTTCTCGCCGTACCCTTCGGCGCAATCTTTATTATAATCTATAACGAAACGATTGAGCCAAAGCTTGAAAAACGGGCAAGTAAAATCAATAAAAAAGAAAATCAACAATAAGAAAAAGGACGTGTGAAAACACACGTCCTTAATTTTTTTACTTTCAATGATATTTCGGAAGAAAATCACCGTGAGCGTCGATAAGGTCGTCGACCATCTTTCTGATAGTGTCAATATCAAGCTCGCTTCCCGTATGAGGGTCAAGCATTGCCGCCTGATAAATATGGTCCTTTTTAAGAGTTACAGCCGCTTCGATTGTAAGAAGCTGAACGTTGATATTGGTCATATTCATCGCCGCGCACTGAACGGGAAGAGCGCCGACTCTTGTCGGGTGAATTCCGTAGCCGTCAACAAGACAGGGCACCTCTACGCAGGCCTCCTCGGGAAGATTCGAGATAAGGAAATTGGTGTTAAGTACATTTCCGCCGATTTCGTAAGGCTCGCCCGTAACAACCGCCTCCATTATCCTTGAAGCGTATTCGAGCGTACGCTCATGCTCCATAACGCCCTTTTCAAGCATTTCGGCGTATTCCTTTTTCCAACCCTCAATCTGATTAATACAACGGCGCGGATATTCGTCAAGCGGGATATTGTATTTTTCAATCAATTCGGGATATTTTGACTTGATATAGAACATATTGTACTCGGCGTTATGCTCGCTCGACTCGGTACAGTAGTAGCCGAAGTTCTTAATATATTCCATCCTGACCTTGTCGTCGGCGTCGGGCTTAGCCAAATAGCCGTCAACCCTCGATTTAATTTCAGGATAGAGGTCAACGCCGTTTTTATCTCTTATATCGAGAAGCCATGCCATATGGTTAATACCCGCTATAAGCTCCTTTCTCCCCTCTAATTTATCGGACATATCAAGCTTATTGAGAAGCCCGTCGGAACAAACCTGAACGCTGTGACAGAGTCCGACTGTTTCAATCGGAGTATAGCGAAGCATATAACCCGTAAGCATAGCCATGGGATTAACATAATTTAAGAACAACGCGTCAGGACATACCTCAGCCATATCGGAAGCGAAATCCTTCATTACGGGAATTGTGCGAAGCGCGCGCATAATACCGCCGATACCGAGCGTGTCGCCGATAGTCTGACGCAGACCGTATTTTTTAGGAACCTCAAAATCAATAATCGTACACGGGTCGTAAAGACCGACCTGAATTGCGTTAACAACAAAGGAAGCTCCCTTCAGAGCCGCCTTTCTGTTTTCAACGCCTGCGTAACACTCGATTTTACCGTAACCGCCCTTTGCTTTTCTCATAGCTTCAAGGATAGTACGGCTTTCCTCGAGCCTTTTTTCATCTATGTCATATAAAGCGAAAACGCTGTCTCTGAGCGCTTCGGAGCACATACAGTCGCCTATGACGTTTCTTGCAAAAACGGTGCTTCCCGCACCCATAAAGGTTATTTTCATTTTAAGCCCTCCTTACAGTTTTAATCTATCAAAACAATTTTCAGTTGTCAATAAAAAATCCCCGTGAAAAAGGGCGTGCAGATTGGGGATTCAACAGATTTTGAAATGTTCTTTTCCGTTATAACTGCTTCAAAAAACAGGTTAAGGCGTCAGCCTTAACCTGTTTTTATTTATTGTTCTAACGAAAAATTTCTATTTCAAAATTGCGTATGCACCTCAAAAATTCAGATTTTAGTGTAAGACAAGGCAAAAAGCGCAGGAATACTTTGTGTATTCCGAGCATTTTTAACGAAGTTTTACGCTGAAAGATGTTTTTTGAGGCTGTTTAATCCCCAATCCGCACGCCCTAACACGGGGGATTTTATTATTCCTGAGCCTCGGCTGCCTCTTCCTTTTTATTGGACTTTCTGTGGATAACAAAGCGCTGTAACGGATAAGTCCAAAGGAACGGAATTGTAGTAACGAGAATGAATATAACTGCGTCAGCCAAGCCTGTAATCTTTCCTGCGTCGTCTGTTGCGGACGGAATTTTGTTTACCGCAAAATCGGTGAAGAAGCCCTTCATCCACGCCGCAATAAATACGGTTGCAACAACCATAATAATATACATAATTACCGACGAGGTAAGTCCGCTGTCGGCGTCGAAGGTAACCTTTCTGTTCATAATGAACGAAACAACATAGCCTACCGCCGCCGCAATAAAGTACGCGTAAGCCGCGTCCATCTGGCTGTCAATTCCGAGGAATCTGAAAATCTCGTTATCAACGGTCTGACCTGCAAGTGACTTGAAGACAACAAAATGGAAGAAAATATCAACTATGTACTGAACAATGAACGAGGAAACGCCTGCGAAGCTGAACTTAATAAACTTCCAGAGCTCCCCGTGTTTTTCGGCAAAAGCCTTAAACTTATCTTTCATCAAATCATTCCCCTAATCAAAATTTCGTTAGAATGTAAATTAATTATATCATAAACATAATGAAAAATAAAGAATTTTATTTTTAATGTCCCGTCAGTTAATAATTATATGTTTTTTATGATTATTCTTATTGATTTTTCGGTTTAATAGTGATATAACGTAAAAAAACAAAGGAGTGACAAATGAAGCGGAATAACACGTCAATGCTTGAGGGCAACGCCGTTAAAAGCATTTTGCTTTTCGCCCTGCCGATACTGTTTTCATCACTTTTACAGTTTAATTATTCGCTTGTCGATAATATTATTGTCGGAAGATATGTCGGCAAGGACGCGCTGGCGGCAGTAGGCAATGTCGGCTCTATTAATTCATTTATAATCGGCGCGGCGCTCGGTCTTACAAGCGGTTTCACAATTCCCGTCGCCCACGCCTTCGGCGCTTCGGACAGAGAAAAGGTCAGCCGATACGCAGGCTCGAGTATCACCATGGCGTTTCTTATCGGCTCAGTTATCGTTGTTACGGCTCATATTATTTCGACGCCCCTGTTAAAGCTCATCGGAACGCCCGACGAAATAATCGGTCTTTCTGCTTCATACGTCAATATTCTCTATTTCGGCGTTCCGTTGCAAATGCTTTCAAACAATTTTACGGCTATTTCAAGGGCAGTCGGCGAAAGCAAAAAGCCGCTGTATTTCTTCACGGTAAGCGTAATAGTAAACTTTATTCTCGACCTGCTTTTCGTAAAAGGCTTCCGCTGGGGCGTAGAGGGCGCGGCAATAGCAACGCTTATTTCTCACCTGACGGCTTGCGTACTGACGGGCTTTTATATTTTTAAAATCAATAAGGACGTTGAGCTTCACGCTTCGTCGCTAAAGCTAAACAGAAAAATTGCGCTTGAGCAGTTAAAGCTCGGCATACCCGTTTCGCTTCAGTTCACTATTACATCAATCGGCACAATGTGTCTTCAGAGCGCTATAAACAGCTTCGGCTCTAACGTTATGGCGGGACTTACCGCCGCAAGCAGAGTCGAAAACATAACGAATATTTCAATGAGTGCAATAGGCGTTTCAACCCAGACCTTTGTCGGTCAGAATTACGGCGCAAAGAACTATAAAAGAATTACCGATTCGGTTAAAAAGATGTTCTTCCTCGAACTTATTATTTCGGTTGTGATGAGCTTAATTCTAATAACAGCCGGTCCTCATATAGTTTCGCTTTTCATAAAAGTACCTAACGAGGAAATGCTCTACGCTTCGGGAAGGTATCTTCTCGCCATAGCCGAATGTTACTCGCTTGTTTCAATTCTCTTTATTCTCAGAAACACTCTTCAGGGACTCGGGTTTACATACGCCAACGCCGTCGCAGGCGCAGGCGAGCTTATAGGAAGAATTATCGTATCATTAATTCTTGTAAGGTTTTTCGGATTTGAAATCGTATGTTACGCCGCCCCGACAGCGTGGCTTATGGCGGATATACCACTTGCGATTATTTACCTTAAAAAACAACGTGAATTTAAAAAGCTCATTCAAACTGAATAGACAGAAAAGCGAAAGAAAATTTCTTTCGCTTTTGTTTTATTCCCCCTTAAATCCACTTATCGCAGACAAATTCCACTATGATAAGATTGAATAATTCTCGCTCTTGCCCTATAATATAAGCGAGGTGAGAAAATGGAAAACAGGGAAATCGGCAAGTTTATTTCAAAGCTTCGTAAATCAAAGGGCTTAACCCAGAATGAATTAGCCGATATGCTTAATATAAGTAATAAAACTATTTCAAAATGGGAAACGGGAGAGGGACTTCCCGATATATCCGTTCTGCCCGAGCTTGCAAAGTCACTCGGAGTTACGGTTGACGAAATACTCAACGCAGAGTTGAAGGACGAAGCGAGTATAAAAATTGAAGAGGTTGCGAACGAGAAAAATCTTCTGAATATTTTTCATATCTGCTTTTTAATCTCCTGCTTTGTTTGCGCCTTTGGCTCGCTACTCGGAGGCTTCAGCGAGATATACTCAACTCTGTGTTTCAGAGTTTTGTTCTATACTCACTGGGAAATAATTGTCGCCGCTGTTGCCTTCTTCTGTATCGTGTTCGGCAATCTGCTTTTTTACATAAGCGCTTTAAGGTTAAACGTAATTTACACAAAAGAAAAAATACTTGCCTTGACCTATAAAAAGGCGGCAGTTCTCTTTCTAATCAGTCTTGTTTTTATTCTTACGTTCCTTATAAGAATTATAGACCATTACCTCTGGCTTCCCATTACCGAGTTTGCGATAGGAACGCTGTTATATACCGTTGCGGTTATTCTCTGTACGGTCTGGTTAAAGAAAACAGAAAAGAAATATAAATAATTAAAACGGTGATATTATGGATTTATTCGACCTTGAACATATGTAGGAGTAGTTTTATGGAATATTTGTTTTTGATTTTATCTTATATATTTTTGGCGTTATTCTGGGGAACTCCCGTCGCCTTATTTATATGGTTTATTTATTCGTTTGTCCGTTTTCTCAAGCGTGATAAAGACAATCCCGAGGAGTGCCATACAAGGAAAAAATGGTTTATTTTTACCGGTGTAATATCGGTTGTCGATATTGCATTTACGGTTATGCTTATTATCGGAATGAACCAGATTAATTATATGTAGGTGAAGCCGTATGAGTGAAAAACTGTATAACAGATTAATTATGGCAGTTTGCATAATCGGAGTTTTAAGCGTTATTGCGCTGACGGTTTACACCTATATTCTCTATAAGGACTGCTCAATTATTTCCTATATAGCAAATCGGGGGTAGAAAATGAAGCTGAAAAAACAAATCGCCGTTTTGCTCGCTCTCGTTTTATTCTTTGTTGCGGTTGATTTCGGTTTTTACAATGTTTTCACAAAAAGATATATTAATCACACAAGCGAGCAAATGCAGGCAAAGTCAATTGAGCTTGATAAGTATCTCCCCTTTGACGAGAAATCGCAAATTGTGAAACTTGACAGCGATTTTAAACTGAAAGACAGCCTGCCCGTTATTGACGGCGCGGCGGCGCTGTACCCCGTTTTTTCCGCATTTGTCAACGCCGTGTATCCGTCCGACAGCGTTTCGTTTGACGGTGAGAATTTCACGAAAGAGAGCGTCCTGCAATACACAAACACAAGAGGCGCTTACAAGGCTGTTGTTGACGGGGACGCAGACCTGATTTTCTGCGCAAAGCCGAGCGACGAACAGAAAAAGTACGCCGAGGATAACGGTGTGGATCTTGAATATGTTCCGATAGGTCTTGAAGCTTTCGTGTTCATTGTCAATATCAATAATCCCGTTGATAATCTTTCAACGGAAAATATAAAAGATATTTATTCGGGAAAAATTATCAACTGGTCCGAGGTCGGCGGGAACAGAAAATTCATTGACCCGATTACAAGAAACAAAGGAAGCGGAAGCCAGACCGCCCTGATTTCATTTATGAACGGACAGAAAATTAAAAAGAATCCCGTTGCGGTATTCGGAAGTCCTATCGGCTTTTCATTTCGGTATTATGTCGAGGGCTTGGTCGCCAACGGAAAGGTGAAAATGCTTTCCCTTAACGGCGTTTATCCCGATAAAGAAAATATCGCAAACAAATCGTACCCTATTGTAGGCGAGATTTATGCAGTATATGACAAGGCGAACGGTAACGAAAACATAAAGCCGCTTATCGACTGGATTCTTTCGGACGAGGGGCAGAAGATTATAGAAGAAAGCGGATATGTACCGTTGAAATAATAACTATTAAATAATAAAAGGCTTCGGAAGTTTTCCGAAGCCTTAAGCTTTTTAAAATGAAATTGAATGCTGACGCAAACAGTGAAGTTTTCTGCCGTTGGGCAGAAAGTGAAGTATTTTGCCTTTCGGTAAAATGTGAAATAAAATAAATCCCTTTTCACGCCGCAAGGCACTTCACATTGCGAAGCAATATTTCACGCTGTTTCAAGCATTTCACAATTCCCGAAGGGATTTATTTCACTGAAAAAAGGACTTGTTTTCACAAGTCCTTTTTTCTATGGGAGAGGGTGGATTCGAACCACCGAAGTCAGTGACAACAGATTTACAGTCTGCCCCCTTTGGCCGCTCGGGAACTCTCCCCTATTCTATTTTACGCCTTAAAAAAGAAGCTGGTGGACGGACTCGAAGCTTCGCTTCGTTCGTTTGCTTCGCAAACCGTCGCCATTTTATGTCCCTTTTGCTCCGCCTGCGGCGAACCGCAAAAGACGGACTATGGGTTCGAGCCCTTGCTGAAACAAATACCATCATTTTAATAACAGCAAAAACTCTTATATGCAAAAGAAATGGAGCTGGTGGACGGACTCGAACCCCCGACCTGCTGATTACAAATCAGCTGCTCTACCAACTGAGCTACACCAGCATTTCTCAGCGCTCAAACATAATACCAAAAAAGACGATTTATGTCAAGTAATTTTTTCAACTTTTTTATCATTTATTTAATTATGTCCGATATGGTCGAGCGCAACCTCAATAATCTCGTTAACGTGCTCATCATCAAGGTTATAATATACATTCTTTCCGTCACGGCGGTATTTGACGAGCTTCGCCGCGCGAAGTGAATTAAGCTGATGGGAAATAGCGGATTTAGTCATATTCAGCTCTACCGCAAGGTCGCAAACGCAAAGCTCAGCCCCGTCGAGCGCCCAGAGAATTTTCATTCTTGTAGGGTCTCCGAGGATTTTAAAGAATTCGGACAAAGCCGAGATTTCGTTTTCGGTAGGCATTTGCGAGCGTGATTTTTCAACAGCCTCGCTGTGAACTGTATTACACTCACAGACAGGTTCTTTTTCCATTTTTATTCACCTCTTTTATTATTTTATCACATTTTAAAGGCAGGAACAAGTCCTGCCTTCAAGTATTATTTATCCTTTTTTATACCGAACATTAATCTTAAAACCCCGCCTAACAATTTCGGGCTTTTGACGACAACCACCTTCATTAAAACGCCTCCCCTAATCTCGCAACAGAGCTGCGCCGCTGAAGGCAAGTGCAAACGCCAGTATCACAACCAGAAATTTAACGGGTAATATCATCGAAAAGACAAGGCCGAGCCCTAACGCGACAAGGGCAAAGCCGATACCCGAATAATTCTTACGTCTCACCTTAACACCGCCTCACTGTGCTTATTTTTTCGTTACCAGTTTATGCGGCAAAATGAAAAAGGTTAAACGCTATTCGTCGCCGTCGGTTTTATCCGAATAGAACTGCTTCTGAAACTCCTCTTCTACCTTTCTTTCATATTCCTTCTGTTCTTCAAGCCTTTTTCTTTCATTTTCGGACTTGATTTCATCCTTTTTCATCTCTTCAAGACTTTTTGATTTAAATTTGTCTTTTTTGGATTTGAAAAGGTCAAATTTTTCGTAATCCTCCTTTGGAACTTCAATTACAATTCCGCCGGTAAGCATATATTCTTCAATACGTTCAAGAGAGAATTTATAGTATTTGATTTCTTTTCTGATTAATAAAAGGCTGCTGATTGACATGGCAGCGCTTATAAAGATAAAAAGCCCCCAAAGAATAAAGAAGTTCGGAATAAACTCATAAAGAAGAACGAAAAAAACAGTTGCCGCGACAAAGAAAAGAGATTGCCATTTCAGCCTGCTGATTCTTTTTCTGCAGCTTTCCTCGGCTTCCTTTTGTCTTATAAAATATTCGTCGGCAGTTATTTTAATCCCTGCGTGCTCGTTTGCCATTTTATTTCACTTCCGTTTTATTGCTTTATATTATTATACCGCATTATAAGCGCCGTTTCAACAGTATTTACCTGAAAAGCAATTGGGTGAACAGCAGGGCTATAACGCCCGAGGTTCCGAACAAGGACGATACAGCGAGAGAAAGAGCGTTCACGTTTATATGAACGCCTATAAACGAGCCTATAAAATTAACCGCAAACAGCGAGCCTACGCCCTGGAGCACCGAAAGCAGGGTCGCTGAGAAAAAGCGTTTTGTTTTAATAACCGTTACAATAATTACCGTAACGCTTAAAACTAAAAAAGCATAAAATAATACTATTCCGAAGGTTTTCATTTTTCCACCTGCCCTTATAATAAATTATGCGGCAGGACAAAATATAATACCTTTGAAAAACGAGGTGTTAAGAATGGTTGTTTCAAACAAGAGCTTTGACCAGTACTGCGTACACAAGAAAAAGAACGTAAAAATCGAAGAAAAACTCTTAATTAACGGGAAAAGAGAGTTTTTATGTCACGAAAGTCAGGACTGCGAAAAATGTAAAAACTACATTATCCCCTACTGCGTTAAAATTTTAAAAATGTATTAATAATCGCCAAAGGATATTGACCTTAACTGAAAAATGAAGTAAAATAAAAATACAATAATTTTAAAATTAATTTCAGATTGGTGAATATAAATGAAAAAAATATCGGAAACTAATGTCATAGATATTGTTCCGTTTAAAAGCGGCTTTATTTATGTTAAAAAAATACCCCAGGACGACGGCGCCTTCAGGGTTAAATTTCTGGGTTATGATACAAAAAGAATGGAAAACGCGCCCATTACAAAAGGCGTTTATCTCTTAAGCAAATTCGGACCTTCTTATGAAATTATAAGCGAAAAGCTCGGCGATTACGCAACCTGCGACGCAGGTATTCTTCAGAACAAATATGTCGTCGTTGTTTATCCCACGGGCGAAATGGGCATTTTTAACGACAAGGCTACGCTTGTATGGACGGGCGACCTTCAGTATAAAGAAAATCTTGTTCAGTCGCTTGCGGTTGACGGGAACAACATCTGGTGTTGCGTGCCGAACCAGAATTCGATAATTGAATATTCGATTATTAACAAAAAGGTCAGTATGAGAATCGGCGGCGACAACTCGACGGCGTTCTCAAATCCCGTTGCAATCCAGAAATACGGCGACGAGCTTTACGTTACCAATAAGGATTCATGTAAGGTAAGAATAGTCAGCCTTAAGGACTATTCGGTCAGGGATTTCAGGCTTTTTGACGAGCCTGTTTACAGGTACATACAGACCTGCGGAAAAGAAGTAGTTCTGCTTGAAAGCGGAATATATGTTTTATAATTAAGGAGATAGAAAATGGCTCAGGAATACGATTATAACCCCGATTTAATTACCGTTACGGACGAAGAAGGCAACGAGCATACATTTGAAATTCTTGACAGAATTGAAAACGACGTGGCAAAATACGCCGCGCTTATCCCCGTTTATGACGAAGCCGAGGATATGCTTGAGGATGACGGAGAGCTTATAATTCTTCGCGTTGAAGAGGAAGAGGACGGCGAAACCTATCTTTGCCCGATTGAAGACGACAAGGAATTTGATGAAATCGGCGCAATTTTCCAGCAGCGTCTTGAGGACTACATGGCAGGTCCTTATGACAACGAGGAATAATAATTAGGTAATAAAACTCCTGCCGGGTTCGATAACCTTAGTGCATATAACCCAACACACTTTTTAAAGGGAGCTGAATTTTAGAGTAACGGGGAGCAGACCTCCCGCTTTTTGCGGACGAAGGGAGCACGAAATTACTCCGGCGGCACCCACCTGCTTTATAGGCAGGTTATAATTCACTAATCCCGGCTCGGCGGGGGGAAAACAAAAACAGACCTGTTTTTCAGGTCTGTTTTTTTATGTGTAGTATTCATCTTTGCCTATTAACCATTTTCTTGGGTTTTCATCTATATATTGCCATCTTATTAAAAAATCGTTTTCATCTCTGATGATGTGGTCATAGAACCCCTTTTGCCATATATTTTCTTCATATTCAATATCACAGAACCTTTTTAAAGTACCGATAAATCTTGACAGCTTGTTATTCGTAGGGAGCGGCGACCCCGACGCTCCTGAATTATTTATAATAACCATCATATGAACATGATTAGGCATAATTACATATTTTTCAACTGAAATATTGTCGTAAATCTCGTTCATTTTCAAAATGTTTTTATCTACGACTAAACCGTACTTTGACAAAATAACCTTTGCCGTATTATTATAGGCGATTTCAGATTTCGGAGCGTCGGGGTCGCCGCTCCCTACGGTAAACAAATTATTTGAATTATCCCATACAACCGATGAAAGCAGGCATTTCATTTCTTTAACACAAAAAGTCACAAAATATGCTCCGTTTTCCGAATAATTATAATTCTTTAATCTGGGCAATTTGCGTTCCATGTCTATTCCCCTTTCGGGTCGACTATAACGGTGTTGTATGTGTAATAAACAACAAATCCGTACGGCGAGCCGTTGGGTTTTTTAATGTTTTTAATCAGCGTATAGTCAACGGGAACGTTTTTCAAATCCCTCGCCTTACTGTGAAAAGCCGCTATTGACGCCGCTTCAAGAATTGCGGTGTCGGTTATCTCCTTCCGGTCGCTGAAAATGACCGTATGAGAGCCTGCAAAGCCCTGAACGTGAAGCCACATATCGTGGTTGTTTGCAGTCTTGAAGGTCAGCTTGTCGTTCTGAACGTTATTTCTGCCGACTGCCACACGGAAGCCGTCGGAGGTAGTGTATTCAATAAACGAAAGCTCCTTTTGCTTCATTTGCTTATTCGTTTTTCTGTTTTTAACATAACCGCCCTCGACAAGCTCGCTTCTTATAGCGGCAAGCTCGGCTTCGGTCTCCGCCCTTGAAAGAGAGTCAAGCACACTTTCAAGATAGGCAAGCTCGGTTTTCCCCTCGGAAATAAGGGAAGCAAGCATTTTTTCGGCAGTGTGAGCCTTTTTATAATCCTTATAGTATTTCTGGGCGTTTTTCTGAGGTGAAAAAGCGGGATTGACGGGAATTTTCACGGGATTATTATTGTCATAATAATTAGGCAGTTCATAAAACGCAACGCCCTTTTCAAGCGAATACTGGTTAGCCGTTATAAGCTCGCCGAAAACACGAAGCTGCTCTTTGTTTTCACATTCCTTTAATTCGGCGGTCTGGTTATTAATTCGCCTCGCCGTTCTTTCAACCGCATTAGTAAGGGTTTTATATAAATCCCCCGCCCTTTTTTTAGTGCGTTCAACCCTGTCACGCTCAAAGAAAAAGTCGTCAAGAAGCTCTGAAAGAGAATCTGCAGTCTGAGTATTGAGAGCCGAGGAATACTGATTAATCGGCATATATGAAAAATCAAAGGGCTTTGAATCCGAATCGGTCAGAAGGAACGGTATCGGAGAATCGGTTTCAATAAGCCGTCTTATATTCATCAGTTCATTTTCAAGCTTATCAAGCTCGGAAAAAGTCAGTTCGGCGCCCGCTTTATCACTTCCCGTAACTAAGGAAGCTAATTCACGGCAGACAAGCGGTGAAAAGCCCTGAAATACATTAAGAAGCTCCTTCGAGAGCAGTTTTTCACTTTTTCCTATTATTTCGCAAACGGCTTTAATATCGCAGGAAAGTATGTTTTCCTTGCTTTGAAGCGGAGGCAAAACGTATGTCCCGCCGGGAAGCACCTCACGGACGCTCTGTTCGTCGTCAAGACGGCGGAAAGCGTCGATTATTTTTCCCTCGCCGTTGACGAGAATAATGTTGCTGTGCTGAGCCATTATTTCGCTTACAAGACAAAGCTTTATTTTATCGCCTATTTCATTAACGGCGTCAAAGTCAAAGAACAGAATTCTGTCAAATTCCTGCTGTCTTATATCTGAAAGCGTTGCGCCCTGAAGATATTTTCTCAGAAGCATACAGAGCATAGGCGGTTTCTGAGGATTGTCGGGCGAGCGGTCGGTAAGATTAACTCTTGAAGAGTTGCCCGAGCAGCTCAGAAACAGCTTATAAGCGCCCTGACGGGTACGCAAGGCGATAACCAGCTCATTTTTAGTGGGCTGGTATATTTTTTCCGCCTTTGCGCCTATAAGAGCTTCTTTAAGCTCGTTTTTCAAAAAGTGAAGGTATATTCCGTCAAGAGCCATAATTATTCCTTTTTATTAAACGGTATGAACGGCGGGAGCAAGCCTGACGGGCTCCGTCCCCTCTGTCACTTTGTGACATCTCCCCACACTGTGGGGAGTCACCCCCGCCCTACATTTGAATTTATATGTGATAATAGTTTACAGGGTTTTTCTCTTCAGATTCTATAATTTCAATTTCTGAAAATTCTTTTCTTAATGTTTCGGCAAGCACGGGAACAATTATGTTTTCGGTTTCATAATGCCCCGCCGCTATAAGCAGGACTCCCATTTCGTCAGCGTCGCTGAACATATTGTATTTCGCTTCGCCCGTAATAAAGGCGTCCGCCCCCTCTTTAACCGAAGAATACAGGCAGAAAGAGCCTGCGCCCGAGCAGAAGCCGACCGATTTTACCGTCTTTTTTACGCTGTTATACTGAACCGGGGCGCCGAGTTTTTCGCTTACAAGCTTTATAAGCTCGTCGCCTGACAAGGGCTTAATGTCGGCGATTTTCAAAAACGGGTCGCTTTCACTGTTACGGAAATTGTCAAAACCGAGAGTTTTAATAAGCGTTGCATTTACGCCGTTTTCGGCTATATCGAGATTTGTATGGGCGCTTATAGCGGAAATACCGCTTTTTACGGTTTCAAATACAACCGTATCGCTCATTACGCTGTGAAGCGGCTGAAAGATAACGGGATGATGGCTGACAATAAGGTCAACCTTCTTTTTCTTCGCTTCCTCAAGCACCTCAAGGGTAAGGTCAAGAGAAACGAGAATTCTTTTTACCTCAGCGTTCTTATCGCCTATCATATAGCCGCTGTTATCAAAATCAGCCTGGCTGTCATACGGCGCAAACGAATCAATAAAAGCGTAAATATCGCTGACCTTAACCATTTTTAACACCTCTTAATACATTGTCAATGTAAGAATAATCGTGGCCGCTGTTTTTCAGCGCTTCCCTTTCCTTTTCAAGCCTTTTAATAAGCTTTTCAACATACAAAGCCGAATTATCATCCGTGTTTTCGGGAAGCGAGCCGAAATAATAGTAGGTTTCGTCCTTTTTATGAGCCTCGCCCGTAAAGTAAGCGTCAAAGGCAATATAAAGCCGTTCGCCCTCGTTTACGCAAAGCTCGGTTTTAATCTCAAACCCGTTTTCACAGAGATATTTTCTTATATCCTGAGCGTGCGACTGAGGCTGTAAAACAAGGTGCAAGCCCTCATTTTTAAGCCACTCGGTACGGGAAACAAGCTCGGTCATAAGAGTTCCGCCCATACCCGCAAGCACAAAATCATCAGCTTCGGTATAATAGAGCATATCAAACCCGTTTGAAAGGCGAAGCTCGATTTTTTCTTCGAGCGAGTTTTCCTTAACGGTCTGTCTTGCATTTTCCAGCGGGCCGACGCGCACGTCCGACGCAATCGCAGACGGATTTTTACCGCTTAAAACAAGATAAACGGGTAAATAAGCGTGGTCTGTTCCTATATCGGCTATTCTCTTCCCCTCACGGACAAGCGAAGCGGTCATCAAAAGTCTTTCGGATAAATTAATCATAAATAACTCGAACGGGCTGAAAGAAGCTTCAGCCCGTTAATAAATCAATTATTCAAGTCCGAGCTGAGTGTTGATTCTCTCAAGCATCTCGTCGGGATTTACGCCGTGTACCATACAAGCCTGCTCGAAGGTTTCCATTCTCGAAGCGGGGCAACCTAAACAGTGCATACCCATTTCAAGAAGGAACGGAGCAACCTCGGGCATCTGGTCAACAACGTCGCCTATAGTCATATTCTTTTCAAGTTTCATATTAAAACCTCCTGTTATTTAAGCCTTTGCTACTGCAAGGGAAATTGTTTTTTCGTTGACCTCGATTTCTTTTTCAAGGTCGTTTTCTATTCTTCCGTTGAAAACAAGCTCGTCGCAGAGAAGCTCGGAAAGAAGATAAGCTTCCTTTTCCTTCAACGCGTTGAGAATAAACTCGTCATCAGTTGAAATTGACATCTTAACTCTCTGGTCGACGACATAGCCCGCTTCCTTACGGATAAGCTGACACTGACGGATAACGTCACGCACAGCGCCGTCCTTTAAAAGCTCGTCTGTAAGAACAGTGTCAAGAGCAAGAACGCCGTCCTCGCTGAACTCAGCCGAAACAATGCCTTCCTTTGTCTTTGACTTGAGAACATAGAGCTCGGGAGCGATATCGAAATCAAAGCCATCTACCCTCGTGCTTTCGCCGTTCTTAACCTTTTCGGCAAGGTCAGCCATCTTTTCGGCGTCCATTGTTTCAAGCACGGTCTTGAACTTATTGACATCCTGCTTAAATACCGCGCCTGCCGCCTTGAAGTTAACCTGAAGGAAATTATCCTCAAGAACCGATTTGTCGTCAAGATATTTAATCTCACGGATATTAAGTTCGTCGAGAATATTCTTTTCAAAGACCTTAATCTTTTCAGCCTTTTCCGCAGGAACACAGATAAACAGGGTTGAAAGCGGCTGACGGACCTTAATCTGCTTTTCGTTACGAAGACGAAGCGCAGAAGCTATAACCTCACGGGAAAGCGCGGTCTGTTCGATAATGCCGTCATCCTTAAATCTCTCGTCGGGAACGGGCCAATCTGCAAGGTGAACTGAAATCTCACTGCCGGGCAATACCTTCCTTGTGAGGTTCTGCCAGATATGCTCGGTCATAAACGGAATAATCGGAGCCATAACCTTGATAAGATTGTTGAGAGCGTTGAACAAAGTCCAGTAAGCAATCATCTTATCCTCGTTGTCGCCCTCTTTCCAGAAACGGCGGCGGTTGGTTCTGATATACCAGTTTGAAATATCGTCAACAAAGATTTCAAATTCCTTAATGAGAGTCGGAGTGTTGTAGCTTTCCATACACTCTGTGGCCTTGTCGATAAACTGATTTGTACGGATGTTGAGCCACTTGTCGGTAGCGGTCATCTTTGTTAAATCAGGCGTGTAGTTATTGAAATCGGGCTTGTCAATTTCGGCATAGGTGTTGAAGAAAGTATAAATATTCCAGAAGGAAAGGAGTTTTCTTCTCGCCTCGTCGCCGAGATTGAAGCCGAAACGGACGTCATTTGCTACCGGAGCGCCCGCGTACATATAACGGATTGTATCGGCGCCGATTTTTTCAGCCGCTTCGTCGAACTTAATCATAAAGCCTGTCTTTGAGAACTTTGAGCCGTCCTCGGCGACAACGCTGTTATAAGAAAGAACTCTCTCATAAGGCGGTCTGTCTTCAAGAACTACGGACATAAACAGCATTGAGTAGAACCAGAGACGGACCTGCTCACGCATTTCGGTAACCCACTCGGCAGGGAAGTTCTTTTTCCACTCTTCCATATCGGTAAAGTAACCGAAGGTTGAATAGGGGACAATACCTGCGTCAAGCCATACGTCGCCGATTTCGCTGACACGGGAAACCTCCTCGCCGCAGTGAGGACATTTGATTTTTACTTCGTCAATCCACGGTCTGTGAAGCTCGGGAAGAGCGTCAACCTTTGCAGGGTCAACGGCAAGACTTCTTAATTCATCAACTGAGCCTACAACTGTTGTCTTACCGCACTTTTCACACGGATAGAACGGAAGAGGCATACCGTAGTAACGCTTTCTTGAAATATTCCAGTCGCCCATATTGTTAAGCCAGTCAGCCATACGCTTGCCGTTTGAAGCAGGCTCCCACTTAACCTTGTTTGAAGCAGCGATAAGTCTGGGCTTAATCTCGTCGGTTCTGATATACCAAGCGGGAACAAGTCTGAAAACGACCTCGCTCTTACAACGCCAGCAAACAGGATAGCTGTGTTCAAAGGGCATAACCTTATAGAGCTTATTCTGCTGCTCAAGTCTTTCAAATACCTCGGGTGCTATAGTGTGGCTGTCCTTACCCGTAAACCAGCCGAAGCCCTCCATAAAGATACCCATATCGTCAATAGGCATAATCTGGGGGATGCCTAACTGCTGACCGAGCGCAAAGTCCTCGGCGCCGCATCCGGGAGCGATATGTACGATACCCGTACCTTCGTCAGCCGCAACCTCGTCCCAAGGAACGATTTTATGAGTAAAGCCCTGCTGAGCTTCAATTTCGGGGAAGCAGGTTTCATATTCAAGACCTACCAGTTCCTCACCCTTGAACGCACGCAATACCTCAAGCTTATCATCCTCAAGATACTTGATTGCGTTTTTAGCGAGAACAAGTGTTTTTTCGTCGCTCTTAACCTTTACCTCAACGTAGTCGATTTCGGGATTTACCGCAAGAGCCGCGTTTGAAGAAAGCGTCCACGGAGTTGTGGTCCAAGCGAGCATTTTGAAATTCTTATCCTTAACGGGAAGCTTAAAGAACACTGAGTTATGTGTCATAAGCTTATATGAGCCCGTCATTTCGTGTTCTGAAAGCGAGGTTCCGCATCTCGGACACCAGGGCATAGGCTTGTATTCACGCTGAATCCAGCCGTTGTCGTCGCATTTTTTAAGGAAATGCCAGATACCCGAAATATTGAGGTCCGTGTTGGTGTAGTAAGAATTGTCCCAATCCATCCACTGACCGAGGCGCTTACTCTGTTCAGTGATTATTCCCGAATAGTGCTTAACCCTGTCAACGCACTGACGGGTGAACTTATCCATGCCGTATTCTTCGATATCCTTCTTCGTCTTGAAGCCGAGAGCCTTTTCAACCTCAACCTCAACCCAGAGTCCCTGAGAGTCAAAGCCGTTCTGACAACGGCAGGAATAGCCTCTCATACCCTTGTAGCGAATGAAGATATCCTTTAAGCTTCTGCCCCAGGCGTGATGGATACCCATTGAGTTGTTAGCGGTAATCGGTCCGTCAAGGAAACGGAAGCGCTCGTGTCCCTCGTTCTTTTTCTGAAGAAGCTCGAAGCACTTATTCTGTTCCCAGAAATCCATTACCTCGTGTTCGATTTTGATAAAATTGTTTTTTTCCTCTGCCACAACAGTTCCTCCAATGTATGTGAAATTACTTTTTAACTATATTTGTTTCGTCAACTATAAAGCTCGGTCTGTCTTTGACCTCGGTATAAATTCTCGCAAGGTACTCGCCGATAATTCCGAGCGAAAGAAGAATAAGACCGCCGATAATAAGAATAGCGCAAAAAAGCGACGGATAACCCGGCACGTCAGAGCCGTTTATTATCGTCCTGAGAATTATATAAAGCGCATATACAAGCCCCGCGAAGCTGAAGAAAGCGCCGATAAGGAACGATATTTTAAGCGGTACGGTTGAGAAATTAATTATTCCGTCAATCGCATAGGTTGTAAGCGACCAGAACGACCATTTTGACTTACCCGCAACCCGCTTGCTGTTTTCGTGTTCAAACCACTTTGTCTTAAAGCCGACCCAGCTGAAAATTCCCTTTGAAAATCGGTTGTATTCACGCATTGAAACAATCGACTCGACAACCTGGCGGGTCATAACTCTGAAATCCTGAGCGCCGTCGGCAATCTTAACGTCTGACATACGGTTTATGAGCTTATAGAACGCTTTTGAAAAAACGCTTTTGAATTTAGCCTCGCCCGTTCTGTCAACGCGTCTTGCGGCGGCAATATCGTATTCGCCGCTTTCAAGAGAAGAAAGCATTTCGGGAATAAGGGCGGGGTCGTGCTGAAGGTCGGCGTCGATTATTCCGACATAATCGGCCTTTGAAAACGTAAGGCCCGCAAGCATAGCCGACTCCTTACCGAAATTACGGGAAAACGAAATATATTTGACTTTTTCGTCGCTTGCGGCAAGCTTTTTTATTTCGTCAAGGGTGCCGTCCCTGCTTCCGTCGTCAACAAAGATAAACGAGCTGTTAAAGCCGTCAAGGTTAAGCAACAGGCTTTTAACGGTTTCATAAAAAAAAGGGATTGACTCCTGTTCATTAAAACAGGGAACTATGAGTTCAAATGTTTTCACGCTGTTACCTCCTTTTTCGGCTTTTCAAGGTATTCTACCATAAATAAACGAAAAAATAAACACTTTTTTACATATTATTTGTTTTATAATACAGAATATTAAAAACGGGATGAATAATTCACCCCGTTTTTTAATAAAAATCTTTATCTTCCCGCCTTTAATTTAGCGAAAAGCTTTGTGTTACTGCTTTTAACCGAAGAAATGACAGAGCCCTCAAGGAAAGTTAAGGTTGAACTGTTCATTTTAAAGGGGATAAGCATAATTTTCATATATGATGAATTCGGCTTTGCCTTTTTAAGACTTGCTCTCGCCGTTTCGGTTGAAATCATTTTTTTGATTTCGCTTCGCTTTTGTTTTCCTGTCAGATTACAGTTCTTATTTGTAACATTTTCGACGCAACCGACAAGCCTTTCAACATAGCGTCTTGAGAGGAACTCCTCTACCTCGCCGTTTTCGATATTCCAATACTCATAAAGGTCGCGAAGCCAGCCGTTTTCCTCCTCGCGCTTTTCGTACATATCGCTTCTGTACTTTGCGGTTTCGCTTTCACTTCTCTGACGGATGAAATGATAGTATTTTCTGCTTGTAACCGCTACCCTTTCAACGTCACGTATAACGCTCAGATTAAACGGAAAATCATCCCAGAAGGTGTTCGGGAAATAGAGCTTATTCTCTCTTATATAATCGCCCGAAAAGAGCTTGTTCCAGGGCGTGTAAAGCAAATTCAAGTCAAAGAGCTTATGGGCGTTTTCACGGAACTCCTGCTGAGAGGAAAAGACCCTGTCAACCCACTTCTGTTCCTGGGTGAACTTCTCGGTTTCAGAATAATAGGTGTCGATATAATAGCCCGAAACTACAAGCTGAGAGTTATTCTTCTCGGCTATTTCAACCATATCGCTGAGCATCGTTTTTTCAGCCCAGTCATCCGAATCCATAAAATAGAAATACTTACCCTCCGCCTTATCAATAGCCGTGTTTCTCGCCGAGGGCGCGCCGCCGTTTTCCTTATGGATTACAATAATACGGCTGTCCTTTTTTGCGTATTCATCACAGATTTCGCCGCTTCTGTCCTTACTGCCGTCGTCAACGCAGAAGAACTCGAAATTCTTATAGGTCTGGTTGAGAATACTTTCAATCGCCCTGCCGACATAGTTTTCCACGCCGTAAACGGGCATTATTATACTGACCTTAGGTTCGCTCATTTTATCACCCTAATTCCCTGTCCGCAAGCTCAAGCGCCGCAAGAACAGTGTCATCCATATCGTAATATTTATACTCGGCAAGTCGCCCGCCGAAAATCACCTTTTCGCTTTTTTCAAGCTTACGGTACCTCTCGTAAAGAGAGTTGTTTTTTTCATCATTTACGGGGTAGTATTTTTCCATACCCTTTTCAAAGGACACGGGATACTCTCTCGTAATGACCGTTTTTTCGCTGTCAACGGGATTAAAATGCTTATGCTCAATAATCCTTGTAAACGGAACCTCACGCTCGGTATAGTTCACAACCGCAATAGGCTGATACTGTTTTTCGTCAAGCGTTTCGTTTTCAAAACGCAGGCTTCTGTATTCAAGGTCACCCAGACAAAAGTCAAAAAACTCGTCGATAGCGCCCGAATAAACGCATTTATCGCAAAGCGAGAGATAATAATCCCTGTTCCCGTTAAAATCGGTTCCGAGTTTTATTTCACAGCCGTCAAAAAGCTTTTCAATCAGAGCCGTATAGCCCTCAACGGGTATGCCCTGATATTTATCGTTAAAATAGTTATTGTTATATTCAAATCTTACGGGAATTCGCTTAATAATAAAGGCGGGTAAATCCTTACAGTCTCTCCCCCACTGCTTTTCGGTATAGCCTTTAATGAGCCTTTCGTAAACAGTTCTTCCGACAAGGCTTATCGCCTGTTGTTCAAGATTTTGAGGCTCGCCCTTGATTTCGCTTTTTTCGTTTTCGATAACCGCTTTAGCTTCCTCGGGAGTTTTAACTCCGAACATCTTTTCAAAGGTATACATATTAAACGGCATACTGTATAATTTACCTTTGAAATTGGCATACGGAGTATTGATGAAATCATTGAAAGAAGCGACATTATTGACAAAATCCCATACCCTTTCGGAATCGGTATGGAAAATATGCGCGCCGTAAACGTGAACGTCAATGCCGTATTGCTTTTCGGTATAAATATTACCGCCGATATGATTTCTTTTTTCAATTACAAGAACGCTTTTTCCGCGTTTTTTCGCTTCATAGGCGAAAACGGCGTTAAAAAGCCCTGCGCCTACTAAAAGGTAATCATATTTCTGCATTAAAGCACCTCCGTTCTTAACAGATTAATTCTACCATATTGTAACAACAAATGCAAATAAAAAAAGGCTCCGAGAACGGAGCCTAAAAAAACAATTATTCTTTAACTACCTGAGCGTCGGGAGCATTCTTTTTAACGCTCTCAATTCCGTTAAGGCAGCTTGCCTTAGCCTTATAGCCTTCGGAAACTGCGATAATTTCGCCGTTTCTTGCCTTTAACCTGAAGCGGAACTCGCCGGCCTTATCGGTATAGACCTCAAATTTCGGGTGCTTAAGCTCAGCATAACCCTCAACCGTCTGGTCCTCAACCTCGGCAACACAGTTTGTTCTGACGGACTCAATGCCGTTCATACAGGCTTTTTCGGAAGCATAAACCTCAGAGGTAGCGATAACCTCGCCGTTACCTGCTTTAAGACTGAACTTAACGCCGGTATTTGTTTCTTTAACTGAAAACTTACCCATAATCAATATTCCTTTCATATATTATTTCGGGGGCTTTCGCCGCCCATATTCACAGTTATATTTTATCATTTTTTAAAAAACGTATCAATAGAATATATTAGACAATATTTCAGCCTCGGAATTGTAAAAAAATGCATTTTATAAGACTTCAGGGCAAAAAATTGTTCATTCGACTTGACAAATAGAAAAAAGATGATATAATAACATAGCACTTGCGAGTGAAATTAAATATCGCGGGGTAGAGCAGTTGGTAGCTCGTCGGGCTCATAACCCGGAGGTCGTTGGTTCAAATCCTTCCCCCGCAACTTAAAAAACAGACTCATCTTTTGATGAGTCTGTTTTTTACATTGAAAGGGAAAATTTAATCGCCGCGCTCTGTTGAGACCGGCGAGCGTAGCTCGTTGGGCAAATCCTGCAAGCGCCGCCGGTGGCGGATGAAGCGAAGCAGGATTTGGCGCAGCGGTCAAAATTTGCGGGCGCTCCAAGCCCAAGCAAATTTTGGGCACCGCAAGAGGGAGTGAATAAAGATAATATCTGCCTGTTGCACAGCCTGACGGCTGAGCGTAGCGATTGCCGTCAGATCCTTCCCCCGCAACTTAAAAAACAGACTCATCTTTTGATGAGTCTGTTTTTTACATTGAAAGGGAAAATTTAATCGCCGCGCTCTGTTGAGACCGGCGAGCGTAGCTCGTTGGGCAAATCCTGCAAGCGCCGCCGGTGGCGGATGAAGCGAAGCAGGATTTGGCGCAGCGGTCAAAATTTGCGGGCGCTCCAAGCCCAAGCAAATTTTGGGCACCGCAAGAGGGAGTGAATAAAGATAATATCTGCCTGTTGCACAGCCTGACGGCTGAGCGTAGCGATTGCCGTCAGATTCTTCCCCCGCAACTTAACGGACGAGTAATACTCGTCCCTACGAATTGATATAAATTTAAATGTAATCGTAGGGGCGAATATTATTCGCCCGTAAAGTCATATGTAAATTGATTCGGGCAGGGCAACCCTGCCCCTACGGTATAATGTTAATATAAAAATGCTATCGTAGGGGACGGGTCTCCCGTCCCGAAAAATCAGATGTAATTCACGGGGCGCCAAGGTTGTCGCCCTCTACGGTTTGATATAAATTAAAATGATTTTGTAGGGGAGAGTCTCTGCGCCCTCCCGTTATCTTATGTCTACACCTCATTCGTCGGCTTCGCCGCCACCTTCCCCTCAAGGGGAAGGCTTTTTCTAGGCGCCAAGGTTGTCGCCCCCTACGGTTTGATAATAATTCAAATTGCATTTTCATAAGTAGTGTCGATCTTCTGTTTTTACTGTTTTTTATTGACATAAACACGGTGAAATTTTATAATATTATCTGTAATTTTTTATATCGAGGTAATTTAATATGGTTAATCAGAAAAGACTTATTGATTTGTTTAAAGAGCTTGTAGCAATTGACAGTCCTTCACTCGGCGAAAGACAGATGTGCGACAGGTTAAAGGCTAAATTAAACGAGCTTGGCATCGAAGCGTACGAGGACAACACGGGCAAGCTTATCGGCGGTAATTCGGGTAATCTTTACGCATATATTGACGGCGGAAAAGACCTTGAACCGATTATGTTCTCCTCTCATATGGATACCGTTGAGCCGTCTCACGGAAAGACCGCTATCGTTCACGAGGACGGCAGAATAACCTCTGACGGAACAACCGTTCTCGGCTCGGACGACCTTGCGGGCGTTTGCGCTATAATCGAGGCTTTGAGAGTTCTTAAGGAAAACGGCGAAAAATTCCGTCCCGTCGAGGTTGTTTTCACGGTAAGTGAGGAAACCCACTGTATGGGCGCTTCCCACGCTCCGTTTGACAAAATCAAGTCAAAGGAATGTTATGTTTTTGACCTCTCAGGCGATATAGGCGAGGCTTCTAACAAGGCCCCGACTATTATCACCTATACCGTTTCGCTTCACGGCAAGGCGGCTCACGCGGCATTCAAGCCCGAAAGCGGAGTTCACGCCCTTAAATGCGCCGCTGAAATTATAACAAAAATCCGTTGCGGAAAATATGACGGAGTTACGGTTAATATCGGCACTATCAACGGCGGAACAGCCACAAACGTTGTTGCCGAGCACACGACCTTCACTGGCGAGGTCAGAAGCTTTGACAACGCTCTCGCTCAGGCAAAGCTAAACGAGATTACAGATATTATAAACACGGTTGCAAAAGAATACGGCGCAGAGGTTAAAATCGAGTCCGAAACCTGCGTAAAGGCTTATGACGTTGACGAAAACCACCCCGTAGCAATCCGTTTCAAAAACACCTGTGAAAAAATGGGCATTACCCCGTCAATTGTTGAAACATACGGCGGAAGCGATAACAACCAGTACGTTCCTATGGGAATTAACGGCCTTGTTGTTTCAACGGGTATGAATAACTGTCACTCCTGCGACGAATACACAACCGTTGACCAGTTGACAAACGCCGCAAAGCTTGCGCTGGCTCTTATGAGAAGCGAGGACTGAAATGGAAAATCAGTTTCAGAGAACTGAATTGCTTTTAGGCAAAGAGGCTATGGAAAAATTAGCCTCCTGCCGTGTTGCGGTTTTCGGCGTAGGCGGAGTCGGAGGTTACTGCGCCGAGGCTCTTGCCCGTTCGGGAATAGGAACGCTCGATTTAATTGACTCGGATAAGGTGAGCGTTACCAATCTCAACAGGCAGATTATCGCTCTTCACTCGACAGTCGGGCTTTATAAGGTTGACGTTGCGAAAGAGAGATTTGAGGACATTAACCCGAACATTAAGATAAACGCCTTTAAAGTTTTTTATTCGCCCGAAACCGAAAACGATTTCGATTTTTCCAAATATGACTATATAGTTGACGCAATTGACACCGTGACGGGTAAAATCGCCTTGGTTGTCAACGCCGAAAAGTCGGGTACGCCGATTATCAGTTCAATGGGCGCGGGCAACAAGCTTCATCCCGAAATGTTTGAAATAAGCGATATTTATAAAACGAGCGTCTGTCCCCTTGCGAGAGTAATGAGAAGAGAACTCAAACAACGCGGAATAAAGAAACTGAAGGTTGTTTATTCAAAGGAACAACCGTCTGTTACGCCGTCCGAATACCCGTCGAGCATAGCCTTTACGCCGTCGGCGGCGGGGCTTATAATCGCAGGCGAGGTCATAAGAGATTTAATTAAATAAAAATAAAAGGAAGCGGATTCGTCAAACGAATCCGCTTCCTTTTTTCGTCCAAAATGTACTTATTTCAAGAAGGAGAAAAATCCCTTTTTCTCGTAAGGTTCAACAGTTAAGCCGGTTACGGTGTAACCGGTTTCGTCAATGGCTTTTCTGAGCTTTTCTTCATCCAACGGTTCAACGGAGATTATCTGCGAAATCCCCTTTGAATGAGATGAAGTAACCTTTTTAACCTCAAAATTGTTTCTGACGGTGTCGTTGATATGCGCCTCACACATTCCGCACATCATACCGTCAATCTTAAGCTCTGTTTTATACATTACTGCACCCCGCTATTTTTATGACACGTTGCGGAATATTTGCAACCGCTGCACACGCCGCCGCATTCAGCCATTTTTTTAACCTCGTCCTCAACGGAGTCAAGGTCACAATGTCCTGCGTTGGCACAGTGAGAGCACTTCTGACCGCAGGGGCCTATGCCTTCTTTTTTATCGAGCACAAGCCTGCGAATAGCAAGAAAGACGATAAACGCGACAAAAGCAACAACGGCAACTGTTCCGCCGTAAGTCTGAATAAACTGTAACATTTTACGCCCTCCTTTTTTTGTCAGGGGAAGATAACTGTTTGTTATCCTCCCCCGCTTTTTAATTATTATGTATTATTTCTTTGCCTTAGTCGATACTGTAAGGTGATTGTCGTCATACTTATTCTTTCTGAAAAGAAGATAGCAGAAGCCAACAAGTACCGCAATAGCAAAAATAAGACCGATAACATTGAGATTGCCCGTGAAGATTGAGCCAATCTGATATACGCAAAGTGAAACCGCATAAGCAAGGCCGCACTGATAAGCAATAGCAAACCATGTCCACTTTGCAGAGTTCATCTCTCTCTTGATTGCGCCGATAGCCGCAAAGCAGGGAGCGCAGAGAAGGTTGAAGATGAGGAATGAATAAGCGGCAAGTCTTGTAAGTCCTTCAAAATCGAGAACGCCGAATACGCCGACAACCTCTTCCTTAGCAACAAGACCCATAACAGTAGCGATTGTTGCCTTGATACCGGGTTCGCCCGTGCCGAAGCCGAGAGGCGCAAAGATTGTCTTTACGACGTTGCCTATCATACCGAGAACGCTGCTTTCAAGCTCAACATCGGGGTTGAAGCCGAACTTGCCGTCAACTGTTCCGAATACGGAGCCGAGCCAGATAACGATTGAAGAAAGAAGGATAATTGTACCTGCCTTCTTAATGAACGACCAGCCACGCTCCCACATTGAACGGAGAACCGTTCCGACTGTCGGCCAGTGGTATGCGGGAAGCTCCATAACGAACGGAGCAGGGTCGCCTGCGAACATCTTTGTTTTCTTTAAAATAATGCCCGAGCAGATAATAGCGGCAATACCGATAAAGTATGCGCTTGTAGCTACAAGCGGTGAACCGTGGAAGAGAGAAACGGCAATCATTGTGATAATCGGAAGCTTAGCTCCGCAGGGAATGAAGGTCGTTGTCATTATAGTCATACGGCGGTCACGCTCGTTTTCAATCGTTCGTGAAGCCATAACGCCGGGAACGCCGCAGCCTGTACCGA
Organism: Oscillospiraceae bacterium; assembly: GCA_015066565.1. Classification (GTDB taxonomy): domain Bacteria; phylum Bacillota; class Clostridia; order Oscillospirales; family Acutalibacteraceae; genus Fimenecus. Next base: position 447,106 of record SVOB01000002.1, on the reverse strand, counting down.
CAAGTACGGGAATGAAGCTCTTACCCGAAAGACCAAACTTTCTGAAGATACGGTCCATAATGAAAGCGACACGAGCCATATAGCCGCAACTTTCAAGGAATGCAAGGCAAAGGAAAAGAACGAGCATCTGAGGTACGAAACCGAGAACTGCGCCGACGCCTGCAACGATACCGTCAAGGATAAGTCCTGTTACAAATTCGTTAGTTACATTGAGCTTTTCGAGAAGTTTTTCAACAAGAACGGGAACACCGGGTACCCATACGCCGTAGCTTTCGGGCTCGGGGATTTCGCCTGCGGGGTCAATTCCCTCTTCCTCGTCGCCGAAAGCATAGGTGACATATTCCGAAATGTCATAGCCCTCTTCTGCAAGCGAGTCGCCGTAGAAGCCGTATGCTTCGTCAAAATCAGCCCAGCTGCCGTCTTCAACAGTAGCCTTGATGTCGTCTGCACCGACTACCTCAGCGTCAACAGCCTTATCAAGAACCGCTGTGAACTCTTCGTTAGAGAAGAGATATTTATCTGCATAATCGTCAACAGCCTCTTCGTATTTACTTCCGCCCCAGAGGTGCCAGCCGTCACCGAAAAGTCCGTCGTTAGCCCAGTCGGTAAGTCCTGTTCCGAAAGCCGACGGAGCCATGGAAACGGTATAGACAAGAAGCATAATTACAACGAAAATCGGAAGACCGAGAATTCTGTTTGTTACAACACGGTCAATTTTATCGCTCGTTGAAAGCTTGCCCTTGCCCGCCTTTTTATAGCAGGATTTAATAATCGAGGATATGTAAACATACCTTTCGTTAGTGATAATTGACTCTGCATCGTCGTCAAGCTCGTTTTCGGCAGCTTCAATATCAGTTTTTATATGAGAGAGAGTTTCTTCCGGAATATTAAGTCTTTCGATAACCTTTTCGTCGCTTTCAAAAATCTTGATAGCGTACCATCTCTGCTGTTCGGCAGGCATATCGTGAACAACTGCTTCCTCAATATGAGCGAGCGCATGCTCAACTGCGCCTGAGAAATTATGTTGGGGAACAGTTGGCGCTCCGCCCGCCGCCTTAATGGCTTCCTCGGCGGCTTCGTCTATGCCCGTTCCCTTAAGAGCAGAAATTTCAACTACGGGACAAGCGAGCTGACGTGAAAGCTCTTTAGTATCAATCTTGTCGCCGTTTTTCCTGACAACGTCCATCATATTGATTGCAACAACAACGGGAATACCGAGTTCAACAATCTGGGTTGTGAGATAAAGGTTTCTTTCAAGATTTGTTCCGTCAACTATATTGATAATAGCGTCGGGCTTTTCATCAATAAGATAATCTCTCGCAACAATTTCTTCAATTGTATAGGGAGAAAGCGAATAAATACCTGGAAGGTCGGTTATTGTAACGTCGCTGTGTTTTTTTAACTTACCTTCCTTTTTTTCAACCGTAACGCCGGGCCAGTTACCGACATACTGGTTAGAGCCTGTCAAAGCATTGAAAAGCGTTGTTTTACCGCTGTTCGGGTTGCCTGCAAGCGCAATACGAATACCCATAACTTAATCCTTTCTTCAGTTAGTTTTGGCTAACCGATACACAAAAAAAACAATTTTATTCAACCTCAATCAATTCGGCGTCACCCTTACGGATTGAAAGCTCATAGTCTCTTACCGTAACTTCTATAGGGTCACCGAGCGGCGCAACCTTGCGTACATAAATTTCAACGCCCTTGGTAATGCCCATATCCATAATCCTGCGCTTGAGAGCGCCCTCACCGTGAATACGCTTTACCTTACAGGTCTGACCGATACCGATGTCTCTTAAAGTCATTTTTCTGCCCCCTTCCGGTTATATATGAAAAAATTATAAACAGATTAAACGTAAATTTTGGAAGCCATCTCACGACTGATGGCAACTCTTGTTTCTTTAACCTTAACTATTATATTTCCGTTCTGTTCGGTTATGACGGTTACGTTGTCGCCGATAATAAAGCCAAGGTTTTCAAGATGCTTTTTCACCTCGGGTTTACCGCCTATCTTTTTTATAATACCGTCGTTTCCGTCTCCGATTACACTTAAGGGAATCATTTTGAACCTCCGTTCATTATACAAGTTAGCCCTCGCTAACCAAATAATTTTATAACACAACAATAACAAAAAGTCAATAGAAAAACGAAAAAAAGTTAGCAAGCGCTAACATTTTATTTCTAATGGGTTGACAGGCTGAAAAAAAGGTGCTATGATTTACCTATCAAAAAGGTAGGTATTTAACCTTTTGAAATATAAAAATGGAGTGAACCGAATGACTGTTTACGCAGATAATGCGGCTACGACCCGTTTAAGCGATAAGGCTTTTAACGCTATGCAGCCGCTTTTGAAAGAGGTTTACGGCAACCCCTCCTCTCTTCACTCTCTCGGTCAGCAAGCCAAAACGCTTCTCGAGCAGTCAAGAGAGAAAATCGCCCTTTCCATAGGCGCTTCGCCGAAGGAAATATATTTCACCTCGGGCGGAAGCGAAGCCGATAACCAGGCTATACGCACCGCCGCATATATCGGAAAAGCAAAGGGTAAAAATCATATAATCTCTTCCGCTTTTGAACACCACGCTGTTTTACACACGCTTGACGCGTTAAAAAAAGAGGGCTTTGAAATTACTCTTATTAAGCCCGACAGAAACGGCCTCATAAACGAAAAAGATATTGAAGCCGCCGTTAAGGACGAAACCTGTCTTGTGACAATTATGATGGCTAATAACGAGATAGGGACTATTCAGCCCGTAGAAAAAATTGCGGAAATCTGTAAAGAAAAGAAGGTCCTTTTTCATACGGACGCCGTTCAGGCAATAGGTCATATACCCGTTGACGTTGAAAAAATCGGTTGCGATATGCTTTCGGCTTCGGGTCATAAATTCCACGGACCGAAGGGCACGGGCTTTCTTTATGTAAAAAAAGGAATTATTCTTAAAAACCTTATTGAGGGCGGCGCTCAGGAAAGAGGAAAACGCGCAGGAACAGAAAACCTTCCCGCAATAGTCGGTATGGCAGAGGCTATTGAGGAAGCGGTGTCAAACCTTGAAAGCAATATGTCAAGGGTCACATCTCTGAGAAACAGGCTTATTGACGGGCTTTCGGGAATTGAAAGAAGTTTTCTCAACGGCGACAGAAAAAAACGGCTTCCCGGAAACGTAAATATGTGCTTTGAGGGAATCGAGGGCGAAAGCCTGCTTCTGCTTCTCGACAGAAAGGGCATCTGCGCTTCAAGCGGGTCGGCGTGCACAAGCGGAAGCCTTGACCCGTCGCACGTTCTTCTTTCAATCGGCGTTCCCGTTGAAATCGCCCACGGCTCGTTAAGGCTGTCGTTGAGCGAATACAACACGGAAGAAGAAATCGAACACATTATCGAAAGCGTACCGCAGGTAGTTGATTATTTAAGGTCAATTTCACCTGTCTGGGAAAAGATTAAAAAGGAGGAAAAATAATATGGCTCTTTATTCCGAAAAGGTTATGGACCATTTTGTAAACCCGAGAAATGTCGGCAAATTAGACGACGCAGACGGCATCGGCGAAGTCGGCAACGCCCGCTGCGGAGATATAATGAAAATATATATTAAGGTAAACGACGAAAAAATAATTGAGGACGTCAAGTTCAACACCTTCGGTTGCGCCTCGGCGATAGCTTCAAGCTCAATGGCGACGGAGATGATTAAGGGTCAGCCGATTGACAGGGCGCTTGAGCTTACGAACAAAGCGGTTGTAGAAGCTCTCGACGGACTTCCGCCAGTTAAAATCCACTGTTCCGTTCTCGCCGAGGAAGCCGTCAAGGCGGCGGTCAAGGATTACTACGATAAAAACGGAATTGATTATGACCCTGAGCGATTTAAAGAAAACAGTTGTGACCACTGTCACGTATAAAAAAACGGCCTTGCGCTTTTTAAAGCACAAGGTCTTTTTTATTTAATATTCATCTCTTAAAACCGCTTCGGCGGCTCTCATACCGTCAACGCCCGCCGAAACAATTCCGCCGGCATAACCCGCGCCCTCGCCGCAGGGGAAAAGTCCGCGTACATTAGTCTGAAAGAATTCGTCACGGAGAATTCTCACGGGTGATGAGCTTCTCGTTTCGGGCGCAGTCAGAACTGCGTCGTCGAGCGCAAAGCCATGAAGCATACCGTCCATTTTGACTATTGCCGACGCCATGGTTTCGGTCACCTTTTCGGGAAGAACCTGTCTTATATCGCCCATAACAACGCCTGTCGGAATTGTCGGTTTAACCGAACCGAGCCTCTTTGACGGGGTGTTTCTCAGGAAATCGCCTACCAGCTGGGCGGGCGCCGAATAGGTTTTCTGACCGAGTTCAAACGCCTTTTTCTCAATCTCACGCTGAAGATACATTCCCGAAAGAACATGCTCCGACGGGAAATTTTCAGGCTCAATACCGACGAGCAGAGCCGCATTTGCGTTTTCGCCGTCGCGGAGATACTCGCTCATACCGTTTGTTACAACTCCGCCCTCCTCGCTTGAAGCGCAAACAACCGTACCGCCCGGACACATACAGAACGTATACGCGCCCCTGCCGTGCGGCGGATGGCAAGCCATTTTATAATCGGCGGTCGGCAATTTCGGATTTTTATAGGCTTCGCCGTACTGGGCTTTATTGATTAATTCCTGGGGATGCTCAATTCTTGCGCCGACCGAAAACGGCTTCTGAATCATTTTTATACCCTTTTTATAGAGCATCTCGACAGTGTCTCTTGCCGAATGACCTATGCAGAGAAGCACAGCGTCGGTTTCAAGGTCAAACGTTTCGCCGTCCTTTTCGTAACTGACGCCCTGAACAAAGCCGTTGGCGACAATAATATCGGTGAGCTTTGCGTTGAAAATAACCTCGCCGCCGAGTTCAATTACTTTTTTTCTTATGTTCTTTACAACGTCGCCGAGCTTGTCGGTTCCGATATGCGGCTTTGCGGAAACAAGAATTTCTTCAGGCGCTCCGTGTTCGGCAAGGTCAAGATAAACCTGTCTGCACCTTGCGTCCTTAATTCCCGTGTTGAGCTTCCCGTCGGAAAACGAGCCTGCCCCGCCCTCGCCGAACTGGATATTCGACTCGGTATTGAGAACTCTGTTTTTCCAGAAATTATCAACGCTTTTCTTTCGTGAATCGAAGTCCTGACCGCGTTCGAGAACAATCGGTCTCAAGCCCGCCTTTGCGAGAAGGAGCGAAGAAAACATACCGCTCGGTCCGAATCCTACAACTACGGGACGGAAGGAAGAATGTCTTTTATTCTCGGGCATTTCGTAATAATATTCGCTGACAAGCGAAGCCTTATTTGACGGAATATTCAGTAAAATCTTTTCCTCGTCGCCCGAAACGGTTAAATCAACGCTGTAAGAAAAGAAAATATCAGGCTTCTTTCTCGAATCGACCGACATTCTGTAAATACTCCAGTCGGTTATTCTTTTTTCACTTATTCTAAGCGCCTTTGCGGCGGCTTTTTTTATATCTTCTTTTTCGTGCTCAACAGGAAGCTTTAAATCGTTTACTCTTATCATTATGCTTCCTCCGCCGCGCTTTTTCCGGCAAGTCTTCCCGAGGACCAAGCCCACTGGAGATTGAAGCCTCCGCACTCGGCACAGACGTCAAGCACCTCGCCGCAGGCGTAAAGCCCGCCGACAAGCCTTGATTCAAGAGTTTCGGGATTGAACTCGCCTGTCCTTACTCCGCCCGCAGTGACCTGAGAAAAATCGAAGCCCTTTGTGTTTTTAACGCTGACTGACCAGCCCTTTAAAACGGCGGTAATTCTTTTAACCCCCGACGTGCTTATATTCTTATTAAACTCGTTCTGTGAAATATCGCACATCTTAAGAACGGCGATACCGAGCTGTTTATTGACAATTCCCGAAAGAAGATTTTCGGCTTTTCCGTCCTTGTCCTTTTCAATCCTGTCGGTTATAAAGGAAGAAACCTCATCAGACGAAAGAGACGGCACGAGATCAAGAAGAACGGTATATTTTTTACCGCTTTCAATATCGCAAAAGCCCGAAAGATTCATTATCGGAATTCCCGAAAGACCGTAATCGGTAAACTGAACCTCGCCTGTCCAGCCGACCTTTTTTTCTCCGTTTTCAAAAAGGACGCAGGCGCTTTCGCTTCTGACTCCCTTAAGATTTTTCGGAAAATTATCGCAAACAAGAGGAACAAGCGCAGGTCTTATATTATCGCTTAACGTATGACCGAAGCAGGAAAGAAGCCTGTAACCGCTTCCGTCGCTTCCGTGAACGGGATTGCTCTTTCCTCCGCAGGCGATAATAACCCTGTCAAAGAAAAGATTGCCGTTAATAACAAAAACCTTTCCGTTTTTTTCAATTCTCTTAACCGCATATTCGCAAATCGTTTCAACCCCGAGCCTGTCACATTCAAAACGCAACGCGTCAAGCACGCTCGAAGCCTGATTTGAAAGCGGATAAACCCTTCCGTCCTCAGTATGAGTATGAATTCCCAAGCCCTCAAAAAAGGCGAGCGTTTCTTCAATGCCGTAGGCTTCAAGGGCAGGTTTTGTGAACTCGGAAGACGGATAATAGCTTTCGCTTTTCGCTTCAAGGTTAGTAAGATTACACCTTCCGTTACCCGTTACAAGAATTTTTTTGCCTACCCTTAAATTCTTTTCAATCAGCATAACGTTATGGCGTGAATCTGTTCTTTTAACTTCTATTGCGGCGGCAAGCCCCGAAGCGCCCGCGCCGATAACTGCAATTCTCATTTAAAAATCTCTCTTTTTTTAATATTTCCGATTTTTTATATTATCACAATTCCTCCGTCTTTGCAATAAGACTTATTTTCGGTATTGTATTATTTTGTAAATTATTATATAATTATACAAATATTTTCAAAAGAGGTGTAAAAGGTTGAAAAGCTCATTAAACCGCAGCGCAAAATCAAACCTGCTGTTCACTTGCGTAGTTGCGCTCTGCGTATTGGCCATAGTAGCATTTCCCTTTATCGCTAATCTTTATGTAAACCGTGGCGTAACCCCGTCTGTCGACGCCGAGGTAACCTCATTCAAGGGCGTTAATATGGACTCGGGGCGAGAATATCACCTTAAGGGAGACTGGGAGTTTTTCCCCAAGCAGTTTATTGTAACCGGAAAGGCGAGCAACCCCGCAGTTTCAAGTATTGTTTCGGTTCCCCATTCAATTTATTATTCGTTACATAACGAGCCGTCGCTTTATGACTACGGATACGCAAGCTACAGACTTGTCGTCAGGGATATTTCGGCTCAACAGCCCGTCTGTTTTTACATTCCGAACTTTTCGGGCGCATACAAAATTTTTATTGATAAAATTCTTGTAACCACCTCGGGAACTGTTTCCAAAGGCTCGGACGATACGGTTTCGAGTCAGAGAAGAATGGCGCTTCCCGTTTCGGTAAGTGACGGAATTCACGAAATAGTTATCGAGGCTTCGTCGGACAAATCCTCGGGACTTACAATGTCACCGGTTATAAGGAACTATAACAGGGCTGAAAACGGCCAGTATCTTTCGGTCGGCTTCAGATACGCTTTTGTGGGTATAGTTCTTTTCTGCGGAATATTCCTGCTGATTATGAAGCTGTTTGCAAGTCAGGAATCCTATTCGCTCTGGGGCGTTGCGCTCTGCACTTTTCTCGCCTACAGAATGATGATAAGTAACGAGGGCTATATTGTAACCCAGGCTCTTTTCTTCGGTCTTAGCTACGAATATGTTTCTCTGCTGATAATTGCGGCGACCTTTATAATCAAGCTTGTTTCGCTTATTTATATCACAAGGGTTCTTCCCGTCAAGGTTTCGCCCGCCGCCGTTATTTCGTTTGCTGTTATGTTCATTACAGCCATTCTTACGGCGCTGTTCTTTGAAAGGTCGTTCTACGACCCGTATTACGCAACAATTCTTCATATTGTTTCTCTGACGCTCGACCTTTATCTTATTGAAAAGATTTGCCGTTGCGTTATGAATAAAACAAGAAACGCAATTGCATTCCTCGTGGCGTATTCGCTCGTTACGGTCGGTCTTTCGGTTGACTTTCTCTATACGAACGGTCTTATCCAGACCCCCGTTTCGATGTTTATGCCCTTAACTCTTCTGGCGTTTGCGATTATTATAGTTCTTGTTCATGCTATGGAAAACGCCCTCTTACAGAAGGAAGCGCTTAACGCCGCTAAGCTTGAAACCGAGCTTGCGGACGCAAATATGTCGATTATGTTAAGCCAGATTCAGCCGCATTTCCTTTATAATGCGCTTAACACTATTAAATATCTTGTAAGGCGTGATACCGAAATGGCGGAAAAGGCGATAGTTGAATTTTCGCTTTACTTAAGGGGTAATATGGATTCGCTTACCCAGAAAAAGCCTATCCCCTTCAGGACGGAATTAAGTCATATCAGGCATTACTGCGAAATCGAAAAAATGCGTTTCGGCAAAAAGCTTGAAATAGAATACGATATTGAAACGGACGATTTCTATGTTCCGACGCTCAGTATTCAGCCGCTTGTTGAAAACTCAATCAAGCACGGCGTTACAAAAAAGCCCGAGGGCGGAACGGTCACAATTCACACCTATCAGGACGAAAACAATTTTTATGTTAATATTACCGACGACGGCGTGGGCTTTGACCCCAACCGGCCTCTTTCTTCGGAGAGAAGCCACGTCGGATTTAAAAATATTAAAAACCGACTTGAAACAATGCTCGGCGCAAAAATCGAGGTTTCAAGCGTTGTGAACGAGGGTACTAACACCCTTGTTACGCTTCCGAAAAAATCCAATTTCGGAGAAAACGACAACATGATTAATTATTGAGAAAGGATTTATAAATATGAGAATTATAGCAGTTGACGACGAACCCTTTGCACTTGACGACTTTCAATACACCTGTTCAAAAATCAGCGGCATAACAGACATTAAAACCTTTGAAAACCCTGCCGACGCTTTGCGTTACGCCCAGATTGAAAAGGTTGACGTTGCGTTTCTTGATATAGAAATGCCTGTTATGAGCGGAATTGAGCTTGCAAAAAGACTTCACCAGGTCGACGCAAACATTAAAATAGTGTTTGTTACCGGCTTTACGGAGTACGCTCTTGACGCCTTCGGCGTTGACGCAATAGGCTATGTTCTCAAGCCCTACAGCGCCGAAATGATTGAACAGAATATCATAAAGGCTTCTCACATTATGGACGTCGATTCCGACAAAAAGATTACGGTTAAAACCTTCGGTCATTTTGACGTTTTCGTAAACGGAAAAATAGTTCATTTCGCCTCGGCGAAGAGCAAGGAATTGCTTGCCCTGCTAATCGACCGCAAGGGCGGAACAATAAGCACCGAGCAGGCTATAGGTATTCTCTGGGCTGACAGAGAATATGACGAAAGCGTTCAGTCGCTTTTCAGAAAGGTACTCAAAAGCCTTCGCGTAGCCCTTGCCGACGCAGATATTACCGAAATCCTTATTGACGCAAGAAACCAGCGCAGTGTTGACACCTCGCTTATTTCCTGCGACAGCTACGCTCTTCTTGAGGGCGACAAAAAGGCTATTAAGGATTACTACGGTCAATATATGAGCGAATACCCCTGGTCTAACGAGACCAGAAAAAGATTAAATGCTATTGTCAAGGAGGCCAACAACTGATGAAAACCGACATCCAGATTGCCCAGGAGGCAACAATGCTCCCAGTTAAAGAAATCGCCAAAAAACTCAATATTTCCGAGGACGAGCTTGAGCTTTACGGCAACTACAAGGCAAAACTTCCGCTTTCATTAAGAAAGCGCCTTGCCGACAAAAAGGACGGCAAATTAATTCTCGTTACCGCCGTCAGCCCAACGCCCGCAGGCGAAGGTAAAACAACAATGACCATAGGTCTCGGACAGGCTATGGAAAAAATCGGCAAGAACGCTATTATCGCTCTTCGTGAGCCGTCAATGGGTCCCGTTTTCGGTATTAAGGGCGGCGCCGCAGGCGGCGGATATTCTCAGGTTATTCCCATGGAGGACATTAACCTTCATTTTACGGGCGATATGCACGCTATAACGGCTGCTAACAACCTTCTTTGCGCCGTACTTGACAATCATCTTCAGCAGGGCAACGAATTGAGAATTGACCAGCGAAGAGTCCTTATTAAGCGTTGTCTTGATATGAACGACCGTGCGCTTCGTAACACCATCGTCGGTCTCGGCGGAAAAATGAACGGCGTTCCGAGAGAAGACGGCTTTATGATTACGGTTGCGAGCGAAATTATGGCTATTCTTTGCCTTGCAACCGACATTGACGACCTTAAAAAGAGACTCGGCAATATTCTCGTTGCATATAATCTTGACGGCGAGCCTGTTTATGCAAACGAGCTTCAGTGCATCGGCGCTATGGCGGCCATACTTAAGGACGCTATCAAGCCCAACCTTGTTCAGACGCTTGAGAACACGCCTGCTCTCGTTCACGGCGGCCCGTTCGCGAATATCGCTCACGGCTGTAACTCGGTTACGGCAACAAAGCTCGCTTTAAAGCTTGCCGATTACTGCATCACGGAAGCCGGCTTCGGCGCTGACCTCGGCGCTGAAAAATTCCTTGATATCAAGTGCCGTATGGCAGGTCTTAAGCCCGACTGTATTGTTCTTGTTGTTACCGCAAGAGCGCTTAAATATAACGGCGGCGTCAACTTAAAAGAGGTTTCAAACGAAAATGTTGAGGCGCTTAAAATCGGCGCAGCCAACCTCAAGGCTCACATTTCCAATCTTCAGAAATACGGCGTACCGGTTGTTGTTTGTATCAACCACTTCTATCTTGATACAGACGCAGAGGTTCAGGCTATTAAGGATATTTGCAGCGAAGTCGGCGCCAAAGCAGTTCTTTCGGACGCATTCTTAAAGGGCGGAGAGGGCGCAACTGAGCTTGCAGAAACGGTTTGCAACATAATCGACACCGTTCCCTCAAACTTCAAGCCGATTTATGATACCGAAAAGACAATCAAGGAAAAGATAGAAACTTTAGCTAAAGAAATCTATCACGCCGACGGCGTTGTTTATACGGCTGTTGCGGAAAAGTCAATCGCCGAAATTGAAAAAATCGGCAAGGACAGGATTCCCGTATGCGTTGCCAAAACTCAGTATTCGCTTTCGGACGACCCGAAAAAGCTCGGCGCTCCGACAGGCTACAAGCTGACAGTCCGTGATGTAAGACTTTCATCAGGCGCAGGCTTTGTAGTAGTTTATACCGGTGATATTATGACAATGCCCGGTCTCCCGAAGGTTCCCGCCGCATATAAGATTGATATTGACTCCGACGGAAATATCAGCGGATTGTTCTGATAAAACACAAAACAAGCTCCCTTGTAGTTTCACAAGGGAGCTTTTATTTATAAGATTTTTATTTGATTTTTTCAACCGTTTCAACAAGCTCGGGAATTGTTGCTTCAAAATCAACGCCGTACCAGGGCTTTTCGGGATTGTTTCTTGTAATATCAATTGTTTTCGCCGTATAGTCAGCGGCGATTTTTATTGAGTCATACCTTGAAAATCCCCTGAGAAGAGCGCCTACGACAACTGACGAGAATATATCGCCCGTGCCGTGATAAGCAGCGGGAATTCTGTCGTTCTGGTATGCAAAATACTCCCCTGTCTTACTGTCGAGCCCCATAGCGCCCGTCTTACCCTCGGACAGCGAAACGCCCGTAAGTATAGCGGTCTTTGCGCCGAGGTCAACAAGAGCCTTGAGAAGAGTTTTAACGTAATTCTCGTCATAGGTTTCTTTGTATTCGACACCCGTCATAAACGAAGCCTCAGTGATATTAGGAACAATTACGTCGGCAATACCGCAAAGAGAAGCGTTCTTTTTAGCATATTTTAAGTCAAAGGCGGGATAGAGCTTGCCGTTATCAGCCATAGCGGGGTCGACGAAAACAAGCGTTTCGTCAGTTGCGAATTCCTTTATAATGCTTTTAACGGTTTCGATTTCTTCCTCGGTTCCGAGATAACCCGTATAAATAGCGTCAAATTTAAAGCCCTGATCCTTCCAGTGCTTTGTTATCGGCTCAAGCTGGTCGGATAAATCCTTAACAGTAAAGCCCTCAAACATAGTGTGGGTTGAAAGAACAGCCGTAGGAAGAATAACTGTTTCGTGACCCAAAGCCGAAAGAAGCGGTAAAGCGACCGTCAGCGAGCATTTTCCGAGGCACGAAATATCCTGAATTGTAAGAATTCTTTTCATAAAAATACCTCCGTTCGTATGCTTTGATTATACGCCTTTTCTGATTATAATAAATACCCAATTTTAATTATTTTTATATAATCAGATTAGAAAAAGACAATCCGCAGTTTAAAAACTGCGGATTATTTTAATTATATTCGTCGAGGTCTTCCATAAGGTTCTCGAATTCGTGCTCATCCTCATCGAATTAACCGTTTTTGGTTTTTTTATCCTTTTTATTGTTCTTCGGATTTACACTTTTTAATTCGTTCTGACTTTTCTTATTCTTTTTACCGAACATAATCTTATTCCTTATCAAGGCTCTTCATTGTCGGGAAGAGAAGGACGTCACGGATTGAATAAGAATCGGTAAGAAGCATTACAAGCCTGTCGATACCGTAGCCGATACCGCCCGTCGGAGGCATACCGAGTTCCATAGCGTGAAGGAAGTCTTCGTCAGTGTGGTTCGCTTCTTCGTCGCCTGCGTCCGCAAGAGCGTCCTGAGCCTTAAAGCGCTCACGCTGGTCAATCGGGTCGTTAAGCTCGGAATATGCGTTACACATTTCTCTTCCGTAAATATAAAGCTCAAAGCGTTCAACCAAATCGGGATTGCCGGGCTTTTTCTTTGTAAGCGGACTAATCTCAATCGGGTGGTCCATAACGAAGGTCGGCTGAATCATCTTTTCTTCACAGTATTCCTCAAAGAAAAGGTTGATTATATCTCCCCTCTTATGATGCTTTTCATATTCGATATGCTTTTCGTCGGCGATTTTTTTCGCTTCTTCGTCGGTTTTGATAACCGAAAAATCAATTCCGGTTTCTTCCTTTATTGCGTCAATCATAGTTATACGCTTAAAGGGCTTTGAAAGGTCGATTACAGTTCCGTTATAGCTTATAACTGCGCTTCCGCAAACCTTTTCGGCAAGATGGCGGAACATAGTTTCCGTAAGCTCCATCATTCCGTTATAATCGGTATAAGCCTGATAGAGCTCCATAAGAGTAAACTCGGGATTATGTCTTGTGTCGACACCCTCGTTACGGAATACACGGCCGATTTCATAAACCTTTTCAAGTCCGCCGATAATAAGTCTCTTAAGATAAAGCTCAAGCGAAATACGAAGCTTAACGTCCTCGTCAAGAGCATTATAGTGGGTGTTGAAGGGTCTTGCCGCCGCACCGCCTGCGTTATCGACAAGCATCGGGGTTTCAACCTCCATAAATCCTCTTTCGTCAAGGAATTTACGGATTTCGCTGAGAATCATTGAACGCTTGATAAAGGTGTCCTTAACCTCGGGATTAACTATAAGGTCAAGATATCTCTGACGGTAACGGGTATCGGTATCCTTTAAGCCGTGGAATTTTTCGGGAAGCGGAATAAGGGATTTTGAAAGAAGTCTTATTGACTGAGCGTGAACCGAAATTTCCTCTGTTCTCGTTTTGAAAACAAAGCCCTTAACCTCAACTATATCGCCGATATCCCAGCTCTTTTTGAAAGCCTTGTAGGTCTCCTCGCCGACGTCGTTGATGCTCACATAGCTCTGAATACGGCCGAGCTTGTCCTGGATTGTCATAAAGCTCGCCTTACCCATAATTCGGCGCGCAACAATTCTTCCGCAAACCGAGACGGTTTCGTTTTCGTATTTTTCAAAATTCGCCTTGATTTCAACGCTTTCGATTGACTGTTCAGCCGTCGTTATTTCAAACGGATCCTTGCCCTCCTGCTGAAGAGCGCGAAGCTTTTCAAGACGGATTTGTCTTTGTTCGTTAACGTCAATTTCTTCTTCAACGGCGTTATTTCTGATATTTTCGTCTGCCATATTTATTTCCTTTCGCAAAATGGAAAAAGCAATCAGATAATCTCGATAATCTTGAATGAAAGCTCGCCGATAGGCGCTTCAACAACAACCTTATCGTTTACCTTATGACCGATTAAAGCCTTGCCTACGGGTGATTCGTCGGAAATGAGACCCTCGGCGGGATTAGCCTGAGCGTAACCGACTATCTGGTATTCAAAAACCTTTTTCTTGCTGTCTCTGATTTTAACCTTAGAGCCGAGATGAACAACCTCTTTATTAATCTCGCTTTCATCAAGAACCTTAGCGTGAGAAATCATATGCTCAAGCTCGCTGATTCTCGCTTCGAGCTTGCCCTGATCACTCATTGCCTCGTCATACTCAGCGTTCTCCGAAAGGTCGCCGTAGCCTCTTGCAGTCTTGATTTTTTCGGCAGCTTCCTTTCTGCCTACGGTTTTTAACTGGTCAAGTTCTGCCTGAAGTTCAGCAAGACCCTCAGCGGTCATTACTATTTCCTGTTTAGCCATAATAATCGTCCTTTCCGTTTTCATACATAAATCTTATTATATTAAAAATTCAGTAAAGTGTCAAGCATTTTAGCCGCTGAATCAAGCGTAACAGTCCTTGAATTAAGGGTGAAAGTATCGTATTTCATTTCACCGAGCTTTTTGAGACCGCTGAGCGAAAAAAGCGCGCTTGCAAACTTATAGTTTTCAACGTTTTCGGGCTTGTATTTCGCTATCTTTTCGGGAAGAGAAAAGCTCTCGCCGACAAGGCTGTAAAGCTTCTTATCCGCCCTGCTTCTCAGAGTTATTGACAAGGGATACTCCCCGTCGGCAGAAAGCGAGACGGTAATATCGGCGTATTCCGCCTTGCTTTTTCGGTCACGAACATTTACAACAGCGCCGAAGTTCTCATAAATTTCGTCGGCAACATAGCGATACCTGAAAACATCGCCCGTTATGACGTCAATCTGACCCGCAAGCATAACAAGCCTTTCAAGCAGGGCGGAATAGTTTCCCGTTTTATCAATAACCGTCAGTTTCAACCTGTTTTTACCCTTATATTTTTCAAGCAAATAACAAGCCGAATTAAAGGTCATTTGCGCCTTAAGGTCATTTGACGAATACTCAAAAATGCCGGATTCTTTTGGAAGAAAGGTCTCATTTTCAAATATGACCGATTTAGAAAAAGCCTTGAGATGCTCCTTTACGGCGTAGTAATCGGCTCTGTTATTGTAGGAATAAACGGTGAGTTCCTCAAAGACCGCTGTTTTCGGAATAACTGTTTTTACCGCATTATACGGCGGATTCTTATGAAAAATCCTCTTTTTTCTTTTTTCGGTTTTCAGTATACAAAACAAAAAAATCCCTCCGCTTTAAACTATGCGAAGGGATTAGGTTTTATTATTTTATTCGCTGAGAAGTGAATAGGCTTTCTGGAACTGAGGGTCTTTATCGGTTGAAAGCATATAAAGATGCTTCAGTTCATCCGCCGACATCTCAACCTCATAGTCGGGTTTAATTCCGACGTCGTTATAGCTGTCGCTCTTATAGGGAAGAACCGTAGCAACTGTAATTCTTACCGCGCCGCCGTCAGAAAGCTTGAAAACCTCCTGCAAGGTAGCGTTTCCCGCCGTTACCGAGCCTACTAAATCAGCTCTGCCGTAATCCGACAGGGTGCAGGCAAAAAGCTCGGCAGGTCCGTTTGTTCCGCCGTTAACAAGAACCGCAAGCGGTAAGGTTACGCTTTTTGCGTCAGCAGTATAGGTATCAACCGTTTCGTCCTTTGAATTCTGAATAAGGGCTATTGCGCCCCTGCCCTCGCTCGCAACGGGAACTATTACGTCGACCGCATTGGCGGCGTATTTCACAGTACCCTCCGAGCAATTTCTCAGGTCAATAATAAGTCCAGTAACATTGTCCTTTGAAAGCGCCTTAATCGCCTCTGAAAGCTGTAAGGCTGTGTTTTCATAAAAGGCGGTAATTCTTATGATACCGACTGTTCCGAGTTTATCGTAGGAAACGGACTGCATATTATAACCCAAAACGATTTTAACGTCCGAGGTCTTTTTCTTATGAAGAACGGTGAGAACAAGATTCGTGTACTTGTCGCCGTAAAGCTGTTTAACCATCTCGTTATAGTTTGAGGCGGTTACGCCCTCGCCGTTAATAGCCGTTATTTCGTCGCCCTTTTCAATCTTAGCGGTCTGAGCCGCAGAGTTGTCAAAGACCTTCGAAACATAGATATAGCCCGTGTCGGGGTCCTGGAAAGGAACGATACCGATAGTTGAATTCTTACCGCTTATTCTTTCGGTATATTCGGAATATTCGTCGGCAGTCATATAAGTGCTGTACTTATCGCCGAGTCCGTCCGTATAGCCCTTTGAAAGTGAAGAGGCAAGAAGCGCCTGGTTAACGTCGCCGTAGTACTCGGCGCGGACAATTTCGTCAATCTCCGCAATTCCCGAATACATCTGAGCCCTCTGAGGCAAATCCTTTATTAATGAATTATAGGTTCTCATTGAAACGGACCAGGTAATGGCAATCGCCGTCGCAACAGATACGAAAACGATAGTCAGCATAAGCCCGACTGAAATCTTTTTATTCATTCTTTACTCCCGATTACGGTAACGAAATATAATTTCCGGGGTTAACCCTGTTACCGTTAATTCTTATCTCAAGGTGAACGTGAGCGCCGTAAGCGTTACCCGTTTCACCCGCAAGCATTATGATATCGCCCTGATTGACGTGCTGACCCTGGGAAACAAGGATTGAACTTGCGTGAGCGTAAAGACTTGTAATACCGTTGCCGTGGTCAATCATAACGTGATAGCCGTAGGAAGTGGTCTGATACTTAACAAGAATAACAGTGCCGCCCGCAATAGCCCTTACGTTTTTACCGTAAGTTCCGCCCGAAACGCAGTAGTCGGTACCGGTATGGCCCGTTCTTCCCGAGGGATAGGTACCGTAGCCTGCCGAAACATAGGTTCCGGGGTACTGAAGCGGACAGATAAAGCCGCTGCCCGAAATCGGGAAGCCCGAATCGTTATTGAAGTTTTCGCCGCTTGATTCGCCCGAGCCCTGAGAAGCCTGTCTTGCAAGAGCGTCGATAGTATTCGCATACTGCTCGTTCTGCTCGGCATAATAGTCTTCCATATCAACAAGGTCCTGAAGCTTTTTTGCGTTAGCCTTACGCTGAGTTTCAATTGCGTCGGCGCTCTTCTGTACCTCGTCAACCTTTTCCTGAAGCTCGGCTCTCGCAACGGTAAGCTCGTACTTTTCGTCATCGAGGGTCTGTTTTTCTTCCTGAATCTGAACCTTCTTTTCCTCAAGCTCCTCAGCCATTGCGTTAAGCTGTTCAATCTTAACCTTAAGCTCGGCTACAAGGTCGGTATCGTGCTTTGAAACACGTCTTAAAAGCTCGGTGCGGTTAATAAAATCGGAAAAGTCCTCGGCAGTGAGAAGCACCTCGATTTCGGTTGTCTGACCCGCCATATACATAGCTCTTAATCTCTCGCCGAGAAGGTCATAGGTAACGTCAATCTGTTTATTCTGTTCTTCAATTTCGCCGTTGATTTTCTTAACCTGAGCTTCAAGCTCTTTTATCTGGGATTCAAGCTTATCAATCTCAGCCGATTTGGAGTTGATTTTTTCGGTATAGCCGTCAACCTCGGCGTTTAAGGCGTCAAGCTTTTCCTGATAAGCGTTATCCTGTTCCTTGAGCGCAGAAACTATTTCGGACTGCGCCGCCTGCTGCTCACGGAGTTTTTCTATTCTTTTCTGGTTTTCTTCAATTTTATTCTGCAGTGATTCAGCCGTTTCCTGAGCTCTTACGCTCTGCGCGGAGAGCGAGAAAAGAAAGGTGAAAACAAGCAGAAGCGAAAGAATCTTTTTCAAAGAGGTCTTAGTCATTACTTACAACACTCCCCTGCTCTTTAAGATATCTTCCCATAGAAATTGCGCTTCCGAAGCCGCCGGTAAACACGCCGACGCCAAGGAAGATTATAAGTATCCACCAGCCGTATTTAAAGAACTCGACCGGCTTCGTTCCGATAACGGAAATAACATCGCTGAAGAAATAAACAATCGCCTGATAAATAGCAAATACAAGCGCAAAGGAAATAAGACCGGCAATAATGCCGAGAGTTACGCCCTCAACGACAAACGGCCAACGGATAAAGCTGTTAGTAGCACCGACCGCTTTCATAATGCTTATTTCAAGACGTCTGTTATACATTGTAATTCTTACGGTATTTGCAATAATGAATACCGAAACGATAAACAGAAGCGCAACAAGAGCCGCGCCGATATAGGTAACCGCCCGCCTTATAGCGAGAAGCTTTTCGGAAAGGTCGCTGTTTTCTCTTACGCTGTCAATGAAATCGAGCTTATTGATTTCTTCAACCGTCTGGTCAAAAAGAGATAAATCCTTAACCGTAACCTTATAGGAATTGGGCATAGGATTGTCAAGTCCCTCCAGAAGCGCCGCGTCCTCGCCCATTGTTTCGAGCTGGGATTTGAAGGCGTCCTCTTTTGAGATATATTCACATTCCTCGACATTGTCGATAGACTTTATTTTCAAGCCTACCGTCGAGGTTTCAAGCTCGGTTGCCTCGTCCTTAATATAAACCATAACTACGTTCTGGCTTTCAACAACGTCAAGAAGCTCGTTGATATTAAAGAAAAGCATGGCGCCCGTACCGATAATAACAAGGCAAGCAAGAAGGACCGTAATTGAAGCAAGCGACATAAGGCGGTTAACCCATACGCTTCTGAAGCCCTCCTTGGTGAGATAGCCTAAACTGCTGCCCTTCACTGCTGCTCACCTCCGTCCTCAGTCTTGACCTCATAGTCCTCAAGATAAATCGAATAGTCGATATCGGTGTCGCCCAGAGCGTCCGAGTCGCCGAAATCTACAGAAGAGCCGATTTCCTTGTCAAGTCCGTAGGTAGCGAAGAAATCCTCGCTTTCTTTATTGGTACCGGGTTCATAGAAGAACATACCGGTTGACTTTTCTTCCGTTTTTTCGTCCTCAGTCGAAATCTGATGAGTTTCAACGTCAACGCTAATCTGCTCGGCATCCTCCATATCAGCAACAACCTCGCCCGAATCGATTTTAATGACGCGGTGGTTAAACTGCTTTACAAGGGAATGCTCGTGGGTAACCATTACGATAGTCGTTCCCGTAGCGTTGATATGGTCGAGCAAATCGACGATTTCATAGCTCATTTCAGGGTCAATATTACCCGTAGGCTCGTCGGCAATAATCATTTTTGCGTTATTTACAAGCGCGCGGGCAAGAGCGACACGCTGCTGCTCGCCGCCCGAAAGCTCGTTGGGAAGGTTTCTCGCCTTGGAAGCGAGACCGACAAGGCTTAAAAGATAGGGAACTCTTTTTCTTATCTCTTTTTCCTTGGCGCCGATTACACGCATAGCGAAAGCGACATTGTCAAACACGGACATATTGGGTATAAGCCTGAAGTCCTGGAAAACAATGCCGAGAGTGCGCCTGAAATAAGGGATTTCCCTCTTTTTAAGCTTGTTTAAATTGTAGTTGTTGATTACAACGGTACCTGATGAGGGCACCTCTTCTCTCATAAGAATTTTTAACAGAGTACTTTTGCCTGCGCCCGAAGCACCGACAATAAATACAAACTCGCCGTCTTCAATTTTAAGACTGACGTCTTTCAAAGCCCTTGTTCCGTTGGAATAGGTCTTTGAAACGTTTTTAAATTCAATCACATTTACACAACCTTTGGATTTGAATTAGTATTTAATCGGATTGGCGTCCAGATACTTTTTAACCATAAGCGCTACTTTGAAAACAATGGCGTCGTCAAACTCTCTTAAATCAAGACCTGTGAGCTTCTTGATTTTTTCAAGACGGTAAACCAAAGTATTTCTGTGTACGAAAAGCTTTCTCGACGTTTCGCTTACGTTGAGGTTGTTTTCAAAGAATTTCTGAATGGTAAAAAGAGTCTCGCTGTCGAGGCTGTCAATTGACGAGCGCTTGAAAATTTCGTGAAGGAACATCTCACAAAGAGTTGTGGGAAGCTGATAGATAAGGCGCGCTACGCCGAGATTGTCATACCTGACGATTGATTTTTCAGTGTCGAATACCTTGCCGACCTCAAGCGAAACCTGAGCTTCCTTAAAGGAACGGGCAAGGTCCTTTATGCCGACAACGGTAGTACCTATACCGACGAGAACGTGGGTATAATACTCCTGACCTAAGGAGTCGGCAATACTTCTTGCAAGCTTTTCAAGGTCTTTTGAATCGATATTATTCTTAACCTCTTTGACAAGGGCAATATCGGTTTCGTTTACGTTAATAACGAAATCCTTTGTCTTGTCGGGGAAAAGGTTCTGGATAATGCTGAAAACGGAAAGGTCGTTCTTTTCTTCAATTCTTATAAGAAGAACAGCCCTTGTTACGTCGTTCGCAAAACGAAGTTCCTTTGCCTTAAGGTAAATATCGCCGGGAAGAATATTATCAAGGATAACGTTCTTGATAAAATTGCTTCTGTCGAACTTTTCGTCATAATACTGTTTGATGCTTGAAAGTGAAACGGTAAGAAGACCCAAACACTTTTCGCTGAGCTCATCAGTATTTTCAATAAAAGCGGCATACTCCGGATGCATCTTAGAGCCGAACGAACGGAAAAGGTAGCCGTTAAGCTCAACCTCACGGCTTGCCGAAAAAACCTCGGGAACGGCGTTTGAGATAACCTCGCCTATACGGCTCAACTCACTGCAGGAAATGATAGTACCTGTTTCGTCGATTACGCCGATGGTACGGTCAATCTCGTCGCGCATCTGATGAACTACGCCCTGAAAAAGCCTGTTGGACATTAAAATTCCTCCTAATTTACGAACGTAAAAACGCCCGTAACAAAACTTTTATACATTTTCACCATTCGATATGTATTCATATTACACAATTTTTCACAAAATTTCAAGTAAAAAAACACAAAATTCACATTTTATTAATCATTTTAAACAAAAACAGAACACTTTTTTGCATAAAAAAGGAAAAATCGGGCATAAAAAAACCGCTTTAAAAGCGGATTTTTTATTCGTCAAAATTACTAATGAGTTTTTTCTCGTCCTCCGAAATAAGCCGACATTCGCCAGGTTTTAACGACGGGTCTATGGACAAATTGCCCATACAGATTCTTTCAAGCTCAAGAACTTCGTTATTTACAAAGTGTAACATACGCTTAATCTGGTGAAATTTTCCCTCACGGATTTTTATTTCTATTTTTGTTTTTGTTCCGTCAAGTATTTTTATTTCACATTCCTTGAGAGCAGTTCCGTCAGCAAGGGTTATCCCCTTTTCGAGAGTGGTTTTTTCTTCTTCGGAAATCGGCTTTTCAAGAGAAGCGATATAAGTTTTGAAAATATGATTTTTAGGCGAAAGGATTTTATGGGCAAATTCCCCGTCGTCAGTCAGAAGAAGGAAGCCCGTTGTATCCTTGTCCAGCCTGCCCGCAGGGAAAAGCCCGTCGCGTCGGATTTCATCGGGCACAAGGTCAACAACGGTTTTCGCTCTTTTATCCGACGAAGCGCTGACAACGCCCTTAGGCTTATTCATCATAATATAGATAAACTCACTGTAACCGAGCTTATTCCCGCAGAAAATAATCTCGCTTTTTTCGGGGTCCGCCTTTTCATCAGAGGACAAAACAACAACGCCGTCAACAAGAAGCTCGCCTTTTTTTATAAGCGAGGCGACTTCTTTTCGTGACAGCGAGGTCTGTGAAGCTATTATTTTGTCAAGCCGTTGTTTTTTCATTCACGTTGTTCATTTCAAACGTATGCATAAAGCCGTCAATTTCGACCGAGCAGATGTCCCCGCCGATTACCTTTCCGTCAAAGACAAGAAGAGTAGCCCTTATGCATATTTTATTTTCATAACCGGGATAATTAGTTACGGTATAGGTCCATTTTTTAACGCGCTTACCCGCAAACGGTGTCAGGTCGAAGCCCTGCTGAAGCTGAATATCGTTATAAGAAAGATAAACCTCGTCAAATTCTTCGGGGATAATAACCTCGGTTACTTCCTCGCTTTCCTTATCGACCTCCCAGCCGAACTGGGAAAGGAAACGAAGCCGCTGTTCCTCATTCCCCGCTTCAACGGTTCTTTTGTTGTCGGTTGCGGTCTGCTTTACGCCGCCGCCTTTGGCAAGAAAAGCGAGCATAAAGACGGTTACAACCACAAAAAGAGCAACCGAAACGAGCTTCAACTGATTTCTCTTTACAGAGTAAACGAACATAAAAACACCTCATTGCTGACTTGTTCGGCATAAGACGTAAGACGCCGAACTTTAACGCAGGGCGTGCTTTCGTCAAGACCTATCTACAAATAGATATGCAATGAGGTGGTTTAATTATTCCGCTCTTTTACTGCCCTGAGCAGCCGCAAGCTTAATCTGCTTTCTTGCTCTGCGGATTTCGTTAACGCTGTCTGTTAAAGCGTCGTCCGCTTCGGCAATAATAGACTCAACAAACTCGTTTGCCGAGGTGCGCATATCGGTAGCCCATTTCTGAGCCTGGTCGGTAAGCTCGGCGGCAGTCTGTCTTGCCTGCTCAACAATGTCGTTAGCCTGATTCTTAGCCTGCTGCATAATGTCAGCCGCTGCGGACTGAGCGCCCTTGGTAATCTCGTTTTCGGAAACGATTTCCTTAGCCTGCTCCTGTGCGCTGAGGATAATCTGGTTAGCGTCCTTTCTCGCCTGCTCAAGAAGCTCGCCGCGTTCGGAAACTATTTTGTTAGCCTGCATAATAACGTCGGGCATTGAAAGGCGAATATCCTCGATAGCCGCTTTGATTACGTCAACATCAACACTCTTGTTCTTTGAAAACGGAACGGTTTTCGCTTCGTCGAGTGCCTGTTCGATTGATTCAATTGCTACTTCAATTGGTGTGCTCATAGGAATTTATCTCCTTATCCTTTTTATTATGTCGTCACGGATTTGTTCAGGTACAAACGGCGTTATATCGCCGCCTAAGGAACAGACCTGCTTGACGACACTTGAGCTTAAAAACATATTTTCGGCTCTTGTTGTAACGAAAACCGTTTCAAGCTCAGGGTACAGATTCTTGTTGGTAAGCGCCTGCTGGAATTCATATTCAAAATCCGAAACAGCCCTTAAGCCCTTAACCACCGCGCAAGCACCGACTCTTTTTGCGTAATCGACAAGCAAACCGTCGTAAGAGTCGATTTCAACATTCGGAATATCGGTTGTGCAGCGTTTGAGAAGCTGTACTCTTTCTTCAGCCGTGAAGCTGTAATTTGTTTTATTGTAATTGGACATTACGACCACAATTACCTTGTCAAAAAGCTTGGCAGAACGATGAATAATGTCAAGGTGACCCAGTGTTGCGGGGTCAAAGCTGCCGGGACAAATAGCAATTCTCATATTAAGCCTCTGCTTTTCTGTAAACGGTCAGAGCCGTTTTTCCGTATTTATATCTCTTTGAAAAGACAAGCCCTTCAATTTCTTCGGGTAAAAATTCCTCCGCCGAGGTTTCGCAGACTATAAGAGCGCCTGCCGCCGCCCTTTTTTCACAAAGCGGCAAAACCTTTTCGATTAAGCCCTTATTATAAGGCGGGTCGAGGAAAAATAAATCATAGACCCTGTCGGTTGAAGAAATAAAGGCAACCGAGTCGGTATGAGAAACGAGGGATAAGTCTTTTAACTTTGTTTTTTCGAGGTTCTTGTTTATAACGGAAATCGCCTGCTTGCTCTCGTCAACAAACTGGGCGCTCTTAGCCCCTCTTGAAAGGGCTTCTATACCGAGCTGACCCGAGCCTGCAAATAAATCAAGCACACGCCTTCCCTCGATTTCAAATTGGATAATGGAGAACATAGCCTCCTTAACCTTATCGGTAGTGGGTCTTACGCTGTCGCCCTCAAGCGTGAACAAACGCATTCCCCTCGCCGAGCCTGTAATTACTCTCATAACAATACCTCTGTTTATTATCTCATTTATTATACCGTTTTGTCAAGTTTTTTGTTGAAATTTAAGCTTTTCGGGGGTTATTAAGAGAGCTTTGAGGACTCAATTATAACCTCTTCAAGCTCCTTAGTGTCGGAAACGAAACGTGAAAGCCCTGTTTTTTCAAGCTCTTCTTTCGTTCTGAAGCCCCATAAAACAGATATTAAATCAAGCCCTGAGTTGAAAGCTGTCTGAGCGTCGACCTCGCTGTCGCCGACATAAAACGCCTCTTCCTTTTTTGAACCGAGGATTTCAAGCGCCTTATATACTCCGCACGGGTCAGGCTTTGGAACAACCGTTTCGCTTGTCCCGATAACAACCTCAACCGACGGAAACATCCGTCTGCAAAGCGGGATTGCCGCAAAGTCAGCCTTGTTTGTGACGATAGCCGTTTTAATTCCTGCTTTTTTAAGATTGGAGAGCAATTCGTCAATTCCGTCATACGGGCGGGTGTGAACCTCCATATTCTCTTTATAGTATTCCCTGAAGAGCGAATATGCCTTTTCATAATCCTCTTCCGAGGTATTTTCGGGAACGGCTCTTCTTATAAGAACTCTTACCCCGTTACCGACGAAGCGCCGTATTTCTTCCAAGCTTCTCTCGGGAAACGAGCAACCTCTCATAGCGAAATTAACAGCGTCCATTAAATCCTCAAGCGTGTTTAACAGCGTGCCGTCCAAGTCAAATATAACCGTATTTTTCATTAACTGTTCTCCGAATTAAAATAATCAAAAATGCTTCGGGCATTCTTTTCGCTTATGCCCTTAACCTCTTTTAACTGTTCAACGCTTGCGTTTTTAACGGCGCCGACTGTCTTAAAGTGCTTCAAAATCGCCTTAGCCTTAGCCTCGCCTATTCCGTCAATTTCGGTAAAGCGTGAGGAAAGCGAGCGTTTTGAATGCTTCTGATGATGGAAGGAAATAGCAAAGCGATGCACCTCGTCCTGAATTGAGGTGACAAGCGAGAACACCCGCTTGTTGCTGTTAATCGCAATTTCTCCGCCGCCCGAGGCAATCGCTCTTGTTCGGTGCTTAGAGTCCTTAACCATACCGAAAAGCGGGATATCAAGCCCGAAGCTTTCAAGCACGGGTTTAACCGCATTGACCTGACCTATTCCGCCGTCAAGCAGAATTAAATCGGGCAACACGCCGAAGCCCTCGCCTGTTTCCTTTTCTTTTTCATATTCGTTGAAACGGCGGGTCAGCACCTCGTTCATCGAAGCGTAGTCGTCGTTTGCAAATTCCTTTACAATAAAACGGCGATAGCCCTTTTTATAGGGTCTTCCGTCCTTAAAGACAATCATTCCGCCTACGGTATCGCTTCCCGCAGTATGCGAAATATCGTAGCTTTCAATTATTTCGGGAGTTTTTGAAAGACCGAGAAGCTTTCCAAGCTCTTCAAGCACCTGAATATCCTTGCCGACCTTGCCGCTGTGCTGGGCAAGTCTTTCAGCCGCATTTTCGTGACAGAGCTGAACAATCTGCAACTGCTCGCTTCTTTGAGGAACGGTGATTTCGCACTTTTTACCGCGAAGCGAGGTCAGATACTGTTCAAGAAGCTCCCTGTCCTCAACCTCGCCGTCAAGTGTAATCCGCTTCGGAATATCAACTCTTCCCGACTGATAATAACGCAGAACAAGCTCTCTTCTCAGGGTTTCAGGCTCGGTTCCGTCATTTTCTATTATATAGTCCGACGAATCGAAAAGACGGCTGTCCTTAAATCTTAAGACCATAAGACAGATATTTTTGTTATCCTTTGCGAGAGCGAAAACGTCCTGCTGTTCAATAACATTTGAATAGACCTTTTGCTTTTGCTTTATACGTTTTACGGCGTTAATACGGTCACGGATTTTAGCCGCCTTTTCAAACTCAAGGTTTTCGGCGGCTTCGTCCATCTGACGAAGCAAATCCTCAAGCACGTTTTTGCCGCCGCCCTTTAAAAACTCGACTGCTGAAGAAAACGCCTCGTTATATTCTTCCTTACTGACCTTACCCGCGCAAACGCCCATACACTGATTAATATGGTAATTCAAACACGGGCGGTTTTTACGGGAAATATCACGGGGAAACTCCTTATTGCAATCGGGCAGGAAGAAAATCTTTCTTGCCGCGTCAATGCTCTGTTTTGCCGAAAACGAGCTGAGATACGGGCCGAGATACTCGGCGTTTTCGTCATCCTGACGGTAGGTAAAGGAAATTCGGGGATACTCGCCTTTAGTGATTTTAATATAGCTATAGCCCTTATCGTCCTTTAAAAGAATATTGTATTTGGGCGAATGTTGCTTAATCAGGGAACATTCAAGCACAAGACATTCAAATTCGCTGTCGGTTAAAATGACGTCAAAATCGTCGACGTTTTCAACCATCTTACGAACCTTTACGGGATGATTATTCTGTGAGCCGAAATATTGGCTGACGCGGTTTTTAAGCGCCTTAGCCTTACCGATATAGATAATTTCGCCCTTTGAGTTTTTCATAATATAAACCCCGGGCGTTTTCGGAAGAGCCATAGCCTTTTTACGAAGCTCTTTCATTTTCGGATTCACTTTAAATCACCTCCCTAAGGGACTAATACGAAAAAAGGCACACCTTTTCGGTGTGCCGTAATTTTAGTTTAATTATTCAGCAAAAGCAGAATCGACTAACTTAACAAGCTCGTCAACCGCCTGCTGCTCATCGGGGCCCTCAGCGATAATACGGATTTCAGCGCCACCCATAATGCCGAGTGAAAGCACACCGAGAAGGCTCTTGGCATTAACACGGCGTTCATCCTTTTCAACCCAGATTGTTGACTTAAATCCGTTAGCAAGCTGAATGAAGAATGTTGCCGGACGGGCGTGTAAACCGACCTGATTTTTAACAGTGACCTCTTTTGTACACATATTTTTCTACCCCAATCAATATAAATTCAATTTTTAATTAATTTCTTGTTTCATTACTACCATATTATAGCACAAATCTTGTCCCCGTCAACACTTCAAACACGATATATTGTGGATTTCGGTAAAAATCATTACCTGAAACAAAGTGAAGACTTAATTGAACGTTATGTTTGTGCAAAATGACAATAACAATTCAATCAGTATGTATATTATACACAAAAAAATTGAATTTGAAAATCGGCAAAATGCACCTATTTTTTATCTTTTTGAACGAATTTTTCATACAAATCGGGGCGTTTTTCCTTTGTTCTCTGTATCGACTGTTCCCGCCGCCACTTGTCAATATTGGCGTGGTGACCCGATATAAGCACCTCGGGAACGGTTTTCCCGTGCCACTCAAACGGCTTTGTATACTGGGGATATTCGAGAAGTCCGTCATAGTGACTCTCAAGGGAATAAGCCTCTTCATTCCGAAGAACGCCGTCGAGCATACGGGAGATACAGTCGGTTAAAATAAGGGCGGGTAGCTCGCCGCCGGTTACGACGTAGTCCCCTATTGAGATTTCCTCGTCAACGATTTCTTCGAGTACTCTTTCGTCAACGCCCTCATAGTGACCGCAAAGAATTATAATATGCTCCTTTTCACTCAGCTGCTTCGCCCTTTGCTGAGTGAGAACGGCGCCCTGGGGCGACATATAAATAACGTGGGGTTTTTCGTCATTTTTACACAACGATTTATAACAGTCGTAAATCGGCTGAGCCTGCATAAGCATACCCGTTCCGCCGCCGTAGGTTGAGTCGTCAACCCTGTTATGCTTATCCTCGGTAAAATCGCGTATATTAACGCAGTTTATTTCAACCTTTCCGCTTTCCCTCGCCCTGCCGATTATGCTTTCGTTGAGAAAGGCGTTACACATTTCGGGGAAAAGAGTCATTATATCAATTTTCATCTCTTATCTCCTCCGCGGCGGTAAACATTCCCTTTATGGGCTTTATAAGTATTTCGCCGTTATCAGTGTCGATTTTCTCAATAAAAGGCTTTACTGCAGGAAAAAGGAACTCCTCGTCATTATCATTTACAATATGCCAGATATTATTTGCGGGGTTTTCGCTGACATTTTTTATTTTTCCGTATAAAACGTCCGTTTCGGCGTCACGCACCTGACAGTCAATAAGGTCCTGAACAAAGACCGTTCCCGCCTTAGCATCGGAACGGTTGATATAAAGCACCTTATTCTTAAGCGCCTGAGCCTGTTCTATGGTGTCAACGTTTTCGAGCTTGAGAATAACAATATTTGAATGGGGGCGAGCCGAAACAACCCCGACGCTTTTTTCGCCCGCATTGTCAAAATAAAGCGTTTTGAACTGCTTTAAAAACGCAGGGCTGTCGCACCAGGGATTGAGCCTTACCTCACCTTTAATGCCGTGGGTCGAAACAATCTGACCAACCTCAAGAAACTGTTTTTTCATAATACCACCGAAAAGAACAAAAGAGCGCAGAAAAGCGCTCTTCCATTACTTAATAAAATCAGTCAATGTCCACCTGAACACGAACATTATCTCTTACAGCGCGGGCTTTGATTACACTGCGGATTGCCTTTGCAATTCTTCCGTGTTTGCCGATAACCCTGCTCATATCGTCCTCAGCAACGTGAAGATGATAAACAATAATGCCTCTCTCGTCAATTTCGTCCACAGTAACATTGACCGCATCGGGATTTTCAACAAGTCCCTTTGCAATCTCGACAAGAAGCTCTTTCATTATTTTGCCTCCGATTATTTATTCTTGGCAAGAAGAGCCTTAACTGTGTCTGTCGGCTGAGCGCCGTTCTTAATCCATTTTTCAGCCTTTTCCATATCAATCTTGATTTCAGCAGGCTCTTTCATAGGATTGTAATAACCGATTTCCTCGATGAAACGACCGTCTCTGGGATAACGGGAGTCAGCTACAACTACACGATAGAAAGGTGCCTTCTTAGCGCCCATACGGCGAAGACGAATTTTTACTGCCATTTTTTGTTCCTCCAAAAAATATATATAGATTTTATTATTAAACACAATAAACGCTCACAATAAACGCTGTGTCGAATAAACTTAAATTACATCGGCATACCGCCGAAGCCGTTCATATTGCCGAAGCCCTGCATCCTCTTCATAAGGCGTTTGCCGCCCTTACCGTTGAGTTGCTTAAAGACCTTCTGCATCTGACGGAACTGGGAAAGAAGACGGTTGACGTCCTCAACCTGCATACCGCAGCCTGCGGCAATTCTTCTCTTCCTTGAGGGATTGATGATATCGGGGTTCCTTCTCTCCCTTGGAGTCATTGAAAGGATTATCGCCTGAGTTCTGTCGAACTGCTTTTCGTCAATATCAACGTCCTTTAATTTCTTGCCCATACCGGGAAGCATACCCAAAACGTCCTTCATCGGACCCATTTTTCTGACCTGCTGCATCTGCTCAAGCCAGTCGTTAAGGTCAAATTTATTCTTCCTTAACTTTTCTTCAAGCTCAAGAGCCTTTTTCTCGTCAAGCGTCTGCTCGGCCTTTTCGATAAGCGAAAGCACGTCGCCCATACCGAGAATTCTTGAAGCCATTCTGTCGGGATAGAAATAATCAAGCTCGTCTAATTTTTCACCCGTACCGACGAATTTTATAGGCTTGCCCGTAACCGCCCTTGCGGAAAGAGCCGCGCCGCCTCTTGTATCGCCGTCGAGCTTTGTAAGAACAAGGCCGTCAATTCCGAGAGCCTCGTTGAAAGCGGAAGCAACCGTAACGGCGTCCTGACCGAGCATAGCGTCAACAACAAGCAATATTTCATGAGGCTTGACCTCAGACTTGATATTTTTAAGCTCGTTCATAAGCTCTTCGTCAATATGAAGACGGCCTGCCGTATCGAGAAATACATAGTCATAGCCGTGGTCCTTTGCGAGCTTGACAGCTTCCTTTGCGATTGTTACGGGGTTAGTAGTACCCATCTCGAAAACGGGAACGCCAACCTGCTCGCCGACAACCTGTAACTGCTTAATAGCAGCGGGACGGTAAATATCGCACGCAACAAGCAACGGACGGTGGTTTTCGCTTTTGAGCTTTTTTGCGATTTTAGCGCAATGAGTAGTTTTACCTGAGCCCTGAAGTCCGCACATCATAATAACCGTCGGCGGATGGGGCGCGGAGCCGAGTCTCGACTGGGTACCTCCCATAAGCTCGGTCAACTCTTCATTAACTATTTTAATAACCATCTGGGCAGGCGTAAGGCTTTCCATAACCTTTGCGCCGATTGCCCTTTCGGTAACTCGCTGTGTAAAATCCTTAGCTACCTTGTAGTTTACGTCAGCCTCAAGCAATGCAAGGCGGACGTCACGCATCGCCTCTTTAACGTCCGCTTCATTGAGCGAACCCTTTGAGCGAAGCCTTTTAAACGTAGCTTCAAGTTTATCTGAAAGTCCTTCAAATGCCATAATTTACTCCATTAAAGATGAAACGGTAGACTTTATAGTAACGATACTGTCGTTAATATCTCTTGACTGGGCGCCGTTGAGGTTGACCTGATTGATTTCTTCAGCGGCTTGTTCAATTATCTCAAGCCCCTTGCGTACCTGCTCAAACCTTTTGGCAAGCCCGAGCCTTTCTTCCATTTCAAAAAGCTGAGCCTCAGCCCTTTTAATAGAATCACGCACGCCCTGACGGGTTATCCCCTCATTTTCGGCAATTTCGGAAAGAGAGAGATCATCGTTATAATAATAGCCTAAAAAATCCTTCTGCTTAACGGTTAACATATCGCCGTAAAAATCGAGCAAAAGAACAACATCAAGATTTTTAGCCATAACGAAGCCTCCTCCTTTCAAAAAAATGCCCTGTAAAGCAAATCACTTTACAGGGCGATATTATACTAAATATATTCTGCTTTGTCAATAGCAAAATTGAATTTTGTCAAGTAAATTTACTTGACGGATATTACCACGCGTTGATTACGCCGTCGTCATTAAGGTTGTTACCGTCAACAGCGTCATCGATACCTGCATAAGTCGGCTCTTCGGTAGGCTCGGTCGGAGTCTCGGAAGGTGTTCCGTCAGAGGGCTTTTCGGTCGGGTCTGACGAATTCTGTTTTGTTGTTTTATCCGATGAAGAGTCATTCTTCTTTGTAGTGGTTGTTGTTCCGTCTTCGGAAGGAACGGTTGTCGTGCCTTCGCTCTTAGCGGGAGCAAGCTCGCCCGCCCTGTTGGTAGTATAGGCTTCGCTCGTTACGTCGCCGACTTTATATTCGCCGTTCTTGTTAGTTTCTTCAGGCTTAACGAAATGGGTTTCGCCGCCGTATTCAACGCCGTCAACCTCGTATGTAGGGTCGGTATAATAAAGAGAACCGTTTTCATCGGTTGAAACCGAAACAAGCTCTTCTTCTTTATTTTTTTTACAAGCCGCAAAAACGCCTACAACCAAAGCGAGAAGGCATATAACCGCAATAATTCTAATCTTGTTAGTATTCATAATAAGTCTCCTGTCGATAGAATTAACTTATAATAATTTTATCACATTGAAAAGCAATAATCAATATGAAATTATTACTTGAAGGCATATTCCCTTGAAATCGAGTCAATTAACTTTAGTTCATCCTCTGTAAAGGATACATTCGATACCGCGCCGATGTTTTCTTTAATCTGTTCGGGGTTTGACGCGCCGACAAGAACTGAGGTAACCTCTTTTTTATTAAGCAGCCACGAAAGAGCCATCTGGGAAAGCATCTGACCCCTGTTAAGAGCAATTTCGTTGAGCTTTCTTATCTGTTCAAGTCTTTCCGGAGTCAAATCCTCGGGATTTAAAAACGAGCTTCTGCCTGCCGCGCGACTGTCAGCGGGTATGCCGTGAAGGTATTTGTCGCTTAACATTCCCTGAGCCAGAGGGCTGAAGCAGATTACACCGAAGCCGTGTTCATAAGAGGAAGCAAGAGCGCCGTTATCCTCCATAGTGCGGTTGAAAATCGAAAGGCGAATCTGATTTAAAACATAGGGGCATTTAAGCTCGTTGAGTATTTCAGCGGCTTTTGCCGTTGTTTCGGCGTCATAGTTTGAAATACCCGCATAAAGCGCTTTTCCGCTTCTTACCGCATCGGCAAGGGCGAGCATACTCTCTTCAACCGGAACGGTTTTATCCATTCGGTGATGATAAAAAATATCGACATAATCGAGTTTAAGTCTTTTAAGGCTGTCATCAAGCGACGTGAGAAGATATTTTCGGCTTCCGCCGTCGCCGTAAGGTCCGTCCCACATTCTGTAGCCCGCCTTGGTGCTTATAACAAGCTCGTTTCTGTAGGCGGCAAGGTTCTGGTTTATTATCTTGCCGAAATGCTCCTCGGCAGAGCCGGGAATCGGCCCGTAGTTATTAGCCAGGTCAAAATGAGTAATACCGTTATCGAAAGCGGTGAAAATCATTTCACGCATATTCTCAAAATTATCGGAAGAGCCGAAATTATGCCACATTCCGAGAGAAATCGGCGAAATCTTAAGTCCGCTTTTACCGCAGGCAAAGTATTCCTTGCCTTCGTATCTGTATTCGTTGGGATTATACATTTTCTCACCTTCTGAAAAATAATAGGTCCTCCTGAATTTCATATTACTCCCTTTTATTATAAAATTCAACAAAAAACGCAAAAAATAATCTCTTAATTGGTTTTTTAGGTTGACTTTTTCTGACTGTTTTAATATAATATGAAAGCACGTTCGGGCTGGTGTGGCGAAATCGGCAGACGCAAGGGACTTAAAATCCCTCGGTGGCAACACCGTACCGGTTCAAGTCCGGTCACCAGCATAAAATATGGGGTACGCATCAGCGTACCCCATATTTTTTTTTTAACAAATACGGACTTGAACCGAAGGATTTTTTCGAAGAAAAAGGCTTCGGTGAAGCGTTTTTCCGAAAAAATGTGCGAGAGCGGTTACTGTGGCGAAGCCATAGTCGCCGAGCACGCATAAAATTGCAAAGCAATTTTATGTCAAGTCCGGTATCAAAGATTAAACAGTATTACAAATATTGATTGAACCGAAGGATTTTTTCGAAGAAAAAGGCTTCGGTGAAGCGTTTTTCCGAAAAAATGTGCGAGAGCGGTTACTGTGGCGAAGCCATAGTCACCGAGCACGCAAAGAATTTCGCAGAAATTCTTTGTCAAGTCCGGTCACCGATATGATAAGCGACTCAAACCGAAGAGCTTTTTTCGTTAAAAACTTGTCAACCATTTTCAATGTGTTCTATTGTAATAATATATAAAATATGTTAATATAATTTGTCAGTTATATTTAATATAATCAAATAGCAATTCTTTTACGGAGGCACTGTATATGTATGATGTTGCCATAATCGGTTGCGGAATTACGGGTAGCGCTTGCGCCTATTATCTGAGCAAGTATTCCCTTAAAATCGCAATTATTGAAAAGTACAACGACGTTTGTTGCGGTACAACAAGGGCTAACAGCGCAATTATTCACGCCGGCTACGACCCCGTTCCCGGTACTAACTGCGCCAAATTCAACGTAAGGGGTAACGAGCTGACAAAGGAAATCTGTAAGAAGCTCGACGTTTTATGTAAGGAAATCGGCTCTCTTGTTGTCGCTTTTTCGGACAAGGAGAAGGAAACCCTTAACGTTCTCTATGACCGCGGCATTAAAAACGGCGTACCGAATATGGAAATCTGGGACAAAGACAGATTAATAAAGGAAGAACCGAATATTTCCGAAAACGCCGTAGCGGCTCTCTATGCGCCGACAGCGGCAATTGTAAACCCCTGGGAATACGGTCTCGCGATGGCTGAAACAGCGGTCAGGAACGGCGCTCAATTAAAGCTCAACACCGAGGTCACCGATATTATAAAGTCGGAAAACGGTTGGCTTATTAAGACAAATAACGGGAGCGTTGAAGCAAAATATGTTATTAACGCCGCCGGAGTTTACAGCGACGTTATTCATAATATGGTCGCTGAAAAGACCTTTGAAATACTCCCGAGCGCAGGCGAGTATTATTTACTCGATAAAAGCGAGGGTGAAAGAGTTAAACACGTTATTTTCCAATGCCCGAACGAGCTTGGCAAGGGCGTTCTTGTTGCGCCGACTGTTCACGGAAACCTCATTGTCGGTCCTAACGCAATAAAGAGCGACAGGGACGACACTCGCACTACAACCGCTTCGCTTGACTTTATACGTCAGGCGGCAAGCAAGAGCGTTCCGTCAATTCAGTACAGAGAGAATATAAGAAACTTCACGGGCGTTCGCGCAAATTCGGACACGGACGACTTTGTAATTGAATTTGCCGCCGAAAACTTCCTTGACCTTGCGGGAATTAAATCCCCCGGCCTTTCAGCCGCCCCCGCTATTGCGGAAGAGGCGGTAAAAATGCTTTCCGAAAGCGGACTTGAATTAAAGGAAAAGGGAAACGTAATTGACACGAGAAAGCACCTGAGATTCAAGGAGCTTTCCGACGAAGAAAAAAATAAGGTTATTTCCGAAAATCCGCTTTACGGCAGGGTTGTCTGCCGTTGCGAAACTATAACGGAGGGCGAAATCGTTGACGCTCTCTCCTCCCCCATTACGCCCGTTTCGCTTGACGGCGTTAAGCGCAGAGCAGGTACGGGAATGGGCAGATGTCAGGGCGGTTTCTGCGGTCCTAAAGTTCTTGAGATTATCGCAAGGAAAAACGGCATAACATTTGAGGATGTTTTGCAGGACGGTAACGGAAGCTACATTCTCACCGGCGAAACAAAGAACGGAGGCGCAAAATGATGTATGATTTAATAGTCGTCGGCGGAGGCCCCGCCGGTCTTGCCGCTGCGCTTGCGGCGAATGAAAAGGGACTCAGCAAAATTCTTATAATCGAAAGAGACAGTCAGCTCGGCGGTATTCTTAACCAGTGCATCCATAACGGCTTCGGTCTTCATTATTTCAAGGAAGAGTTAACTGGTCCCGAATACGCAGGCAGATTTATCGAAATGCTTGAGGGTACGGGAATTGAAGCTATGACAGACACGATGGTTCTTGACGTAACCCAGGACAAAAAGGTTCACTGCATTAATCCCGAAAAGGGCTATCAGGTGCTTGAGGCGAAGTCAATCGTACTCGCTATGGGTTGCCGTGAGAGAACAAGGGGTGCTATTTCAATCCCCGGAACACGTCCCGCAGGCGTTCTTACGGCGGGCGCGGCTCAGAGATTCGTTAATATTGAGGGCCACATGGTCGGCAAGAAGGTCGTTATCTTAGGCTCGGGCGATATAGGTCTTATTATGGCGAGAAGAATGACTCTTGAGGGCGCAAAGGTTCTCGCCTGTGTTGAGGTTATGCCTTATTCGGGCGGACTTCAGAGAAATATTGTTCAGTGTCTTAACGACTTTGATATTCCGCTTTTTCTTTCGCACACGATTATTGATATAAGAGGTAAAGAGAGAGTTGAGGGCGTTACCATCGCCGAGGTCGGACCTGACAGACGTCCGATTAAGGGAACGGAAATCGACTTTGACTGTGACACCGTTCTTCTTTCAGTCGGTCTTATTCCCGAAAACGAGCTTACGAGAAACGCAGGCATTGACATTGACCCGAAAACAAACGGCGTTGTTGTCTGGGAGAACATGGAAACCTCTGTCCCCGGTATATTCGCAAGCGGAAACGTTGTTCACGTTCACGACCTTGTTGACTACGTTACCGGCGAAAGCCAGAAGGCAGGCAGAGCAGCCGCCGAATATGTTAAGCAGGGCGTTCGTTCCCGCGAGCACGCTATTTCGGTAAAGGAAGGCAAGGACGTAGGCTTTATCGTTCCGCTTAAAATTCACCGCGAGGCTATGGATGCGGAAATATTTTTCAGGGTAAGGCGTATTTTTGAAACAAGCGCCATTACCGTAAAGGACGGAGACAAGGTGCTCGCCCATTTAAAGCGCGCTCACATGGCTCCGGGCGAAATGGAGAGAGTAAGACTTTCAAGAGCGCTTCTTGACGCAATTGACGGCGACGAAATTACTGTTTATGCCGAGGAGGTTGAAGCATGATAGATTTAATTTGCATAACCTGTCCGAGAGGATGTCACCTCAAGGTTGACGAGGAAAACGGCTATGAGGTTACGGGCAACTCCTGTCCGAGAGGCAAGGAATACGGCTATAACGAGGTAACAAACCCGAAAAGAGTTGTAACCTCTACCGTAAAGACTGACAGTGAAGACTATCCCCGTTGCCCCGTTAAGACAAACGGCGCTATCCCAAAGGAAAAGATGTTCGAGGCTATGGCTCTTCTTGAGGACGTTGTTCTTAAAACGCCTGTTCATCACGGCGATATAATTATTAAAAACCTTTTTGACACGGGAATTGATTTTGTTGCGACAAAAGACGTTCTTTAATTAAAACCGAATAGTCAAAAGTACAACCTCCCGCATAAAATGGACTGTGAGCAAATCTCACGCACATTTTATAAGGGAGGTTTTTTATGGCTATTTTCACAAATCAGGCGTCTCTTTCCTATAACGGCGTAACGGTTAACTCAAACCTCGCCACAGGCGAAATCAGAGACGCTCTTTCAATAGACAAGGTCGTTCTCGGCGACAGCTACGCTACGGGCGAGGAAAAGACCTATATTATCAGCATAGTGAACAGTTGCCCGACAGATGTTACGGGCGTTACGGTAACGGACAATCTCGGCGCTTACGAATTTGACGGACAGACAGTCTATCCCCTGACCTACAGTGAGGGAACGCTTACTATGTTCGTCAACGGCACAGTTGCCGAAGCACCGACAGTTTCGTCTGTTGCGGGACTTGTTATAAGCGAGCTTACAGTTCCCGCTTCTTCAAACGTGCTTCTTATTTACAGCGCTGTGGTAAACGAATTTGCTTCGCCCCTTGCAAGCGGAGAAATAACGAACACGGTTACTCTCGCAAGTGCTGAAAAAGAGACTCTTACGGCTTCGGAAACAATAACAGCAAGAAACACTTCGCTTCTTTCAGTCAGCAAATCAATTTCGCCCGAAACGGTTTCCGAATGTGAAGAAATGACCTTCACATTTGTAATGCAGAATATGGGCAACACCGAGGAAACGGGCGCAGTCCTTACAGACACGTTTGCCGTTCCTCTTACAAACCCCGTCGTAGCTCTTGACGGCGTTGTTCTCACAGAGGGAACCGATTACACCTACGACACAGCCACAGGCTTATTCAGCACGGTGCAGGGCGTTATCTCAATACCCGCCGCAACCTTTGAGCAGAATGACAGCGGCGAATGGGTAACAAACCCCGGCTCGTCAACTCTCACAATAACTGCTGCTATCTGATTAAACAAAAGAAAGGACCTTTATAGGGCGACACCGATAAGGAGGTTTAAGCCCTAAAACGGACATTTTTCCGCTATAACGGCTTCAAAAACGGGGTTAAGGCACAAAGCATTAACCCCGTTTTATTCATTGTTCTAACGAAAAACTGTCTCATTTTAGGGTGCGAAGCAGTTTTGGCAAAGTAATTTTAGTTCATAAAGTGATTACAAAATCCCCTGCATACTTGCGTATTCAGGGGATTTTTAATTGCTTTAGGGACAAAAGGACAAAGCCAAAACCTAAACATCCTTATCGGCGTCGCCCTCAGGAATGTCCTTTTCCTTTTTATTATTCGCCGTAATTCGGACATTCGGGATTCTGACATTTAATTGAATATGAGAGGTCGTCGTAAACATATATCTCATATTTCGTTCCGCCCGGGTCACCGCAGATACAGTAAGGCGGGTGTCCCTCTTCAAACATATTGTTAAACGCATTCTGTTTATCAACGGCGTCTTTCGCATTTTTGAAAGGTTTTCCCTTATTGCCCGTCTTTAAGTATTTAACAAGATTTTCTTCGATGAGCTTTTCCCTTTGCTGACAGTCCTTCAGTTGGGCGCTTTTTGAAAACTGAAGAAGCAGGTCGGGCGCAATTTCGCCTATAACCTCTTCGGCTTTCCTTTCAAAGCCCTCGAGTACGCTCTCTGAAAACTCGTCGAAATCGTCAGTTCCGTTTTCGTCAGGCTCAATAAAGCTCTCAAAATTCGCTTCGTTATAAAGCTCTGTGAAATTAATATTAAGGTTATGGCTTACAGAGCCTACGCTTACCGAAGCCGATATTTCGTAATTCTTGTTATTTTCAAGATTTACCGATATTCTCGCGCCGGTATCGGAATTTTTGCCGTTAACAACATCATAGGTGTTTACGTCTATTGCGCCGACAAGAACGTTAACTCCGTTAATCTTTCGGACCTTAAGTCTGTTAAGCTCGGCAATAAATCCGAAGCCGTCGCCCTCTGCGCCGTCAGAATAGGTTTCAACGCTTCTGAAACGAATTCTGAATGAAGCGCCGTTTCTGTCTTGGCTTTTACCGACGGAGATAAGGGTTTCGGTCCAGTCGATATAGCTCTGTACGGTAATAAAGTTTTCCTTTCCTCTGATGCGCGAATCGGCTGAAATATTCACTACGCATCTTTCGCCGCTTGAAAGGGTTAATTCACGGTAAACGATATAGCCCCTCTTATCCGCCGCAAAGCTGAAAACGAGAGTTATATCTTCATCCCCGAAGGTTGACTCGATTTCCTTTATCGCCTTGTCAATACCTGCAATTATCTTTTCCTTATATTCGCCGTAATCCTGAACATTATTCAAACCGAACCTTGAAGAGTTTTCATACGCTTCTTTAAAAACAGGGTCAAGAGCGTCAAAAAGAGCCTCGTCGTTCTTAACGGCCGTAAGCAAATCCACAAGAAGCCCTGACGCCTCTTCGCCGTTAAGGGTAAAAGTGACGTTTCTGTATTCTTTCAGGTCAATTACCTTTTTATCAACCTCGGTTTTCGCTTTTAAGCCGCTGAGGTCAAGTTGACTTATAATATTCGTAAACTCGTCTATGACAGGAGTTAAATCAATTTCAACGTCGTTTTCTCCGCTGTCAAGGTCAGCGTAGAATTTTTTATCGGTAAGTTGGGGAACAATTATACCGATTTTATCGTCGTCAAAGCTGATATTCGCCGTTGCCTCTTCCTTTTCGTCGGAATAGATGCTGACAGCCGAATAGCCCTTTTCCTCTTCGGAATCGTAGCTTAAATCAACATGAGCCGAAAGCTTTTCAAGAATTTTCTGATAGGCAAGGTCGCCAGATTCGCCTGTGATGACCGCCTTCGCAGTAAGCCTTTCGTTCTCGCCGAGCTTTTCAAAGTCGTTTACCGTTAAAATCTTATTGAGCGTTTTATATTCGCGCCAGGCGTAGAAGCCTGCCTCGCCCAATACCGCCCTTGCTATTCCCTGCCAGAAAACGGCAATTGCCAAAGCCAGAGCAATAATAACCGCAGCGATAATTCCTAAAACAATCAGCGCTGTCTTTTTACCGCTTTTCTTTGAT
Source organism: Oscillospiraceae bacterium (assembly GCA_015066565.1). Taxonomy (GTDB): domain Bacteria; phylum Bacillota; class Clostridia; order Oscillospirales; family Acutalibacteraceae; genus Fimenecus. The sequence goes on along the minus strand of SVOB01000002.1, from coordinate 407,890 downwards.
TTTTTATTCTGAACAGGCGTGTAATTAAGATACTGATTATTTACGGTCTGAGGCTGGACTGCCTGCGCCGCAGGATTAACTGGATTTCCGCATTTAGGACAGAATTTTCCGCCCTCGGGTATTTGTGACCCGCATTTTGAACAAAACATTTTTAAGCTCCTTTTTAAAATGAACTGTTATTTCCTTTTTATTCTAACACAACGCTTCGTTTAATTCAACAGAGTTAAAAGCTCGGTTATTATATTTATAACGTATGTCGCTTCTATATCGCCGAGAGCTTTTCTGTCGCCTATAAAGCAGGTGTCGAGAGAATAGTTTACTCCGCCGAGAATATCGCTTGTAGGCGAATCGCCTACTATAAGACTCTCGTCGGGCTTTATACCTGTTTTAGCGAAAAAGTAATCGAAAAACTCCTTTTTCGGTTTCGGAGCGCCTGCTTCGTCGGAGGTAACGGCGGCTTCAAAAAGTCCCTCGATTCCGCTTTTTGCTATTCTGCTTCGCTGAATATAATCGGTTCCGTTAGTGATTATGTAAAGCGAATAGTTTTTATAGAGCTTTCGGCAGGTGTCGAAAACGCCGTCCATAAGAATAGCCTCGTTGGAGAGGTTGTCCTTATACTGCTTGTCTATCACACGCGGGTCTTTGTCAAGCCCGATGTATTCAAGAAAGGTCGAAAAGCGGATATAGGCAAGCTTTTCTTTATCTATTTCGTCTTTTTCGTATCTTTTCCATAACGACTTGTTGATTTCGGAATACATAGCGTGTTTCTTTTCGTCTATTTCAATTCCGTAATCGAAAAAGGTTTTTCTTAACGCATTGAACTCTCCCCTGTCAAAATCAAGAAGCGTCATATCCAAATCAAAAAGTATGTTTTTATATTCCTTCATTTTTTCACTCACCGTAATTTAGCGTAATTGATATTTCCTGTTCGGGAATTAAGATATATTTCACCCTGTTTTTTTCGTCGAGCTTAATTTCATAACCCTCGCCCGAAACCGACGTTTCACCGTCGGCCTTATTGAGAACTCCGTAAAGTCTCGCTTCGTTCATAGCCGAAAACACGGAATTGACAGCGGCTTTTTCGGTCACGGATGAAAACCGCTTTGTAACAGAAAAATCCTTAAACGACGCCGTAACGCCGTTTTTGTCAGCCGTCATTTTAAGAGAGCTTAACGTTTCGGGCTTTGTGAACTCCAGGCTGAGAAAAGAGGGCGTATATTCAAAACTCCCCTCGGCTTCAAGTCCCTTGAAAGAGGCGGTAAACGAAGCCGAAACAGAACTAAAAAAAGAAGAAATATCGGCTTGTCTTTTTTCTTTCGGACTAATTCTTTCACAGGACGTAAACACAATCAGAACCGCCAAAAGAAAAGGCAAAAGATATTTCTTCATTTTAATCCCCCGTTACTCGAACTGTTTAAGTAAAGCGGGAAGCAAGTCGATTATTTTAGTCGGCGTAGTACCCATAAGCGAATATTTTTCGCTTACCCCGTCGCCCGCGAGAGCGTGAATATAAACGGCGCTCTTAGCCGCCTGAGCTCTCGTAAGACCTTGAGCGATAAACGAAGCCATAAGCCCCGCTAATACGTCGCCGCTGCCGCCCGTAGCCATTCCGGCGTTACCGAGCGTATTGATAAAAACGGCGTCCTCGTTTTCGCTTGCAACAAGAGTGCCCGAGCCTTTAAGAACAACGGTCGCCTTTGTTTTTTCGCAAAGCTTTTTTGCATTCTCAAGTCTTGACGACTGAACGAAAAGAACGTCGGTTTCAAGCAGCCTTGCCGCTTCGCCGGGATGAGGCGTAATTACAATCGGTGCAGAAACTTCCCGTAATATATCTATGTCGGAGGAGAGAATGTTTATTCCGTCGGCGTCAATAATAACGGGACATTTCGCTTCTCTCAAAACCGATTTGAAGAATTCTTTAGTATCGAAATCCTGACCTATACCGCAACCGATAAGAATAACGCTCGCCTTTTCAATTTTTTCCTTAGCCTTGCCGAAGCCCGACATACTGAATCTTCCGTTTTCATTAGACTTAAGCGGAAGAAGAACAGGCTCGGTTACCTTAGGCGCAACAGCGCTGTACGCCTTATCGGGAAAAGCGAGGGTAACGAGTCCCGCCCCGCTGTTTACAGCCGCATTAGCCGCCAGTACCGCAGCGCCGGGCATTTCATAGCTTCCCGCAAAGATAAGCACCTTTCCGTAGTCGCCCTTATTTGAATCGGGTTTTCTCGGCTTGAAGAACGAAGCGATTTCTTCCTTTTCAAGCGTGTACATTTCCTCGTTTATTCCGTCAAAGCATACTGACGGCAAGCCGATATTCACAAACTTTACCTTGCCTGAAAACTCAGCGGCGGGATAAAGCACCTGAGCTCTTTTAAGACCTATAGGCGTAATTGTCATATCCGCTTTGATACATTCGGTGTCAACATAGGCGTTGTCCGAGTCAATTCCGCTCGGAATATCAACCGAAATCATTTTCGCCTTTGAGGAATTCATAAGCTTGAAAATCAGGGCTGTGTTCTTATCAACCTGTCCCGAAAAGCCAATGCCGAAAACGGCGTCAACAAGCAAATCGACACCGCTTATTATTTTTGCGCTTCTCTCGGTATCCTCGTTCATATCGAGAACGGTTACAGGCAAGTCACGAAGCCGCATAAACATTTCGGAGCTTTCGTCGCTGACGGGTTTTCCGTGAGTTAAAATAACAGCTACCTTATAGCCGCTCTCATTTAACTTTCTCGCAATTACAAAGCCGTCGCCGCCGTTATTGCCCTTGCCGCAGACAACTGCAACATATTTATATTCGCTTTCGGGAAAGCTCTCCCTAATACATTTAGCAGTAGCCGCGCCCGCATTTTCCATCATACGAAGCGGCGGAATACCCTCCGAAAAGCCTTTCTTTTCAATTTCCCTTATTTGAGCCTTTGAAAAAATCTTCATATTTTCACTACCCCGATTAATTATTTTTCAACTTAAATTTTATCATACCTTAACCTAAAAATAAAGCGTATTTTTCTTTTTAATGTCTGAAAAGTCCGTCAAAAATTCCCTTGCGCTCGGGAAGAGGGAAGAAGCGGTCGCTGTCAACGTCGACAAGCACGGTGTCCTCACCTATTACCTTTATATCCTCCCAACAGATTTTGAACTCATCACCCCTGCCGAACGAGGGCATCATCCGTCTCGGATAAAGAATAATCGCAACGAGTTTTCCCGTATGGGTATTGACTTCAACGTCGCCTATATTACCGAGGCTGTTGCCGTTTCTTAAGTTTATGACTTCCTTTCTGGTTAAATCGGTTATACAGCAATTCATAAAAATATCCTCCCCTCTTATTATATTCAAGGGGAGGAAAAATTTTACTTTGATAAAAGGTACATAACGCTTGCATGCGGCTTAAGCGAAGCAAAAACATCCTTCGTTTCTCCAAGATCTGCATGAAGCCACAAATCACGGACGCACGCCGTTTCTTCAAGCGAAAATGAAACCGTTCTGTTTTCATCCGAAAGATTGAAAAGGGCGATATACCTACAGTTTTCGCCATCGCTTATCCAGACTGCTTCGTTTTCGTTATATTTAAGCGGTCTCGGGTTTTTGCCGTTCTGATTGGCAGAAAGCACCTCGGAATTTGTGATAAGCTTCAAATCCCATTCGGTATTGTCGTTAAGCTCGCCGCCGAGCATAAGAGGCGAACGGAAAATACACCAAAGGTTCATAAGCGTAACCTGCTCGTCCTTTGTGAAGAGAGTATATCTGTCCTTTCCGCCCTCGTACGAAGCGTTTTTTGAAAGCCTGCCGAGCGGAAGCATATCGCAGTCGGGCCAGGAACCCTCTTTAACAAACGGGTACCATTTTGAAGTACGTTCAAACATATTTTTAAGCTTTTCCCAGTTATCCCAGAAATCGCCCGTAAGTCGCCACATATTTGCGTTTTCGCTCAGGTGCGCCGCATATTCAAGCGGTGCGGGGCCGGGCGAAAGACTGAGCACCATTTCACGTCCGCAGTTATCCATACACGAACGGATTAACTCGATTTCATCCTTTGCGCTGTAGGGATTTTGCTTATTGAACTCCGTATTGCATATATCGTCGCATTTAATAAAATCAACACCCCAGGAAGCATACAAATCGAAAATCGACTGATAGTATTCCCTTGCGCCGTCAGCCTTAGGATTTACGCCGTACATATCGGTATTCCACGGGCAGGGCGAATAGAATTTCGCAACCTGTCTTGCGGTAGAAGTTGAATTGAGAATTGCGGTGTTGCGGTGAACAGCCTGACGGGGAATTCCCCTCATAATATGAATACCGAATTTAAGGCCCATGGCGTGTATTTTATCCGCAATCGGCTTAAAGCCCTTTCCCCCTGCGCTTGACGGGAAACGGTTTACAGCGGGGATAAGGCGGGAAAATTCGTCCATTTCAAGGTCGGCGTAGGCGTTATAAAAATTCGATTTTGCCTTTGGCTCATACCACTGAATATCGCAGACGATATACTCCCAGCCGAACCGCTTAAGGTTTTCAGCTACATATTCGGCGTTCGCCATAAGCTGTTCTTCGTTTACCGCCGCGCCGTAACAGTCCCAGCTGTTCCAACCCATAGGCGGAGTGAGGGCAACCCTGTTTTTATTCATCAGACATCCTCTTCCCTGAAGCTTAAAGTGAGCATATCGTGAGTGCCGTGAAGCTTAGTATATTTAACGCCTGCGGCGTCGAACATTCTTTTTGAAGCCTTTGTCGGAATTGTATCGGCATATTTATCCGAAAGATAGATTACCTCTTTTATTCCGCACTGGATTATCGCCTTTGCACATTCGTTACACGGGAAAAGCGCAACGTAGATTTTACAGCCGTCAAGGCTTCTTCCGCCGTTATTGAGAATCGCGTTGAGCTCGGCGTGACAGACGTAAGGATATTTTGTATCGTAATCGCTTTCGGCTGTTCTGTCCCACGGAAAATCGTCGTCGTCACAGCCTGCGGGAAAGCCGTTATAACCGACAGACATAATTTTGTTGTTACCGTCGACAATGCAGGCGCCGACCTGAGTGCTCGGGTCCTTGCTTCTGTTTGCGGAAAGCATCGCAATACCCATAAAATATTCGTCCCATGTTATGTAGTTATCTCTTTTCATCACTTTTCCCCCTTAATCTTTTTCCAATACTCCTCGGCGGCTTTTTCGTTTTTATTGTCGCCGAAAACATAATACTTTTTATCCTTTAAATTATCGGGCAGATACTGCTGTTTTACCCAATGATTTTCAAAATCGTGAGGATAAAGGTAAAACTGACCTTTATTCGGGTTATCCTCGCCGTCAAAATGCTTATTCTGAAGCTGACGGGGAATTCTTCCGTAGTCGCCTTTCTGAATATCAGCCGCCGCCATTTCATAGCCCATATAAGCCGCGTTTGACTTCGGCGAATTACACACAAGAACTACCGCGTCGGCAAGAGGTATTCTCGCCTCGGGAAGCCCTACCATAAATGCCGCGTCGACAGCCGCCTTGACTATGGGAATAATCTGAGGATAGGCAAGTCCCACGTCCTCGCAGGCGCAGACCATAAGCCGTCTTGTAGCCGAAGCGAGGTCGCCCGCTTCAAGAAGCCTTGCGAGATAATGAAGCGCGGCGCTCGGGTCGCTTCCTCTCATTGATTTCTGAAAAGCCGAAAGAATATCGTAATGCTCGTCGCCTACCCTGTCATAGCGGAACGAATTTTTTTGAGTAATCTCGGTTATCGAGTCGAGAGTGATATGCCTTTTTTCGCCCTTTGCGGGAGTTTTTGCGCCGAGAACCGACAGCTCGACAAAGTTGAGCGCCTTTCTCACATCACCGCCCGACGCAACCGCAATATCCTCAATAACTCCGTCGTCAAGCGTAAAACTCTCGTTGAGCTCCTTTGCAAGAAGTCTGAACCCTCTTTCAACCGCAGGCTCAACCTCTTTCGGAGTAATCGACTTGAACTCAAACACCGTTGAACGGCTGAGCACTGCCGAATACACATAAAAATAGGGGTTTTCGGTAGTCGAGGCGATAAGGGTTATATCCCCGTTTTCAATATATTCGAGAAGCGACTGCTGTTGCTTTTTATTGAAATACTGAATTTCGTCAAGATAAAGAAGAATCCCGTTAGGCGCTTCAAGGGTGTTTATCTCGCTTACAACGTCACGGATATCCGAAATCGAAGCGGAGGTTCCGTTTAACTTATGGAGTTTTCGGTTGGTCGTGTTCGCAATAATTCTCGCAAGGGTGGTTTTTCCCGTACCCGACGGGCCGTAGAAAATCATATTGGGAAGAATTCCCGATTCGATAATATTGCGAAGCGGTTTGCCCTCGCCGAGCAAATGGGTCTGCCCGACCATATCTTCAATTTTTTCGGGGCGGATTCTGTCCGCTAAGGGTGAAGACATATTTACTCTCCTAAAATAATTTTTGTAACCTCTTCGGGTGTTTTCGCTATATAATCGGCGCCGTATTTTCTGAACTCATCCTCGTCGCCGAAGCCGTAAAGCACGGCTATAACCTCAACGCCGGTTTCCTTTGCGCCCACAATATCGTAAAACCTGTCGCCGACCATTACAGCCCTTGATTTATCGGTAATATTATTCTTTTCAAGCGCCTGATTGACAATATCGGTTTTAGTCATATGGACCTTGTCCATAAGCGGACAGGAAAGAAAATTGAAATACTTAACGAGGTCAAATTTTTCGAGAAGTTTTGTGGCAAACGGAAGCGGTTTTGAAGAAGCGACCGAAAGCGAAACGCCGTTTTCCTTTAGCGTTCTTAGAGTATTCTCGATTCCCTCATAAGGCGTACATTCAAACATACCGCCCGCCCTGTAACGCTCACGGTATTTTTCAATCATAAGGTCAACTTCGCTTCCCTTAAAGCCGAAAACATCCTCAAAGCCCTCGCTCAAAGGCGGGCCAATCATTTTATAAAGCTCGCTGTCGGGCGGAACGGGAAGCCCGACCTCTGTAAAAGCATATTTAAGGCAGTTGAAAATGCCCTCTTTTGTATCGGCAATAGTTCCGTCAAAGTCAAAAAACGCAAAATCGAATTTCCTACCCATAATTTCTCCCTGAATTATTTTACATTTTATTGTAACATATCTTTCGGTTTATTACAATAAAAAATAACCCTGCACGAAACATTCCGTGCAGGGCGTTTTGTTTTTTTGTCAGAGATATGACGGTTTGTATATATACTTCCTTTCGCATTATCATTTCTCCGTGTGATTGTATTTGGCTTCCCCTTGAGGGGAAGCTGTCGCATTTATGCGACTGATGAGGTGTAAAAATTTAATAATTCCACCTCATCCGTCTTGCCTTCGGCAATCCACCTTCCCCTCAAGGGGAAGGCTTTTTTGGGCGGACGATGACCGCCCCTACGGGTTAGCGTTTTATTTTGCGGGCGAGCGCAGAAAAGCCCCTACAGTTAATCGGAATAATCCGTGGTAAATTTCTCATAGCTCAAAAGAGTTTTCAGCTTTTCCGCCGTGTAATCGTCAAGTCTGAAAAGTCCCGTAGATGTTGTTATATTTCCGTTTGAATCCCTTATGGTATTTATACTGCTTGAAATATAGTAACTGCCTGCGGAATCGGCGATATAATAACCCGTTCTGTTTATAAATCCCTTGGCTTCTTCAAACGTCCATTCTATCTTGCTGAATTTCATATCATAGTCAAGAGCCGTTGTTCCGACATATTCGGGATTGTTGATTACTGACCGTATTATTTCAAGTTCTTCATCACTGAAAGCAGACGAAATATCAGTATCATTCACTCTCATTTCGCTGACCTTTGCTTTTTCAAAATCGGGATAATTATAGTCACCTTCAATCAAATAATATGTGCTGATTAAATCTTCCTCTGTCAGCTCCTTCGCTTCTTCCTCATCGTTCAAGTCAAAAAAATCAGGATCAAAGCTTTGAAAAGAAACGCTCATAACAACGCCCTTGCTATTGGTCAGGTAATAGAGTTCATAATCACTGTTATACTTAGCGGGAAACCTTTTTGTAGGTTTAATCTTTTCCTGATCAAGGCGCCAATTCTCAGCGCTCGGGTTATCCAAATCAAACCCGTGGCCGAAGTCAAGTTTTTCAATATCAATTCCCGCTACTTCTTCCTCGGTTGCAACCTCTTTTGGCATTTTTTCAAGCAAATACTCTCTTTTTACCGTTTCAAGCCTTTCGTTATATGCTTTTTCAATCGGTTTATTTACAGAATCTTCAATTAAACTCACCGTAAAAACAGTTACCGTCATTAAAGCAACCGCCGTCAGAATGCAAGCGGTCGAAAAAGCGAACCCGACAAATACTTTTTTTGTCGTTTTTTCAGGTGCTGTATCCGTCTTTTCACACGAGGAAACCACAGTCAATACCAAGGTCGAAACAATAACGACAAAAGAGAAAAGATAATACGGATATTCTACCTCAAAAGCCAGTAAAAAAGCAATTTTAAGCAGTATTGCAATTTGAATACCGATAGCCACGTGATAAAAGGCGCCCCTGTTTTTATAAGACACAATTACTGAGCCGAACAGAAGCGAGCTTATCAGAAAATCGACAATAATAATTGCCAGATGCCATATTGAAAGGAATATCGGTCCCCAAATGTTCAAGGGGAAAAATATTATTCTCATAAAGTGAACGGTTGTATAAACCGAAAGAACACACATCAGGGCAATAAACTTCTTTTTTCTGTTTGAGACGTGCAGTTTGCCCATTTCCTCCGACACTTTTTCGGGTGAACCCATATGTTCCATAGCTTTAACGTTTGCTGTTTCTTCGTCCCAGCCGGCGTCGGTGTAGTATGAAATGCGGTCGTCAATATGGGCGGAAAGCTCTTTTTCCACCTCTATTTTCGCTCTTTTGTTTTCAATACGGGAGATGACCTCCTGTATGTATTCTTCTTTTCGCATTTTCATTTCTCCGTGTGATTGTATTTGGCTTCCCCTTGAGGGGTGACTCCCCACAGTGTGGGGAGATGTCACGCAGTGACAGAGGGGACGGGACTGTCAGTCGCTGTCAACTGTTAGGTTGACTGATGATGTGTAATTATTAATAACCATATTAAACTTTTACACCTCATCCGTCTTGCCTTCGGCAATCCACCTTCCCCTCAAGGGGAAGGCTTTTACGGGACGTCGAGGACGCCGTCCCCTACGGGTTTTATTTGAATTTTAATGGCATCGTAGGGCGTGGGCTTGCTCACGCCGTCGTCCGTTCACGGACGATTGCCTCGCAGAGGCAATGGCGGCACCAAGGCACCGCCCTACGGGATTGGTTTTTGCGGGACGGGAAACCCGTACCCTACGAAATTAGTTGAAAATAAAAATTGCTTACTTTAACTGTTATCAAGTGTCAGTGTGTAATCCTTTTCAAGAAATACCATATAATTTGGCGGATTTTTACCGAAAAGCTTATCGGAATTATATGTTTTATATTCTGTCAAATCTTCGGTATCTGCAATCCTTAAATACGTTTCTTTGTCTTCACTGTCTTCATCCCATACATAAAAGGCAAAATACTTTTCATCTTTTGAATAAAACAAATTAGAGTCGATATTTTCAAAAGCGAGAGCAGGTTCTTCGGTTTTATTCTCGCTGACATTAAGCACCTTGAGTTCGTCAAGCGCATTAGTTATAAGAAGTTTATTATCGTCAAGCCATCCGTAAACCGAATAAGCGCCACGAATTTCATTAATTTCGCCGTTTTTATAAGTACAAAGAAACCAGTCTTCAGAATTCGGCTTGTCCTTTATATAGGCTACCGTTCCGTCACTTTTTGCCGAAACAGTTTCAAAGTTCTGCATTAATCCCGAATCAATCAGTTCGGCTTCTTTTGTCTTTCTGTCGATTCTGTATAAACAACTGTAATCAATAAAGAATATTTCATCTTCAAAGGCAAAAAACTTTGTGTTTCCCCTTATTTTCCGTCCGTCAACGGTTTCGGGAATCGGTATTTTTTCTTCTACGGTTCCGTCTTTAAAAAGCACGATATATATTTCCTCGGAATCTTTTGTTAAACATTCGCAACAGAAGTCTCCCGAAAAATAATCGTTTACGGAAAAAACATATTCATATTCCTCAAGGGTGTATTTCGTTTCTTTTTTGCCATCGGAAACGAAAATACAGTTGTCGTTATTAATTAAACGGTCAGGTGATAAAGAAAGCTTTGTATAAACAAAACTGCCGTTTAAAGCTACGTCTTTTTTACTGCTTGTGCAGGCAGTTAAACAAAGCGTAAGACAAACAACGCTTAAAGAAACGCAAACTGTCATTATCACTTTTCTGTTATTTAAAAATAAACGCATTATTAATCTTCCTTTGCATCTGACAGGAAATCATCACTGTACGAACTGCTTTCGTAAGCCGTTTCAGGATATGAAAACCATTTTTCCGAACTCGGAACATCTTTGAGTATTTCGTGAAGGCGTTTCGACGTTGCTTCGTCAACGGGTATTACCTCGCCGAAGCTTTCAAAAACATTTTCCTCGCCGACCTTGCTTCTCACCCAGGGCGAAAAGCAGAAATTACCGTCACTGTCTTCAAGCAGATAAGCTTTATAAAGGAAAACAAAATCCTTATCCTCAAACGTCCAGCTCAACACATAGGTTTTAACGGCGTTGACCTCTCTGATATTCATTGAATCCCAATATCTTACTGCTGACAGGGTGTTTTTGAGAAAATCTCTGTCAAATTCAGCCGTAATATCAATTCCGTACACAGAAAGACTTTTCAATTCGTCAGTATTTCCGTCGGGATAGTCAAAATCCTTTGATATAAGGTATTCCTCCGAAGCCATATCTTCATCAAACGGTTGGCTTCTCATAATAATACCGTCGCAATCCGTTATCCAATAAATATAAGGCGCTATTTCAACAAATTCTCCCGGAACCTCACAAAGCTTTTTAACGGGCTTAATCTTTTCAGCGTCAACATACCATCTGTCTACGTCGCCTTTTTCGGTGGTAAGACTGACTCCCGGTTCGTTATATTCCGAAATATCATAAAGCCTTCTCTCTTTAGCGCTCGCCACTTCCTGCGGCATTCTGTCAAGATAGCTTTGTTTTGCAAAATTGTTTTGTTTTTCCGCTATTGCCGTTCCCATAACCGTAGGCACTGTCATATAAACCGTAATTAAAATAATTACCACAACAACCGACAGCGGTACAGCGCCGAAAAGCGGCGCCACAACGGATATGAACCCTTTTTGTTCATCATCTCTCCAACGGCAGGCTATAACAGAAAGGACAAGCATCACCGCAGATATTGTCAGCCCGACAGAAGGATATTCAATAGGAATATAATTGCAGAACGGGTTGAACGGATGAGCAAGGACATAAATAATTATCAATGCAACCTCTATGCCCAGCAAAAGAACAAGCAGTAAACTATCCCTTTTATGTGAGATATAGGCAAGAAGAAAAATCACGCCGTTAACGATAAGTGTAAGAATAATTATAAAAGCAGCAAAGAACACTTCGTCATCCATATAACCCCAAGGGTATCCGTATGAACTTATCTGTAAAATTATTGAAACAATTATGTTTATAACAATAACGGCAGAAAGGGCAATAAACGCCCAGCGACGTCTGTCCTTATGTAGCTTTTCCATTTCCTCCGACACTTTTTCAGGTGAACCCATATGTTCCATAGCTTTTATATTTGCTGTTTCTTCGTCATAACCCGCGTCCGTATAATACGAAATTCGGTCGTCAATATGGGCGGAAAGCTCTTTTTCCACCTCTTGTTTAGCTCTTTTGTTTTCAATACGGGAGATGACCTCCTGTATGTATTCTTCTTTGCGCATTTTCATTTCTCCGTGGGTTATTTTTACGGGACGTCGAGGTCGTCGTCTACGGGATTTGATAATCAATTTTACATATTTTGTAGTGCGGTGGCTTGCTGCCGCCGTTTGCCGCTTACGGCAAATTGTCGCTCTTGGCGACAACGGGACGCCGAGGTCGTCGTCCCCTACGATAACATTTGATTTTGCGTTTTTCTCGTAGGGGCGTGCTTTGCACGCCCATTTGAATATCATCTGACTTTGCGGGCGACCACAGGTCGCCCCTACGGGTGTGCGGTTTATTGCTTTTTCGGGCGGCCAATGACCGCCCCTACGGGTGTGCGGTTTATTGTTGAGCAAGCTCTACCATCTTATATTCTTTTCCGTCAAGGTAGAAAACGCATTTTGACGGGGAACCGACAGACAACTCAAAGCTTAAACGATCGTCAAATTTGTATTTGACTACAGATTCTTTTGAATCATCATTTCCGATTAATTTTGAACCGGTTACCTCAGCTATACCGCCGTCGGTCTTGCTTTCAAAATCAAGCCCGTACATAGCTATATAGTCATTTATTCTTTTCGTTATATTTTCAATTGCAACGTCGTAATCATCCTTATACTCCGCCCACTGTCCGTCAAAAAATTCGTCGAGCGACTCGGTATTGGAATAAATCTCACTATGCCTGATAAAGAAATTATTAAACTTTTTCATTCCCTTACAGGTTTTTGTTATTGCGTTTTCCTTTTCGACTATCCAATCCTTCAGCGCTTGGTCATCGGTTGAGGCATAGACATAGTAGAAATACTCCTTCATTGTCCAGTACATAACCGCATAGTCTTCCTTGTCACCGACAAGAGAAATGCAATCCTCGATAATCTTTTTAGATTCCTCAATCTGACCGTCAATGAAAAGTGCTTGAGCGTAATCAATACCCCAGCCGATTTTCCACTGAGTTTGTTGATCCGGAACAACAGGTACAACCGTAATACTGTATAAACCGTTACTGTATGAGTCCCTGTATTCGGAATTATAAATTTTTTCGCTGTATTTAAGACAATACTTTACATAATCTTTCGGAACGGGTTTATTATAATACAAGCCATACTTTAGTTCCGAAATACTGTAAACACCGTGGCACGCGTCAAGATTGTTTAAGGACGGATTAATCTTATAAACAAGATTCATAAGCGGTCCGCATTTTCTTGCAACATAAAACCAATCGTAGTCCTTAGCGTCAATACCCTCTTCCCCTTCTTCAGTGGGCATATTATACGCTTTATCAAACTTGTATGAATAATACTTTGCGACAATCGGTGTTGTGAACACAAGAACAACCGATGTCAATAAAAATGCAATCAAAAGACTGATTGCGATAACTTTCAAGACATTTCTCTTATGTATTTTTGCCATTTGAATGCCTACCTTTCCCGGATCGCCCATGTGTTCAAGGGCTTTATTGTTTGAAGTTTCTTCGTCATAACCCGCGTCCGTATAATACGAAATTCGGTCGTCAATATGGGCGGAAAGCTCTTTTTCAACTTCTCGCTTTGCTCTTTTGTTTTCGATACGGGAGATGACCTCCTGTATGTATTCTTCTTTGCGCATTTTCATTTCTCCGTGGGATTGTATTTGGCTTCCCCTTGAGGGGTGACTCCCCACAGTGTGGGGAGATGTCACGCAGTGACAGAGGGGACGGGACTGTCAGTCGCTGTCAACCGTTAGGTTGACTGATGAGGTGTAAAAATTTAATAATTCCACCTCATCCACCGCAAGCGGTCCCCCTTCCCCTCAAGGGGAAGGCTTTCTCGGGCGAGCGCAGCTCGCCCCTACGGGATTGATTTTGGGACGGGAAACCCGTACCCTACGGGTTGACATTTCATTTTTCGGAGCGTCGGGTCGCCGCTCCCTACGGGTTTATTATTAATTCAAATCAAGTTATAAGCGTCGCCGTACCCATAGAGATTAAACAAAATTGAGAACCTTGTTGACAGCTGTTGAGAATTCCTCAAACTCCTGCTTTTTGCTTTCAAGCTCCTTTAAGCCCTTTTTGGTAATGTGGTAATACTTTCTGTTCCTGCCCTCTACCTCCTGCCAATAGGACTCAAGGAATTTTTCCTTTTCAAGAGCGTGAAGAATCGGGTAAAGAGTGCCCTCGCTCATTTCAAAGGCATTTTCGCTCCTGATTTCAAGCTCACGGATAATACGGTAACCGTATAAATCCTTTCCGTTGAGAACGCTGAGCACAAGAACGCTTGTGCTTCCCTTTAATAATTCTTTGCTGTAACGCATAAAAAAATACCTCGCTTTACAATGTAATTACATTTACATTGTATCACAAGGTATCTTCTTTGTCAATAAAAAAAGAAAAGGCCCTGTCGGACCTTTTCGTTCTTTTTGATTATTCGTTCTGAGCAAGCGCCCTTGAGAGCCAGACCTCAGCGATATCCATAGCGGCGTAAAGCCCCTTTTTCTCGGTGGTCTTAATAATGCTCTCCTTCGGAGTGAGGTTCGGGTTGGTTGAAATCAACTGAACCGCAACCTTATCGGCAAGCTCAATATCGCCCAAAGGCTTCTGAGACTTAATCTGAAGCATAATGATATAGTCGTCAGCCATACTTCCGTAATAAATTGTATTGCCCTGGCGGACAAGGGGTTTACCCTTATATTCCAAAAACTTTTCAGCCATTTCGATTACCTGCTTTCGTCCAAATAGTTTTTAACAAGAGCGGCGAGCAATTCATCCCTGTCGATACGGCGAATAAGGCTTCTTGCGTTATTATGGGTTGTGATATAAGTCGGATCCTCGGAAAGAATATAGCCTACAATCTGGCTATAGGGGTTATAACCCTTTTCCTGCAACGCATTATAGACAGTCTGAAGAATAATCTTCATCTGTTCCTCATGATTATCGGGAATTTTAAACTGAATAGTCTTATCTGTTGCCATATTCAAGCACCTACCCTTGTATTGATTTCAATCATCAATGTATTTTACACTATTTTTACACAAAATACAAGTAAAATCAAGGTTTTATTTTATTTTTTACTTTTTCTTTATATATTGACAATCGGGCTCAATTTTTAGATAATTAAGTTGAATTATTTTTGTGAGGTGTTTTTATGAGCATCATTGAAAAAATTAAAGGCAAACTTTCAGGCTCGGTTGCGCAGGATTCTTCCGCTTCTGCTACCGAGGACAAGGCGCTTTTTGAGGGACTCGGCGAAAAGGCTCATCTTTTAGCCGAGGAAGGCGTTGTTCTTCTTAAAAACGAAGGTAACCTCCTCCCCTTTAACGAAAAGACAAGCGTTGCGGTTTTCGGCAGGGTTCAGTTTGACTATTTCTGCGTCGGCTACGGCTCGGGCGGCGACGTAAACTTTCCGTATAAGGTTTCCTTCGCCGAAGCTCTTGAAGAAGCAAACCTGAATTTCGATAAAAAAATCTTCAATTATTATAAAAGCGAATGTGAGAGCAAGCCTATTCCCAAAAGCTTTGTCTGGGGAAGATGGCCGCTGAGCTATGAAGAATTTGAGATACCCGAAAATATGGTTAAAACCGCTTCGGAAGCGAACGAAGCGGCGATAGTTATTTTCGGAAGAGCCGCGGGCGAGGACAGGGATAACGAGCTTAAAAAGGGAAGCTATTACTTAAGCGAAAAGGAAGAAAGGCTTCTTGAAACGGTCAGCCGTTATTTTGATAAAACGGTTATAGTTTTCAACTACGGCAATCCTATGGATTTTTCAGCCGTAAACCTTAACGATAACATAAAGGCGGCTCTTTTCGCCCCTCACGCAGGTATGGACGGCGGAAGAGTTCTCCGTGACGCCCTCTGGGGAAAATTCAACCCGAGCGGACATCTGACCGACACTGTCGCCTTAAGCTATGACCTTTTGCCGTCGGCAAAGAATTTCGGCAACGAAAAGGAAAACTGCTACGCCGAGGATATATATGTCGGTTACAGATATTTTGAAACCTTTAAAAAGGACGGCGTGCTTTATCCGTTCGGCTTCGGTCTTTCGTACACCGGATTTGAAAGCGAATATTCGGCTGAAAAGGACGGCAAAAACATAACCGTAACAGCAAAGATTAAAAATGTCGGCTCTGTTTCGGGAAAATATGTTCCTCAAATCTATTTTGAAGCGCCTCAGGGCGAGCTCGGAAAGCCCTTAAGACAGTTGATTTCATTCGGCAAGACAAGGCTTCTTGAAGCGGGCGAAGCCGAGGAACTGACTTTCAAAATCGACGTTGACGAAATGGCTTCGTTTGACGATATCGGCGTTACGGGCAACAAGGCGTGCTTTGTGCTTGAAAGCGGCGAATACAAGCTTTACGGCGGCGACAGCGTAAGAAGCTCCGAGGAATTTTTCTCGTTCAAGATTAATAAGACGGTTGTTACAAAGCAGTGCGAAAACGCCTGCGCGGTAAGAAACGAATTTAACGTTATCAAGCCGATGGTTATTAACGGCCATATCAGCGCCGTTCCGACGAAAGCGGGTATGTCGGGCGTTAATCTTAAGGAAAGAATTATTGAAAGAATGCCCGAGGAAATTGCCTTTACCGGCGACAAGGGTATTCTTCTCAAGGACGTTAAGGACGGCAAAAACACGCTTGACGAATTTGTTGCTCAGTTGACGGTTGACGAGCTTGACGTACTTTGCCGAGGCGACGTGAAAATGGATTCTTCCTTCGGCGCAAAGGGCAACGCAGGCGCGTTCGGCGGAACGGTCGACAGCCTAAGAGAAAAGGGCGTCCCCGCCGCAATAACAACAGACGGACCGAGCGGAATAAGACTGAGCGCAAACACCACTCTTATTCCCTCAGGCGTTTCAATAGCGAGCAGTTGGAATACCGAAATGACAAAAGAGGTCACCTCGCTTTTAGCCGAGGAAATGAAGATGAAAGGCTCTGACGTTCTTTTGGCGCCCGGCGTAAACATTCACCGAAATCCCCTTTGCGGACGTAATTTTGAATACTTTTCGGAGGACGCCGTGATTGCGGGTGAAATGGCAAGCGCCTTTGTCGAGGGTATTCAGTCAAAGGGAGTAAGCGCCTGCCCGAAGCATTTTGCCTGCAACAACCAGGAAAAAGCGAGAACAAAAACCGATTCAAGAGTAACGGAAAGAGCGCTTCGTGAAATCTACTTAAAGCCCTTTGAAATTTGCGTTAAAAAGGCAAAGCCGAAGACGATTATGACCTCGTACAATATGATTAACTCGGTTTACAGCCACTACAACTATGACCTTTGCACAACAATTCTCCGTAAGGACTGGGGTTACGATTCGGTTGTTATGACGGATTGGTGGATGCAGGAAATTAAGGACCCCGATTTCAAGGGCAACGCCTTAAGCGGTTACAGAGTTCGCTCGCAGGTTGACGTTCTTATGCCCGGCAGTCGCTTTGTCAACAGGCTCAAGGCTGACGACACGGCGAAGAAATCGTATGAAAAAGGCGGTCTGACAAGGGCGGAATTACAAAGAAGCGCTAAAAATGTTCTTAAGTTTTTAATTGAGAATATTGTTGAATGATTACTTTAGGAGATTATAATGTTCAATTTTGATTTAAATGTAAAAAACTGCAATCTTTTTGAATATAACGGACACGAGGACTATTTAGTTTTGATTGACGCTTTACAAAAATGCTCTGAATATGTTGTTATCGTTCAGGTGCATGGAGAAATTGATGAAAACGACAAACATATTCTAAAAGCAAAGCAATCAATGGAACTGATTGAAAAAAGAAGCGTTACAGAGCATTGCGGCACTAAAACTTTAGGTGAAGCAAATGAAAAATATGTTTTCAAGCGTATTGACGGTAACGCTGACTTTTTCAAATATTTAAAGGGCTATAATTCTTTCTTCGACAGCGACAAGTTGCCGAAAATAAAAGGAAATAGAAATTATCAACCTTTTATTAAACAGAATTTCGGGATTGACGATATATGCTTTTTAGATGAAAACAAAAAAGTTCTTTTCTTCACCGTTACGCACGAGCATATGAGTTTTATTGATAACGATTTTTTGAACAGAGTTTTCCATTAATATATAATTGTTTGTTGCTTTCGGGATTGGAAATCACCGCACGTAACAAAGGCTTCCCCTTGAGGGGTGACTCCCCACAGTGTGGGGAGATGTCACGCAGTGACAGAGGGGACGGGACTGTCAGTCGCTGTCAACTGTCAAGTTGACTGATGAGGTGGAAAAGACATTTATTTTTCACACCTCATCCACCGCAAGCGGTCCCCCTTCCCCTCAAGGGGAAGGCAAAAAAAGGACACGGAGTTTTCCGTGTCCTTTTCATTTTGTATTTAACCGTTAAATCTGCTTTAACTTGCCGAGCTGTTTAAATCCGCCGCCCTTGAAGAAGCCGCCGATTATAATACGAAGTCCCTTTGCCATCTTATCCTCGTTGAGAATTACAAGCAAGCCCTCAGCCATACGGGGTGAGAAAATGCCGAAGCTCATTGAGATAAAGTTCTTAATGGGAAGCTGAAGAGCAACCGCAGAAGCAAGGTTATCCTCGCCGAGCATCTTTTTGAGCATTCTGTTGAGTCTTCCGCCCCACTTGCCGTCAGCCGCATCCTCAATTGTATTGAGAATTGTAAGCGGCTTTGACTTATCCCTTTCGCTTACGGGAATATCGTGGCCGAGAATTGCCCTGTACTGTTCGTCGGTAACGTTATTTACGTCCGCAGTGTAATAAGCGGGAGCAAAAGCGCGGTAATCGGGAATAACATAATCGTCTGTCGATTCAACGTTTACGCTCGCTTCAAGCTTGATATCACGGCTTGAAGCGCCGACAAGAATCTTAAACTCGCCCGTTTCAACCTGCCAGTCGTGAGCGTCAACATTATAGAAAGCGAACGCTCTCTTATCAAGGTCAATTGAAACCTCTTTCTCCTCGCCTGCCTTTAAGAACACCTTTTTAAAGCCGCGAAGCTCTTTAACGGGACGGTAAATAGTGCTTTCAACGTCCGAAACATAAAGCTGGGCAACCTCTGCGCCGTCAACCGAACCTGTATTCTTAATCTTAAAGGAAACAGTCAGCTTGTCGGTATCCTTAATATTCTGTGAAGAAAGCTTAAGGTCACTGTATTCAAAGGTTGTATAGGAAAGTCCGAAGCCGAACGGGAAGCGGACGTCCTTATCAGCCGAGTCGTAGTAGCGGTAGCCGACATAAACGCTTTCTCTGTATTCAACCGAAACGCTCGTACCCGGGAAATACTTGAAGCTTGAATTATCCTCAAGCGCATAGGGGTAAGTTTCCGAAAGCTTTCCCGAGGGGTTTACGTCGCCGAAAAGCACGTCGCATACCGCGCTGCCCGAAGCCTGACCTGTAAGGAAGCCGTTGAGAATAGCCTTGACCTTATCAGCCCACGGCATATCAACCGCCGCGCCTCCCGAAAGAACGACGATAACGTTTTCGTTGACCTTGAGAACCTCGTCAACAAGCCTGTTATGAAGAGGCGGAATGTTGAGGTGCTTTCTGTCGCTGCCCTCGGTTTCATATTCGTCGGTAAGACCGATGAACATAAGAACAGCCTCAGCGCCCTTTGCGGTTTCAACCGCTTCGGCTACAAGAGCGTCCTCGTTAGCCTTTTTCTTCTTTTTCTTATCTGTTACATAGCCCTCGGCGTATTTGAAATCAACGCCCATTTCCTTAAGGGTATCATAAGCGCAGTCAAGCTGAATGGGATTAATAAGCGATGAGCCTGCGCCCTGATAACGGGGCTTCTTTGCCATTTCGCCGATAACGGCTATCTTTGCGTCCTTCTTAAGAGGAAGAATATTGTCGTCATTCTTCATAAGCACCATACACTGTGACGCTATCTTTCTCGCAAGAGCGTGATGCTCCTCGGGGTCATAGGTGTAGTCGCCGAGAGTGGCAACGGACTTATCAACCATATCGAGAAGAAGGTCAACGGCGTGGTCAAGCACGGCTTCGTCAAGAGTGCCGTTCTTTACGGCTTCGACAATAAGTCTTGCGCCGTCGCCCGAGGAAGTAGGCATTTCAAGTTCCTGACCTGCAATAAGTCCGGGAACACGCTCGTTTTCAGCGCCCCAGTCGGTTACGATAAGGTTTTCGTAACCCCAGTCGCCGCGGAGAACGTCGGTGAGAAGCCACTTGTTTTCAGCGCAGTATTTTCCGTTAAGGCGGTTATAAGCGCACATTATAGTCCAGGGCTGAGCCTTTTTGACCGCAATTTCAAAGGGACGAAGATAAATTTCACGGAGAGTTCTTTCATCGACAACCGTATTTACCGTCATACGGCGGGTTTCCTGGTTATTAGCCGCATAGTGCTTAAGCGAAGTGCCTATGCCCTTCGACTGAACGCCGTTGATAAACGAAGCCGCCATTTCGCCTGCGAGAAGCGGGTCCTCCGAAAAATACTCAAAGTTTCTTCCGCAAAGAGGAGAGCGCTTGATATTCGTTCCGGGGCCGAGAAGGACGGAAACCTTTTCCTTGCGGCACTCGTCACCGAGAGCCTCGCCCATTGTTCTGATAAGGTCAACATCCCACGAACAAGCCGTTGCCGAAGCTGTCGGGAAACAGATTGCGGGAACGCCCTTAAGCAAATCGGTTTCACCTTTTTTAGCCGCGTCGGGGTCACCCTTTTTACGGATGCCGTGAGGGCCGTCGTTAAGGCTGACGGACTGTATTCCGAGTCTTTCAACGGGCTGTGAGTGCCAGTAATCAAGGCCGTCACACATACTCGCCTTTTCCTCAAGGGTCATCTGACTGATTAAATCAGCGTGTTTCATTATTTTTTCCTCCCATTCACAATTATTGGAAAAATAAACATACAAATATATAATAAAATAAATCCCGCTATTCTGCAAGAGAATAAAACGGGATTTTTCTTTTTCGTCAATTTAACTATATGGGGTCAGCATTTATTGTTCATTTTCTTCAAGCAAGCCCGCAATCTCCTGAGCCGAGGAGTCCTCAATGGATTCAACGGAACGGAGTCTTTTCTGAATTATACCGCTTCTGTGGCTCGCTTCGTCAATAGTCTTGCCCGCTTCGTCAATCTTTCTTCTCGCCTTTTCAAGAAGAGCGCCGAACTTTTCATACTGCGCCTTGGTAATCCCGAGAAGTTGGCGGATTTCATTTGCCTTTTCGTTAATAGCGACCGTTCTGAAGCCGAGGGCGAGAGAGTTGAGAAGCGCCGTTATTGTAGTCGGGCCTGCTATCATAATATTAAGCTCATTATGAAGCTTTTCGGGAAGCCCTGTTTTTGAAGAAACAATTTCCGCATAAAGCCCTTCGGTAGCAAGATACATTATGGCAAAGGGCGTTGTATTCGGAATATTAATATATTTCGTAATTGTTTTCGCTTCGCCGAGAACTCTTGCTTCAAGCGCCTTTCTCGCCGCGTCGAGAGCGACGGGGTCGGCGTTATCAGCCGCTTCGCAAAGCCTTATGTAATCCTCGGTCGGAAACTTCGAGTCAATCGGAAGATAAACAAAATCGTCCTTGTTGTCGCCCGAAGGGATTCTTACGGCAAATTCAACCCTGTCGGCAGTTCCCGAGGTGGCAACGTTTTTGTCGTACATTCCGGGAATGGTCTGGTCGAGAATACCCTCTAACTGAACCTCAGCCCAGGTTCCTCTGGACTTAACATTTGAAAGCATACGGTTAAGCGAGGAAACGTTATTCGTAACGCCCGAGGAAAGCTCTTTCATTTCACCGAGGGATTTATAGAGGTTTTCAAGCTGTTCCGAAACGGTTTTAAACGAGCTGTCAAGCCTTGCGGCAAGGGTTTTATTGAGCTTTTCGTCAACCGTTTCACGCATCTGGTCGAGCTTCTTTTCGTTGCTCTCCTGCATTTTTTCAATCGCCTGTTCAATAGCCTTAGTCTGCTTTTCGTTAAGCTCAATATTACTGTTTTTAATTGCGTTGAGCGACTGGTTCATAGCCTCGGTCATCTTAAGCGAATTTTCGTAGTTTGACTTTGTCATTTCCGAAAGACGTTCTCCCGTCTGCTGAAGAGTGCGCGAGGTTTCTTCCTTCAAACCGAGCTGAAACTGATTTGTGTCAAGACGGCTTCTTGAAAACTCGTCTGCGATATTTTTCTGAATTTCATTGAGCTTTCGGGTAACCGCTTCGTTTTCACCCTTTTTATTGACCTTGAGAAGAATGACAAACGCAACTATAAGAATAACCACGGAAAGTCCAAGAATAATATATTCGGGCATAATAATTCCCTCCGAAAATTTATTAATATCTATTTTAACATAATTTTATCATAAAGTGTGAACGATTTTAAGTACAAACAGAGAAATTTTTAAAATATTTTATATTTTATGGTAAAAAACGACGTTTTTTGATATACTAATTTATAATAAATTATTTTGAGGATGACTGGAAAATGAAAAAAGCTTTTTCCGTTTTAATAGCATTTTTAATAGTAATATCCGTTTTCTCTGGCTGTAAGAAGAAAAGCAACGGCGAAACATTTATTATGCCCGTTTCTGCCACTCCCGAGAGCGTTGACCCGCAGATTGTTTCGTCCGACATTGAAAAGCTCGTTGTAGCTAACTGCTTTGAGGGGCTTTTCAGAATCGCCTCAAACGGCGAAATTGAAAACGGCGTTGCTTCTTCTTATTCCGTTTCTCCCGACGGGCTGACTTATACGTTTAAGCTCAGGGAGGACACTTCGTGGCATTCGCTTTCGGGCTATGATAAGGTTCTCGGCGAGGACTTTGAAAAAAGCTTCGATTTCAGGGTTAAAGCAAAGGACTTTGTCTTTGCGCTTCAAAGAGCAGTCGACCCGCTGACGGGTTGCGAACAGGCAAAGAACCTTTTTGCTATAAAAAACGCAAGGAAGATTAATCTCGGCTCGGCTTCCCCGAGTACGCTCGGAGTAAAGGCTGTTGATGATTTCACGCTTGAAATAACGCTCGACTATAACGATTCAAATTTTTTCTATAATCTCACCACAGCGGCGGCTATGCCCTGCAACGAGGCCTTCTGGACGGCGACGCAGGGAAAATACGGACTCAGCGTTACATATACGCTTTGTAACGGACCGTTTTATCTTTCCGAATGGAACGACGACCAGAACGTCAGAATGACAAAGAACGCCGATTACTCGGGCGAAAACGAGGTCAAGCCCTATTCGGTAAGGCTTATTGTCAATAACGATAAGGCTGACGTTAAAGAAAAGGTTGTTTCGGCGACCTACGACGCTTCGTTTTTCAGTGAAAACCAGCTTTCGGGCGCCGACACCTCGCTCATAAACACAAAGCCTTTTGAAAACACGGTTTGTTCGTTGATTTTCAACTGTAACGACGAGGTGTTCTCCTGTCCGGAAATAAGAAAAGCCGTTTGCCTTTCGGCAAAGACAGATAAAAACAAATTTCCCGTAAACGTTTCTTCCATTGCCAGCGGAATTGTTCCCCCGTTCTGTACCTTCAACAACGAAAATTACAGACTCCTTTCGGGTAAAGCAAGCCTTACCGAACATTCGGAAAAATCGGCTGCCGAAAATTTTGGCAGAGGGCTTGAGGAGCTTGGAACAGACACGGTAAAATTCAGCGTTCTATGTACCTCGGAATATGAAGAAACCGTAAGAATCCTTATTCAGTCGTGGCAAAAAGCGCTCGGCATTAAGCTTGTCGCTTCGGTTGACGTAAAGGAAAAGGAAGAGCTTCTTTCGCTTGTAAACAGCGGGAACTACTCTCTCGCATTCTATCCGCTTGAAGCCACCGAACAGGAAGCCAAGAGCTATCTGCTCACTTTTTCGTCGCAGTCGGGCAAAAACATTTTCAATTTTAAGGATGAAAAATACGACGCTCTTATAAACGAAGCTGTTGAAAGCTCGGAGGTCAAGGACCTTCTCAAATGTGAAAACTACCTTCTTAAAAACGCAGTTATTTACCCTGTTTTCAACCAGAACAGTTATTTCGTTACCGCAGGCGACACAAAGGGAATTTACTTCTATTCCAACGAGCATAACGTATTCTTTATCAGCGCCGAAAGGGAGAAATAATGGTACTAAAACAAAACAAAAAATTTGCATTAGTATCTTTGGTTCTCGCCGTTATACTGATGTGCGTAATCTTTTATCTTTCAAATCAGCCTGCCGAGGACAGCACTCAGCTGTCAGACTCGGTATTATCAAAAATAGAGTTTTTAGGTATAAGCGTTTCGGAGCTTTTTATCAGGAAAACTGCTCACGTCTGCGAATACATTTTGCTCGCCTTTCTTTTATCAAACACCTTTTATAACTTTTCGGTTAAGCATTGGTATCTTTTTTCGCCGTTTATTGCTTCGCTTTACGCCTGCTCGGACGAAATACACCAGCTTTTTATTCCCGGCAGGTCGGGTGAAGTTCTTGATGTTATTATAGACACCTCAGGCGCAATACTCGGCGTTCTTATTTATCTTTCGCTTTTAAAAATTATTAAATCAGTCAGGAGAAGAAAAAATGTCCGTAATTCGTCCGTTTAAAGCAATCAGACCGACAAAGGAATACTCTTCAAAGGTTGCCGCCCTCCCCTATGACGTTATGTCAAGCGAAGAAGCAAGAGAAATGGTAAAAGGCAACGATTTTTCGTTTCTTCACGTTGACAGGGGCGAAATTGATTTACCGGTAGGAACAGATATCTATTCAAAAGAGGTTTACAAAAAGGCTAAAGAAAACCTTGAAAACCTTATTAAAAATAGAATCTGCGTTCAGGACGAAAGGCCCTGCCTTTACATTTACAGACAAATCTGGAAAGGCAGAGCGCAGACGGGGCTTGTAGCCTGCGCCTCGGTTGACGACTACATAAACAACGTTATAAAAAAGCACGAAAAAACAAGAGCCGATAAAGAGCAGGACAGAATAAACCACGTTGATACGCTTGACGCAAACACGGGGCCGATTTTCTTAACCTACAGACCCAACCACAGCGTCAGGTCAATTATAACAGACTGGATTTCCTCGCACGACACGGCTTGCGATTTCATTTCGGGCGAGGTCAAGCAGACAGTCTGGGTTATAGACGACGAAAAGACAATTGAAAAAATCACAGAGCTTTTTGAAAGCATACCCGACCTTTATATCGCTGACGGTCACCACCGTTGCGCTTCGGCGGTAAGGGTCGCCGAAATGAGAAGGAAAGCCAATCCCGATTACACGGGGAACGAAGAATTCAATTTCTTTTTATCCGTTCTTTTTCCCTCGGACGAGCTTCGCATAATGGACTACAACCGGGTTATAAAGGATTTGAATTCATTTTCAAAGGACGAATTTTTAAAGGCTGTCGGAGAGAACTTTGAAATTGAATTAAAAGGCAAAAAGGCTTATTCTCCCGTTTGTCAGCACAATTTCGGAATGTACCTTGACGGCGAATGGTATTCGCTGACTTCCATAAGCGGAACCTTTGACGAAAACGACGCTGTTGACAGTCTTGACGTTTCAATTTTACAAAACAACCTTATTTCAAAGGTCCTCGGAATTGAAAATCCTAAAACCGATTCGAGAATTGATTTTATAGGCGGTATAAGAGGTCTTTCAGAGCTTGAAAAAAGGGTTAACGGCGGTTGGGCCGTCGCTTTTTCAATGTACCCGACCTCGCTGGCTGAACTTATGAGAATAGCCGACGAGAACGAATTGATGCCGCCTAAATCGACCTGGTTCGAGCCGAAGCTGTTAAGCGGACTGTTTATTCACAAATTATCATAAAAGAGATGACTAAATAATGAAAAACTTTCATACCCACACCGTCCGTTGCGGTCACGCAAAGGGGAAGGACGAAAAATACGTTGAAAAGGCTATAAAAAACGGGTTTTCAACTCTCGGTTTTTCAGACCACTCCCCTATGGTCTTTGCGCCTGAAAATCACAGGTCAACCTTCCGTGTTCCGCTTGAAAAAGCCGAGGATTACGTCACCTCGATTAATTCGCTGAAAGAAAAATACAAGGGTGAAATAAAAATTCATCTCGGCTATGAAATGGAATACTATCCTAAATATTTTAATCAGACCTTGAACTATCTTGAGCAATTCGGCTTTGAATACCTTATTCTCGGTCAGCATTTTGTTTCAAACGAATGTGACGAGGACGCGGTTTATTCGGGCAACGCCACCGAAAGCGTATATGATTTTGAACGCTATATCAATCAGGCGCTCGAGGGTCTTAACACGGGCAGGTTTTTATATATCGCCCACCCCGATTTATTCAAATTCAAGGGAAGCGACGAAATATACTATGAAAAGATGGAATACTTTGCAAAGGAAATTCACCTTCTCGGCTATCCCGTTGAATTTAATCTTCTCGGCTTTGCGGATAAAAGAAATTATCCCGACCCACGCTTCTGGGAAATCGTCGCAAAAGAGGGCAACGACGTTGTAATAGGCTTTGACGCCCATGAGCCGTCGGTTTTAAGCGATATGAAAACCTTTGAAAAAGCGAAGGCATATCTTAACTCCCTCGGAATTGAGCCGATGAACGATAAGATTGAAATCGAATAAAAACTGTAAAAATAAATGCCTCCCTTTCGGGAGGCATTTTCAGTTTGGTTTAATCCTTCTTTTCAATTGTGAAAGAATAAGCGTACTTTCTGTTCGGATGAAGGATATAAGGCTCACGAACCTTTGCGTCGCCCGGCATATCTCCGCCGACGCCTATCTGAGTAAGGTCGAAGTTGAAGGTCGTTATGTCGGAGTGCTTAAGCTCGTGAATATGAGTCGCCGCTTCAAGCTCGTTCTGGGTGTAGTGCCACGCGCTGAACATAAGCGGCTGGTCACTCGGAGCAGTGAACTTAAGTCCCTTTCCGTCATTGTCGGTAATTTCAACATATCTTATGTCTGTTCTGTTGCCGTTTTCCTGAGGACGCATATAGCGATGCTCAAGCTCGCCAACGCTCATTTCGTAAACGGCTATCTTACCGCCGGTCTTTCTGTCGGGATAGGTTTCCTGAGGACCTCTGCCGTACCACTTGACCTTGTCAAGCTCGGAAATAAGTCCCATCTGCGTACCGAAGCGAAGAAGAACAGCTTTCGGAGTACCCTCGTGGTAAACCTTGATTTTTCCGTCGGGATAAACGGTAATATCGCTCTTAACTCCCGTAAACTGAAGAACAGTCCAGTTAACGTGAACCGTGATTTCGCCGTTCATACCCTGCTCAACGCCCGAGATAGCGCCCTTGAGCGTATCGGTAGCCTTTTTCCACTTGTAATAGGGATGATGAGGAATAAGGAACGGAATGAAATTCGTTATTGAAAGGTCGTTATCGGTAACGGCTCTGAAATAATTCGGCTTAACGGGAGTTTTTAAATACTCTCTTCCGTCATATTCAATAGAGGTAATTTTACCGTCGATAAATCTGACTGCGAAATCCTCGCCCATAACCGTTACCCTGTTGCCCTCGAATTTATAATCGAGTCTGCCCTCTGCCTTTTCTTCAACGGCGGGCATTTCCTTAATTATAAACTGGTCAAACGCCTGCTCATAGCCCTTTTCACAGAAACGCTTTTCCTCCTTCTGAACAAAGGAAACAATAAGTATGCATTCCTTTTCGGGAAGAGCGGAATCGTCAAAGGGAATTGTAACCTCAACTGTTGACTGCGCGGGAACATTAACGTCGAGTTTTCCCGACTGAATCTCTTCGCCGTCAGCGTTAAGCACCCAGACAATATCAAAATCGGAAAGGTCGGTGAACAGGTGCTTATTCGTAATTGAATAAAGCTTCTTTTCCCTGTCAACCTCCTTAACCTTCATTTCGGCATAGACCTTTTTAACCTCATAAGCCGAGGGATGAAGCTTTCTGTCGGCTGAGATAATTCCGTTTGCGCAGAAATAGGTGTTACTGCCCGTTATTGCGGTAGTATTCGGCAACTGCATAGGACGTCTCGGCTCGCTCTTTTCAAAGTCGGTTCCGTAAAGCCAGTGGTCGCCGTCGGGCGCTTTATAGCGGATTGCCTGGTCAACAAAATCCCAGATAAAGCCGCCGCACATATTATCGTATTTTTCAAAGTCATCCATATATTCCTGGAAATTGCCCAGGCTGTTTTCCATAGCGTGAGCGTATTCGCAAAGAATAACGGGCTTTGTATAATCCTCTTTTCTTATCGGCTTCGAGTCGGAAGCGAGCTGGTTGGTGAAATTCTCGTAAAGACTGATTTTAACCTCTTCACGCTTGCCCATTTTTTCCATAAGGTCAGCCATGGGATACATTCTTGAAATGACGTCGGACTTAGTGAAATCGAAGTCGCCTTCATAATGGAACTGGCGTGTCGTATCAAGCTTGAGAGCCGCCTGCTTCATCTTCACGAAGTTTTCGCCGTCGCCCGCCTCGTTACCGAGTGACCACATAAAGATACAGGCGTGGTTTCTGTCACGCAGAACCATTCTTTCCATCTTATCGACAACAGGCTGTGTCCAGACGGGATTGCTTCCGGGAACATCCTTACGGCGAACGCCGTGAGTTTCCATATCGCACTCGTCCATAATGTAGAAGCCGTATTCGTCGCAAAGGTCATAGAATAACGGGTCGTCGGGATAGTGAGAGGTACGGATTGCGTTGATATTGCAACGCTTCATAATATTGAAATCCTGGAAATAGCGCTCTTTCGGAACTGCCCAGCCGTGGTCGGGGTCGAAATCGTGACGGTTAATACCGCGAAGCATAAGCGGTTGACCGTTGAAGAGAAGCTTTTCACCGATAATTTCAACCTTTTTGAAGCCGAAGCGGATTGACTTATACGAAACGACCTCGCCGTCAACCTTTAATTCAATAACAAGGTTATAAAGGTTCGGAGTTTCAGCAGTCCACTTGTCAGGATTTTTAATAAGCTTTTTAATATTGAGAACAGCCTTGTCGCCGATTTCCGAAGAAGAAGCTACGCCTAATTCGGTCTTTTTGCCGTTTCTTTCAATAAAAGCGGAAACCTCGATATTTTTCTTTTCGCCGCTGTAATTCTTAACGGTTACTTCAAGGTTAGTGTCGGAGTTGACATAATCTTTATCAAGGTCGGTTGTTATAAAGAAATCACGGATACAGGTTTTCGGCTCGGCAAAGAGATATACCTCACGGTATATTCCGCAGAGAAGCCACATATCCTGGTCCTCAAGGTACTGGGCGTCGGAATAGCGGTAGCACTTGACTGAAACCTGATTTTCACCCTTTGTAACAAAAGGCGTAATATCGAATTCGTGAGGCGTCATTGAGCCCTGGGAATAGCCGACATACTTTCCGTTGACATAGACCTCAATAGCGCTTTTTGCTGCGCCGAAATGTAAGAACAGCTCCTTATCCTCATAGTTTTCGGGAAGAGTGAAGCTACGGCGGTAAATTCCGATTTCCTGCATATTATGGTCAATTGACGGGATTTTACCCTTCTGACGGCTTATTGCGCGGCAATAGGTCGAAGCATAGTAGTAAGGGTAGCTTCCCGTTTTTTCGGTCTGCCAGACGGAAGGAACGGGAATTGTTCTCCATTTTGAATCGTCAAAATCGACCTTATAAAAATCGGCGGGGCAATTGTCAATACCCATCTGCCAATAGAATTTCCAGTCGCCGTTGAGGGTTGTTTTAAAGGGAGAATCCTTTCTCTTTAAAGCGTCCGTTTCTTTATCGTAATGAATAGCAAGAACGTGACCGTCTTCCTTATTTCTTTTAATGACTGCGGGGTTTTCCCAGTCAAATTTTACCTTGTTCATTTGCACCATTCCTTTTGGGGATTATATATCTGAAAATTATTCTGACTTTGTTTCTCTTCTCTTCTGAAGCTCTTCTGCAATCTGCTGCTTCTTCTCGCCGACTATGTCATACTTGAACATAGGAATAATTGAGAGAAGAGCAAGAAGACCGGGAACCGCGGTATATGCAAAGAAAACAATGTTCTTTGTCGTTTCGCTGAAGCCCGTAGCCGCGCCGGAAGCAATCTGAGCAACAGTTTCGGAATAGCCCGAGAACTGAATGAAGACAAGTCCGAGAGCCGTTCCGAGAGCAAGGCAAACCTTGATTGTAAGAGTGAGGATTGAATAAGCCGCGCCCTCCATACGTTTGCCTGTCTTATACTCATAGTAGTCAACGCAGTCCGCCGTCATAATCATAGGCATTAAGGTAACCGCCGCAAACTGAAGACCGATAAGGAACAGGAACGCATAGAAGAGAATTGTAAGAACAGTATTTTCGGGGTTTTTGAACCAAAAATGACCTACTACAAACGAAAGCACCGAAACTGCAAATCCGTAAACCGAAAGAAGAATATAGACCTTCTTTTCGCCCATTTTCTTAATGAGTACGGGACAGATTGCCATTGAAATCATTGAGCCGATTGCGGTAACAATACCGAGAACGGCAACGAGGTTCTGAGAGCCTAAAAGAGTGTTCGCCGCCTGAACCTGAATACCCATAGCCATCTGTCTTCCGAAGCCGAGGAAATAGGAAACGATTACGAGCATAAGGGGCTTATTCTCTTTAAGAGCCGCTATCATATCCTTGAATGTTGTCTTTTCGCCCGACTGATAAGGAACTCTTTCCTTATTGAGAAGCGGGATTAAAGCAAACAGAGCGCAACCGAGAACAGCCGTAAGAATTGCCGTCCAGAGATACTCGCCCGCTATCATAGGCGTATCGGTTTCGCCGCTTTTTACGAAAACCTTTGAGCCGTTGGGAATTATAAGGCAAACAACGGGAACAATTACAACGCAGGCTGAGAAGCCTATCTGCTTAAAGGTGTTTGAAATAGAAACGACGTTCGTTCTTTCGGTCGGGTTAGGAGTAAGAACCGAAGCGATACCCTGAGAGGGAACGTCGCCGAGAGTCATGGCAAGACTCCAGATTAAGTATGTAACGAAAATCCAGATATAAACAGCCGTTTTATTGCCCTTGAAGGGAACGTCGATAAAAACAACGGCGCTCATTACAAGAAGCGGAACAATCGACTTTAGAATCATGGATTTGAACTTGCCGTTCTTGCTTTTTGAACGGTCAATCATATTACCTACAACGGGGTCAAAAACCGCCGAAAGAATTTTGGCGACAAGAATAAGAATACCGACAACGGCAATATCTGCGCCGAGAATTGAGCCGTCAAATTCAGCCTGATAGGAATTGAGAAGACCGACTATCGCCTGGAAGCCGAAAAGCCCGAGCGAATAAGCCGCAATCTCCTTGAATTTCATATTTTTCTGATTTACTGCTGAAACTGTATTATCCATATAATACCCCTTTCAAAAGTATTTAAAATATAATAGCATTTTAAAGATAATTATTCAATATACATATTACATTAAAATATACAAAATCAATTAGCAAAAAGCACAACAGCACGTTTCACCCGTCCCCTAAATATACTGAAAAAGGGGTGAAAACTTGAGTAACGTTTCTTTAGCGTTTATTATGTGCGCTATAGCAGGTGTTTCAACGGGAATAGGAAGCGTGATTTCGCTTTTTGCAAAGAAAACCGATAAGAGCTTTTTATCGTTCGCCCTGTCTTTTTCGGCGGGAGTTATGATTTACGCTTCGCTTACGGAAATTATGAACAAAAGCGTTTCTTCGTTCAACTGTACCTACACCGAAAAACAGTCTTCACTTTACTCGTTTCTCTGTTTCTTTTCGGGAATGATATTAATTCTTATTATTGAAAAGCTTTTGCCCGAAAACGACAACAAGCTGAACAGAACGGGCGTATATACGGCGTTGGCGATTGGAATACACAATTTTCCCGAGGGACTTGCGACCTTTGTTTCGGCGTTAAAGGACCCCGTGCTCGCAATTCCGATTACATTTGCGATAGCAATTCACAACATACCCGAGGGCATAGCGGTTTCGGTTCCGATTTACTTTTCAACAGGCTCAAAGAAAAAGGCGTTTTTCGTATCATTCTTATCGGGAATAGCCGAGCCGCTGGGCGCCGTAATCGGCTATCTGCTTCTGAGAAAATTTATGAGCGACACCGTTTTCGGAATTCTTTTCGGCTTTGTTGCGGGAATTATGACGTTTATTTCAATGACCGAGCTTATTCCCTCGTCAATGGAAAACGAGAAGCACGACAAATCGGTACCGGGTCTTATTACGGGCATAGCGGTAATGGCGCTGAGTTTGTATTTGTTTAAATAAAAAAACGGCTCTCTCTGACGAGGAGAGCCGTTTGAATTACTTCTAAATAAAACGGGCGAATAATATCGCCCCTACGTGTTTTCCCTGCGGGAAAATTGTCGCCGCAGTGGCAACGGGACGTCGAGGACGCCGTCCCCTACGGAACACTTAATTAAAGCAGGTATCAAACGATACCTGCTTTGTCCTTATCATTCCGTAACCTCAAGCCCTGTTAAGAATGATATATTCTTTGTTACCTCGTAGCCTGTTTTTTCGCCTTTTACTATCTGCTCAAAGCCTTTAATAAGCTCTATTGCCTCGGGCTTTGACTTTTCAAAAAGGTCCTCAAAACTTTCGGTACTCGCCTTTTTTGAATAGGGTGAAACCCATTCATGATGCCATTTATTAGCGTACCTGTCACACATAATAAGGTTTTCGGGCTTAATTGAAGCGGACGGCTTAAAATAGCGGATAACAGGGCCTAAAGGCGTTTCAACCGCCTTAGCAATTTTAACTGCCCTGCCCTTTTTGTCGGAGAGCATTTTCTGAATATTCGCCGTGTCGGTAACGGCTCTTCTCGCTTCGGAAAACTCAATATCCTTATCAAAGCACTTTTTAACGGCAAACTTCATGAGCGAAGCAATTTCGTCAAGCTCAATGTCGTTCGTTGTAAAAGTATCTTCGGGGTTGAAAAGCGAGGGCGGATAAATCCCCTTTCTTTTATTGAGAAGATAGGTGTCAACCGCATGCTCGACCCGGTTGTGAGCCGCCAGAGGATGAATATGCTTATTCGTTTCGGTAATCATATCCTGATAGGCGTAAACAAACGGATGGCAGTTTCTGTCAAGCGCATAGTGAAGAATAAAGCCGTAAATATAAGAACGGGCAATATGGGGATTTTTGCTTATTTTAAGATATTCGGCAAAGGCCTCAAAAAGCTCGGCGGGCTTACCTCTGTGAAGCTTTGAAGCAACGCCGAACAGGGCTTTATAAATTCCGACGGGAGGCCATAGCCTGTGGAAAATGAATATATCCGGCCCCTGTGTGCCGACCCCCGCAACCTTGTAATCAAGACTGAAATCCATTTCGTTTTCAATCTGAGGTTTCAGTTCCTCAAGAAATAAATAATGCGTTGCAAACGCAGGCATAGTAACACCTCTTTTTAAACTCTTTCAAGCTTTGCCATACGGCTCATAAGCTTTTTAGTGCCGACCTTTTCAAAGGCAATTTCAATTAAAGCGTCATTACCCATAGGCGTAATTTTTGTAATCATTCCCACGCCGAAGACCTTATGCTTAACGGTTTCGCCGACCTTATAATCGACTAACTCGCCTGAAGCCGAAGCCTTTGAAGAAGCAACTGAAAAGCCTCTGTTCGCAGCCATTTTTTCTTTATAATCGGTTTTCTGATGATTGATTACGGTCTGCTTATAAGCCCTTTCAAGCGGGGAGGCTTCTTTCTTGCCCTCGGTAAATTCGTCGGGAATTTCGTCAATAAACCTTGACGGACGGCAATATGTGGTCGAGCCGAAAAGCATTCTTGACCTTGCGTGTAAAAGGTGGAGTTTTTGCTTCGCCCTTGTAATTCCGACATAGGCAAGCCGCCTTTCCTCTTCAAGCTCGGCTGTCGAATAGGTTGACTGAGAGGACGGGAAAATACCCTCCTCGACTCCCGCAATAAAGACAACGGGGAATTCAAGTCCCTTTGCCGAATGAAGCGTCATAAGGACAACCGCGTCGCTTTCGTCGCTTAAGGTGTCAAGGTCGGTATAAAGCGCAACCTCTTCAAGATAACCCGTAAGGTCGCCCTCGGGATTTTCCTCGGTATAGCGCGCCAAATTCGACTGTAATTCAAGAATATTCGCAAGTCTGTCCTCATATGTCGCCTGGTCAAGCGCAAGATGCTCTTTATAGCCCGTCTTTGTTACGATATAAGTGAAAAGGTCTTCAAGCGTGTTTTTCTCGCTGTATTCCTGAAATTCCTCAATCATAAGAGCGAACGCCCTTAATTTTTCAGCCGACCTTTTAATCGGCGCATACTCGTCGGCGGTTTTCAT
Source organism: Oscillospiraceae bacterium (assembly GCA_015066565.1). Lineage (GTDB taxonomy): Bacteria > Bacillota > Clostridia > Oscillospirales > Acutalibacteraceae > Fimenecus. The sequence continues at coordinate 374,014 of SVOB01000002.1, read as the reverse complement.
AACCTCGAACTGAGTTATGCCGAGAGTTGAAGCAATAGAGGCGACATTACTCATAGTCGTATCGCCTATTCCCCTCTTGGGAACGTTGATAATACGGTTAAGCCTTACGGTATCGTTCGGGTTTGAAACGACCGAAAGATAAGCGAGAATATCCTTGACTTCCTTACGCTCATAAAACTTTGTGCCGATTAATTTATAGGGAATACTCTGGCGTAAAAACGCGCGCTCAATTGTATTCGACTGTGAGTTCATTCTGTAAAGCACGGCGTGGTCGGACCACTTCATACCCTTGGCAACATTATTCAGAACAGTATCGACAATATAATCCGCTTCGCCGTATTCGTCGGGAACGTTTTTTACGGTAATCTTTTCGCCGTCGCCCTTATCGGTCCAGAGATTTTTACCCTTTCTGGCGTTGTTGTTCTTTATAACCTCGTTCGCCGCCGCAAGAATATTGCCTGTCGAACGGTAATTCTGTTCAAGTCTTATGACCTTTGCGTTCGGGTAGTTATCTTCAAACTTTAGTATGTTTTCAATCGTAGCGCCCCTGAACGCATAAATACTCTGGTCGTCGTCGCCTACTACGCAGAGGTTTTTATATTTATCGGCGAGCAGGTGCGTCAGCTGATACTGAACAATATTCGTATCCTGATACTCGTCAACCATAACGAAGCGGTAGCGGTTCTGATAATAATTTCTCGCGTCCTCATTCGTTTCAAGAAGCTTTACCGCATTTAAAAGCAGGTCGTCAAAATCCATGGCGTCGGCTTCTTTAAGCTGTTTCTGGTATTCAACATAAAGCTCGGCGACGGTTTTATCCATAGGATTTATAAAATTCTGTGACGAATAAACCTCGGGAGAAACGCCCTTGTTTTTAAGCGAAGAAATTGCATTCACAACCGTTTTGGGCTGAAAAATCTTTTCGTTGATGTTCAGCGCTTCAAGACATTTTTTAGCAACTCTTTTCGAGTCGTCAGTGTCGTAAATCGTGAAATGGGTTGTATAACCGAGGCTCTCGCCGAAACGTCTTAAAAAACGGACGCACGCCGAGTGGAAGGTGCAGGCGGTTATCTCTTCGGCGCCCTCGGGAACGACAAGCGAAATTCTCTGCTTTAATTCGTCCGCCGCCTTATTGGTAAAGGTGATTGCGAGAATCTGCCAGGGCTCGGGCGCATTGACCTTAAGTAAATCCTTTATATCGTCATAAACGGTTTTATCTCCGTCAAGATAAGCCTGCAAAAGAGCTTCGTCGCCCTCCTGCGGAGTACGTTCAAAATAATCGGAATAATACGCTTCGCCGTATTTTAAAAGCGAAGCGATACGGTTTACTATTACGGTTGTTTTTCCGCTTCCCGCCCCTGCAAGAATTAAAAGCGGCCCTTTAGCATTAAAGACCGCTTCTTTTTGCATGTTGTTAAGAGAAGAAAAATCCTTCTCGATAATCTGTTTTCTTAAGTTTAAAAGCTTTTCGATGTTCATTAAAAATTAACTCTCCGCCGCTTCGGGCTTGAAATCAAGGTCATTGTTGAAATGGGTGTTAGGCTCGTATGAAATAAAGGTAAGCCCCGTTTCCTCGTCCTTTTCAACCGCAGTTATATCGTCGGTTTTATCAAAGCCCATCTCCTTTAAAGCGTCGAAATCAACTCTCGGCTTAAAGGCTGTGGGCGCTTCGGTTTTAACAAGGGTTACGGCAACGGCGCTCATTTTACCCGAAAGGTCGGAGATGCTTCTTGAAAGGGCTTCCATCTTAGAACGCATTTCGGCAGTGAGCTTTTCCGCGTCGGAAGCGACCTGACGGATTTGTTCCGCCTTAAGCGAAATATCGTCGCTCGCCTGTTTTGAAACGTCAGCCGCCCTGTCTTTAGCGGCGGAAACTATTTCATCGGAATAACGGCGCGCGTCAACAAAGGCAGCGCCGAGCTGAGCCTCAGCCGCCTTGACCTTTTCATATTCATCCTGAGCCGCCCTCTGAGACGAACGCAACTGTTCAACCTCTGAAAGAAGCTTTTCGTTTTCTTCCTCGACCTTGCTTTTTTCTTCAAGCTGCTGTTCGAGAACGGGTATTTCTTCAAGCTTTTCGCTTTGAGCGTTAAACTGCTCTTCAAGCTCTGCGAACTGCTTTTTAACCTCGGAAAGCTCGTTTGTAAGCTGTTCAATATAGCTCATAACGTCCTGCTTATTAAAGCCGCCGAACATTGAGCTTCTGAATTTTTTGCCGTTTTCCATTTCAAAACCCCTTTTCATAAGGACTACGGATTATTATATCAAATCCGCTGACTAAAAACAACCCAAAAACAACAAATTTCTCGCCTTTTATTAAAGGTTATTTATTGACTATAATTTTTCGGTGGTGTATAATGTTTTCATAAAAAACAAGGAGGTTTCTTATGAAAGCCAATAAAAATAACGCAAAGCACGTTCCGACCCCCGTCAAAGCAATCGTTATAAGCGCCGCTACGGGCGCCGCTGTTTACGCTATCGCGGCGAACGCATTTTACAGCATCAACCTCAAAAGGCAGGGCCTTGAGGGCGCGTTAAGACAGAAAATTTATGACGCAGTTGCAGGCGACACATACGACGAAATGCCGATTTTCAAAGAGGGAATTGACTGGTTCAACGAGAAATCAAAGGAAAAGGTCACTATCGTTTCACCCTCAGGCGAAAACCTCTATGCCGATATTATTAGAGCGAAGAACCCGACTAACATCTGGGTTATCTGTATCCACGGCTACACCTCGGCTCCTATGTATATGGGTATGTACGCAAAATATTTCAACGGCGAGTTCGACTATAACGTTCTTATGCCCAGCCTTAACGGTCACGCTGACAGCGAAAACGACAAGGTAACAATGGGTTGGGACGACAGACTCAATATCGTTGAATGGATTAAATATCTTGTTAACGAATATCCCGATTGTAAAATCGTTCTTCACGGCGTTTCAATGGGCGCGGCTACGGTTATGATGACCTGCGGCGAAGAGCTTCCCGACAACGTTAAATGCGCTATAGAGGACTGCGGTTACACTTCTGTCTGGGATATTTTTGAATACCAGATTAAGAATGTAACTAAAGTTCCGAAGTCAATGCTTCTTTACAGCGTTGATATGGTTACAAAGCTTCGCAGTAAGTATGACTTCAAGGACGCTTCGTGCATTGAACAGCTTAAGAAGAGCAAGACTCCTATGCTCTTTATCCACGGTGAAGAGGACGACTTTGTTCCCTACCGTATGCTCGACCAGGTTTATGACGCCTGCCCGACAGAAAAGGAAAAGGTTTCAATTCCCGACGCAATTCACGCAAGAAGCTGTTGTTATCATCCGGAAATGTACTGGCCGGCAGTCAAGAACTTTATTGACAAGTACACAAAATAATTCCGTTGACAATTTCTGTTAGCGGGAATATAATAAAAACACAATAAAACTGTATTCGGGGCGGGGTGAGATTCCCCACCGGCAGTATAGTCTGCGAACCTGTTTTCAGGTTGATTCGGTGCAATTCCGAAACCGACGGTAATTGATAGCTTTATCATAAGTCCGGATGAGAGAATCAGAAGAATTCTTTTTTAAGAAAACACGCCCTGATGGATTTCATCAGGGCTTTTCTTTTCCCCGAGGAAAAGGAGAAAATTATGTCAAACGAATCAAAACAAATCAAAAAAACAAAGCTCATAACAGGCTGCGGCTTGCTTATAGCCGTTGCTGTTGTGCTTCAGTACATTGAAATCCCCATTCCGATAATGCCGGGCTTTATAAAACTCGACTTTTCGGATTTGCCCGAGATTATAGGCGCCTTTGCCTACGGTCCCATTGCGGGAGTTCTAATAGCGCTTATAAAAAATCTCATTCACCTGCCCGCAAGCGGTTCGCAGTTCGTAGGCGAGCTTTCGAACTTTATTCTCGGCGCCTCGTTTGCGTTCACGGCGGGAATGATTTATAAATACAGAAAGTCAAAGAAAACGGCGCTTATAGCGGGCGTTTGCGGGGCTGTTGTTATGGCGGCGGTTTCGCTCCCGTTAAACTATTTCGCAATCTATCCTATGTACTATTCAATCCTCAACTTTCCCGAGGAAGCCGTTCTCGGAATGTATCAGGCGATTTTACCCTCGACGAAAAGCATTTTACAGGCGCTCGTCATCTTCAACATTCCCTTTACTCTTGTCAAGGGCTTGATTGACGTTTTTTTCTGTATGCTTATTTACAAGCCTCTTTCCCCCATTCTTAAGGGAAAAAGGGATTGACAACGGCTTATAATAGTAGTATCATTAATTCGACAAAAAATTAAATACCTTTCCTTATTAAGAGTGGCGGAGGGACAGGCCCTTTGAAACCACGGCAACCTGCTTTAACGCAAGGTGCTAATTCCTGCGGCGTAAAGCCGGAAGATAAGGTGTTTATATTAAGCACCTTAGGGTGCTTAATTTTTTGATTATTATTCTTAGGAGACTTAAAAATGGCAAGACATCTTTTTACTTCGGAATCTGTTACCGAAGGTCATCCCGACAAAATTTGCGATATGATTTCAGACGCAGTTCTTGACGAGATTTTAAAGCAGGACAAATTCGGAAGAGTTGCCTGCGAAACAACGTGCACGACCGACCAGGTTCTCGTAATGGGCGAAATTTCCACCACGGCTGATATTGATATTGAAAAAATTGCGAGAAAAACTATTTGTGAAATCGGTTATGACGATAAGGAAAAGCTTTTCGACGGCAACACCTGCAAGGTAATGGTCACTATCGACAAACAGAGCCCCGATATTGCTTTAGGCGTTGATAAAAGCTATGAAATAAAGGGCGGCGAGGATGAAAAATACAACCTCAACGGCGCCGGCGACCAGGGTATGATGTTCGGCTTCGCCTGTGACGAAACGAAGGAATTAATGCCGCTTCCGATTTCGCTTGCGCATAAGCTCGCTTTAAGACTTACCGAGGTCAGAAAGAACGGCACTCTTCCCTATCTTCGCGCCGACGGAAAGACTCAGGTTACCGTTGAATATGAAGACAGCACACCCGTAAGAGTTGACACGGTTGTTATTTCTTCTCAGCACAGCGCTGACGTTGAGCTTGACCAAATCAGAAAAGACATTGTTGAAAACGTCATCAAGCCTATTATTCCCGAGGAATTAATGGATGACGACACTGTAATTTATGTAAATCCTACGGGCAGATTTGTTGTCGGCGGACCTACGGGCGACAGCGGACTGACAGGAAGAAAAATTATTGTTGACACCTACGGCGGATATTCACGCCACGGCGGCGGCGCTTTCTCGGGCAAGGACCCGACAAAGGTTGACCGTTCAGCAGCTTACGCGGCAAGATACGTTGCCAAGAATATCGTAGCCGCTTCGCTTGCGAAAAAATGTGAAATTCAGTTAGCTTACGCTATAGGCGTTGCGAAGCCCGTTTCGGTTATGGTTGACACCTTCGGAACAGGCGTAATTTCAGACGATACGCTTGCAGACATAGTAAACGAGGTATTTGACCTTCGCCCCGCGGCAATTATTGACAAGCTTGACTTAAGACGTCCTATTTATAAAAAGACGGCGGCTTACGGTCACATGGGCAGAGAGGACGCCGACTTCACCTGGGAAAAGACGGACAAGGTTGACGCCTTAAGAAAAGCGGCAGGCATTAATTAAAAGAATAAAATAAATTTTTCGGTCAATAATATCCTTGTGAACGCAAACACAAGGAGTGAAAATATGCTTGACAGAATTTCTCTGATACTTGTAATAATCGGCGCGCTTAACTGGGGTTCAATCGGTCTTTTCAGGTTTGACATAGTCGGTTGGCTCTTCGGCGGGCAGGGAGCGATTATAAGCAGGATTATTTACACCTTGGTCGCTCTTGCAGGTATCTGGTGCATTTCACTGCTGTTCAGGGAGAACGAGGTTCTCGCTTCCGACGAACAGTAAAAAACGGGTAACGTATTAATTAAATGCGTTACCCGTTTTTATTTATATTTCGCTGATTATCTGTTTATATTCCTCATAGGTCATAAACGTATTTATAAGCTTGAGAAGGGAGTTTGTCGAAAGTCTTTCGGGAAGGTCAAGCTTTTTAAGAAGCAAAGCCTTTTTAGCCTTGCTGTTTTTTCCGCCCGTAATACCGTCCTCGTACAAATCAATTTTAGTGACGGGTTGACGGTGGCTTTCTTCGCTTTTTGAGCAGGTTACGCCCGCCTTATCAAGAGCGTCAAGAATAATTTCAGCCGTCATCCCCTCAACGCCGAGCTTATTTTCCTTTGATGGCTTGTCCTTTCGCTTTTCCTTTCCGAGAATGTCGGGAACATAGGCGTGGATTATCTTTTCGGGAGGGACAATCGACCCTAAAAACGAACGGATTTTAAAACCCGCCGTATCGCTGTCGGTAAGAACGACAATCCCTCTTGTATCGGCAAGCCGTCGAATTAACGCCTGCTTTTCTTTATTTTTAAATATCGCAAAGCCGTCGGTTTCTATAATCAGGGTGTCAAGTATGTTTTCAACCTTTTTTCTGTCATACCTGCCCTCAACTATAACCGCCTGGTTTATTTTAATCATTTTATCTACCTGTTTGAAATTACCGCGAGAGAAACGAGAAGCTGTTCAAGAGCAAGCCTGTTATCCCCTGCCGTTGATTTTATTATTGTGTCCGCCTTGTCCAGTTCAAAAAGACATTCCCTTAACTGTTCAACGGAAATATCCGAAGCGTAGGAAGCGCCGTTGCGAAGCCGAAACGAAGTATTCCCATAATTAAAATCAGGCGCTAACGCTTCACTGCCCTCGCCCGCCGCAACGGAAACCTTCGCCCTGTACATATCGACATACGCGGTAATTATTTCGTTAAGAATTACCGTCGGTTCCATCTTCTGTTCAAAGAACACATTAAGAATTTCAAACGCGCGGTTAAGGTTGTTTGAGGAAACAGCCTTAGTCAGTTCAAACGCCTTAACGGTAACCGTTCTTGTTGAAACGGTGTTAATCGCTTCTCTGTCAACAGTTCCGTTTTCGCAGTAGGCGCAAAGCTTATTCGTTTCGTTTTCGAGCACATTGAGGTCGTCGCCGACGGTGTCAATAAGATAGTAAGCGTCATTGACCGAAATATTTCTGCCCTGCTTATTCGCAAGGGCGATAACGAATTTTGAAAGATAATTCTTATCCTTTTTTTCAAACTCAACCGTCTTGCCGTACTTATTGAAAAGAGAAACAAGTTTTTTCCACCTGTTATCCTTTTTCGGATTGAACTTAATAGAGTCAAGCCAGAAAACGAGCACCGTAGTTTCGGGTAAATCCTTTAGCATTTCTTCGAGCTGTTCGTTTTCGTCGGCATTTAGCTTTGACAAATCAAAATCCCTTACGAGAACGACTACCCTGTCGCTCATCATAGGCAAAACCTGGGATGCGTCAATAATATCGTTAAGAGAGGCGCTTTCGCCGTCGTATTTATGAAGATTAAATCCCTCAAAGCCGGGGTTTACGCACCTTTTAAGGACACGGGACACATATAGCTCTTTAAGGTAGTCCTCTTCACCGTGAAACAGGTATGCGCCTGACAAGGTATTCTCTTTAATCTGCTGTTTCAAGCCTTGCTCGTCCATTCTGTTTCACCTCCAGATAAAGCGTTTTTCCGTTATTGTAATAAAAACAGCCGTCATTTTCTCCGTCTTCGGCTGAAATAATAACCGATTTAAAATTCTCTTTTTTAAAATTCACGGGCGTTCTTTCTCTTGTCAAAAGATAATCCGCCGAGGAATACTCCTCGGGAAGATAATCCATATTGAAATCGGGATTGAAAACTATAAGGACAGTCAGATTACCGTTTTTTATAAACGAAAAATTCTTTTCACATTCAATTTCCGTTCCGTCGGAAAGAATAGCCTTACCGAATTCGCTTTGTTTAACGGAAAAAATATCAAAGCCGTTTAAAATACCGTCAAAAAACGAATATACATATTTTCTTTCGGAGGGAACAAAAACCAGCTCAAGATTTTTTACGCCCTCTCTTTTCATTATACCACAAACTGAGGAATATGCAAAGTAATTTCCGCCGCAACCTATAACCGAAGCTTTATTCGAGTCAACTAAAACCACCGAGGTTCCGTTGCCGACAGCGGGAAAGTAAATTCGCCTTCTGTTTTTACCCTCAACAAGCCCGAAAATACAAACCGTAACAAAGGAACAAGCGACTGCCCACGCCGTAATTTTTGATAATTTTATTTTATCTTTCTTTTTCAGATAATAAATCAGAGCGACCGCTACGGGCAAGGCAAACGCAGTAATTTTAAGCGGAAGAAAATCAGCGCTTACGGTGCTGAAAGGAATTGAAGAGAGAAGCCTTGCAATTTCGGTTATAGCCTTAGAAAGAAACTGAGCGACAAAGAACAGCGGATAAGAAATAAACGAAACGCCGATTAAGAAAAACAGAACCGCAAAACCCGTCAGTATCATAGCTGCAGACGAAATTTCAATAAGCAGAAGATTTGAAATAACGGATAAAAGGGAAAACCTTTCAAAGAAAAGAACTGTCAGAGGCAGGGTAAAAATGACTACCGACAGGCTTACCGAAAGACTTTGTAAAACAAACGCTTTTATATATTCAACTGTTTTATTCTCAAAGCTTCCTTTGTTTAATCTTTCATATATTTTCGGATAAAGAATTATTATTCCGACTGAAGCGAAAACGGAAAGCCACAGACTTTTTGAAAGCGCCGCATAAGGATTAATAATAAGCATTAACGTAACGGCAAAGCCGATTGAATTCAGGCTGTCCGCCTCCCTTTCAAAGAGATTTCCGAGAAAGACAAATATAAGAAGCGTACCCGCCCTTACAACAGGCGGGTTAAAGCCTGTAAGCGCCATAAAGAAAAGAATAAACAGAATACAGAGTATACTTTTGAGCTTCCTTTTCAAACGGAACAGACCGAAAAGTCCATAGACGAAGCCCGCCCAGACAGTGACGTGCAAGCCCGAAACCGCCAGAAGATGATAAGAGCCTATAAGGGAAAAGCTGTTGAGCGTTTTTTCGTTTATCTGACCCTTTTCGCCTATCAGAAGCCCGGTCAGCAAGCCTCCGTATTCATTCGGAATATTCAGAGAAACGCTGTCAAGTATTTTCTGCTTTGCGCAAAGGACGTAATACATCGGATGAAAGCCGCTTTGCCCGCCGATTTTGACTTTTTCATCCTCAAATGTATAGCCGCCTAAAAACAGCCCTTTTGAAGAATAATAGTCTTCGATTTCGCTTGAAAACGAGCCTAAGCGATACAGATGAAAATCGCCCTCAATTCTGTCAAAGGGAGAAGCATTCAACTTTTTATCAAACGAAAGGCGGATTTTAAGGTTGTTATTATTTCCGTCGATTGTATCCGTTCTGACAATATAATATACTCTGCCGTTATCATAGGTTGGCAGAGAAACTATCTCGCCCGATATGCTATGCGTTTGTTCCCTGTCTGAAAAGACATCAATTTTACCGTGAACCGATTTGTCATAAGCACAGAAAAGCACGCAACAGCAACAAACGGTAACCGTCGTAATCGGCAGGGTTCCGTCCTTACGGATTTTCTTAAAAAGCAAAAAAACAAAGAAAGCGATAAAGGCAATTATAAAAACTGCCTTTATCGCCTTGATATTAACAAACCTGAACGCGCACAGGCTAAACAGCGCCGAAGCGCCGATAACGGCAAAAGTGCGTTTCATTTATACGAGCTTTTCGCCTAAGTTCGAGCCGCTGAGAACGTGAAAATGAAGATGCATAACAGTTTGTCCCGCTGCTTCGCCGCAATTGTTTATAACTCGGTAGCTCTCAAAGCCGTTCTCCTTTGCAATTTTCGGGATGACCTCAAAGATATGGGCAACGAGATGAGAGTTGTGTTCGTCAACCTTGTTCAGACAACAAATATGCTCTTTGGGAACAACCAGAATATGCTTTTCGCTCTGGGGATTGATGTCATTGAAGGCGTAGCAGAGCTCGTCCTCATAGACCTTTGAAGAAGGAATTTCGCCGTTTATTATTTTACAGAATAAACAATCCATAACTTACTCCTTATTTAAGCATTGATTTAACAATATTTTCGGCTGAATTAATTGCTTCGTCAACCTTTGAAATATCCTTGCCGCCAGCCATAGCAAAATCGGGCTTTCCGCCGCCGTTACCACCCGCAATCTGAGCGACCTGACGGACTACGTTACCTGCAAGAACTCCGTTTGCCACAGCATCCTTACCGCAGGCGCAAACAAAGGTAGCGGTTCCCTTTTCGCTGTTGACAGAAGAGAGAACAACAACACGGTTTGCCTTTTCGTCGCGGATTGTTTCGGCGAGCGAACGGATGTCGACCGATGAATCAATGCCAGAATTAGCAACAAGCTCAACTGCGCCAAGGTCTATTGAATCAAACTGCTTCGCTTTCTGGGCGTTAATTTCGGAATTAAGTCTTTCGATTTCTTTTTCCTTTTCCTTAAGCTCTGAAGCGAGAGCCGCTGTTTTAACCGCAAGGTCAGAGGTGTTTGTAACCTTAATTGAAGCGCAGGCTTCACCGATAAGAGCGTTGTTTTTATTGATATAATCCATTACGTTAAAGCCCGTAACGGCAACAATTCTTCTTACACCCGAGGCGACTGACGACTCGGAAAGAATTTTGAACAGACCGATATTGCCCGTATTCTTAACGTGAGTGCCGCCGCAAAGCTCGGTCGAGAAATCACCCGCTTTTACTACTCTTACAATATCGCCGTACTTCTCTCCGAAAAGAGCCATAGCGCCGAGCTTTTTAGCCTCGTCTATAGGCATTTCCATAGTTTCAACGGGAACAGCCTCGAGAATAACAGAGTTAACCTCTTTTTCAACCGCGTTTATTTCTTCGGTTGTAAGCGCCGAGAAATGAGTGAAATCGAAACGGGTTTCAGCGCTGTTTACAAGCTGACCCGCCTGCTCAACGTGAGAGCCGAGAACCTTTCTCAAAGCCGCCTGAAGAAGATGGGCGGCCGTATGACTTCTCATAGTAGCCTTTCTTTCTTCTTCGTTAACTTCAGCCGAAACTCCGTCGCCAACCTTAAGAGCTTCGCCCTCAATAATTTCACCGTGATGAAGAACAACGCCGTCGTGGGTTTTAGTCGTGTTTTCAACCTCGAAAACAAAGCCGTCGCCACGGATTTTACCCCTGTCGCCGACCTGTCCGCCGCTTTCGGCATAGAAAGGCGTTGTATCAAGAACAAGAGTAATATTTTCATCCGTCGAAGCGAAATCCTTTCTTTCGCCGTCAACGATAACAGCTTTAACTGAAGCCTTTGCCGAAAGGGTTTCGTAGCCTACGAAATCGGTCTTTTCAAGCCCGTTCGTAGCAACGCCCGAGCCTTCCCAGGCTTCAGCGCCGGCGCCCTTATGAGCGGCTCTCGCCCTTGTTTTCTGTTCTTTAACTAATTCCTTGAACCTTTCCTCGTCAACCGTAAGTCCCTTTTCTTCAAGAAGCTCTTTCGTAAGGTCAATCGGGAAACCGTATGTATCGGAAAGCTTGAAAGCGTCCTCGCCCGAAAGGCAGTTACCCTCGAGAGAAGAAATCATCTGGTTGAAAATCGCGAGTCCCGTATCGATTGTCTTGGCAAAGGATTCTTCCTCAGCCTTGATAACATTAATAATAAAGTCGTGTTTTTCAACAAGGTTCGGATAAGCCGATTTATTTTCGTTAATAACCGTTTCGGCAACTTCGGAAAGGAAGGTTTCGTTAATACCTAAAAGCCTCCCGTGTCTTGCGGCTCTTCTGAGCAAACGGCGAAGAACATAGCCTCTGCCCTCGTTTGAAGGCATAACGCCGTCGCCTATCATCATAGTCGTACTTCTTATATGGTCGGTTATAACACGAAGGGAAACGTCTTTCTGGGGGTCTTTATGATATTCGACACCGGCGATTTTCATTATGTGCTTCATAATATTCTGAACGGTATCGACCTCAAAGATATTGTCAACGCCCTGCATTACGCAGGCAAGTCTTTCAAGCCCCATACCGGTGTCGATATTCTTGTTTTTAAGCTCAGTGTAATTACCCTCGCCGTCGTTGTCGAACTGACTGAACACAAGGTTCCATATCTCAATAACTCTGTCGCAGTCGCTCGCCTGTTCAAAGCTCTCAAAAGGACCGTAACTTTCGCCGCGGTCGAAGTGTATTTCCGAGCAAGGTCCGCACGGGCCTGAGCCGTGTTCCCAGAAATTGTCTTTCTTACCGAGACGGATTATTCTGTCGTGAGGGATGCCTATGTTCTTCTCCCAAATCTGTTCTGCCTCGTCATCGCTCTCGTAGATAGTTATCCACAAGCGGTCTGCGGGTATTTCAAGCTCTTTAGTCAGAAACTCCCACGCCCAGGCAATAGCTTCGGGTTTAAAGTAATCTCCGAAGGAGAAGTTGCCGAGCATTTCAAAGTATGTTCCGTGGCGGGCGGTTTTGCCTACGCTCTCAATATCGGGAGTACGGATACATTTCTGGCAGGTTGTAACCCTTTTTCTCGGCGGGGTGATTTCGCCCGTGAAATATTTTTTCATCGGAGCCATACCCGAATTTATAAGCAAAAGGCTTTTATCGTTCTGCGGGATGAGCGAAAAACTCGGCAGTCTTAAATGTCCCTTACTTTCAAAAAATGACAGGTATTTTTCTCTTAAATCGTTAAGTGATGTCCATTCCATAAACAGAATTCCTCTTTTATAAAAATATCCAATAAATTATACGCTCAATCCCCTGATATGTCAAGGAATTGAGCGTATAGAATTAAAGCTTTTCGTGCGTTTTTACCCAGTTAAGAACTTCTTCATAACCTGCCGCACCGCTTGCAACAGCTAAGCCCAAGGATGAAACCTCGTTATTTTCTGCCTCAATACTTATTCCGTTTAGTTCAAGAAAAGAAAGCATTATATACATTCCTATTCTTTTATTCCCGTCAACGAACGCGTGATTTGAGATAAGCGAAAAGCCTAAGCGAGCCGCTTTTTCCTCTTTACTTGGGTATAACTCCTGACCGTCAAAAGTTGAATAAACATTTTCAATTGCCGACTCAAGTAATGCCTCGTCGCGAACTCCGACATCTCCGCCTGTTGCCTCAGCCATAATTTGATGTAAAAGCAAAACCTTCTCTTTACTGAATTTAATCATTTTGCCAACTCCTTAAACGCAGGAAGATATCTTTCAAGAATTCTTTTTGCTACAATGTCTATTTTTTCTTCATCCGTAAGGTCAAGAATATAATCATCGTTATCAATATCAATAACAAGATATTTAGGTTTATTATTTCTTAATACAACCGCTTCACCGTTTTTATCAACACTTCTTGCCACTGCCGAAAAATTCTGATTTGCCTGCGACATTGAAAACAGTGTATTTGTATCAATCTTCATTTTTTTCATCTCCAAAATAAAAAAGTAGGATAAATATATCCTACTTTTTATTATACCCAATTTTTTTATTTTGTCAACTCTTAATCAATATCCCTGTCGCTGTGAACACTTATAATTTTCTTCCCCGTCAAGGGCAAAAACTCTTTTTCAAAGTCATCGTTTTCACTTACAAGGTCAATAGAATCAATCAATGTGCCGTCTTTCATCTTAATAATAATTGTTGATCCCTCTTCATATTTATCCTCGAAATAATATCTCCCCTCGGTTTTATAGATAGCTTGTATATCATTATAAGAAAACTTTTCAGTTCTTGAAAAAAGACGGTTAGGGTTATTATATGAAAAGCCGTCATCATATGCTACTACAACAGATTTCCCTATGCTTAAGAAAAGAAAAACCGAAGCAACAAAAACCGTGTAGCAAATGATTCTTGCAAACTTCATTGTTGAATCTGGAGTTAAGATGTCATAAAAATCCTTTACGTTTCTGTCTTTTCTATTCAAAAATGACGATACTCTTTCCTTAATTACAATACCCAGAAAGATACCGGGAAGTCCGCCAAACAGAATTGCTAAAATCAACGGCGGCATTTGATCATAATAGACAGCAGTTTTCGAATAATAGACATTTAAAGCAACAGATATTAATACAAAAGGAATTGCGCAAATAACCATTCCAAGAACAAAAGACAAAACAAGAGCAAAAAAATCGTTTTTTGAGCCGTTATATTTTTTCACGTCAAGCATTGAAGCACATTCGGGATTTATGGCTTCAAAATATCCGTCAAGGCTTTCGATAAACTCAACGAGCCGTTTTTCATACGGAAAAAGATCTTTTTTCTTTTTGTATTTCTTCAACGCCGCCTGATAATCACCGTTCAAAAAAGCTCTATATGCATTATTTACTGTAAAGCTCATCGTATAAATATTGTCACAAACAATCCAGTAGCCTCTTTTTTCCGTTTCATCAGCTTCATCGTAATTTTGTATATTTTTGAAATTATCACGAATATAGGAATCTCGGTACTCTTCACACTTTGCCTGTTCACAAGAAAGATTTATAATGCTTTGAAGATTTGTTGTTATAAAGTCATAAAGGCAATTAAGACAGAGGTCAGCCCTTTGCTCTGATTCTATAAAAGTGAAATAGTAGCAATGAAAATCATTTAAATAAAGCAGATCAATTATTTCGGGAATATGATAACTTCTATAATCGTTTTTATTAGGATAAATACGGCAAAATAACGTACTGACAGGACAATACATAGTTTCACTCTTATAATAGACAAATTCAATTTTTGCTTTATTAAGTTCTATTATAAAACATGAAAGTTTCTTTTCCTGTTCAACAGAAACACCAATAGCATTTATAGATTTTGCAAAGTTTTCAACACTTTTTTTAATATACTTTTCTATTTTCTCTGTTTTCATAATTTCTCAGTTCTGTTTTCTGACTATTCCGTATTCGTCATATCGGTTGAAATACGGACAGGCATAATTCGAATAGGTCAGAAACCTCTGCATTTCGTCTTCGTCAAGGTCGATATCGCAGCAATAGCAGTCCGCCTCTTCGTCATAATAGTAGTTTGCGCATTCCTCGCAGTTTGTCTTATTCGGCATTATTTTCACCTGCGTCAAGAGTAAACCTCATAAGAATCGGGAAATGGTCGGACGGATAAACGCCGTCATACAAATCGGTAACGATTTTGTATTCATTAACGGTAATTCCCGTCTTTGAAATCATAAAGTAGTCAATGCAGGGATGGTCAAGCTCTTCGCCGAAGCTTTGGTATGTACAGCCCGACATTGTATTTTCGGTCTGATATTTGGCGTCAAGGAAATTCCTTGTTACATTTTCGTATGTAACTGAATTTTCATCCGCATTCAGGTCGCCCATAATAATACTCGGGAGCGAGCCGAACTGAGCAATTTTTTCAAGCACAAGATTCATTCCGTTAATTCGCGCTTCCTCGCTTACGTGGTCAAGGTGGGTGTTGAATACAACGAACTGCTTTTCCGTTTCAAGCTCTTCAAGAATTACGTAGCTGCAAATTCTGTAACAAGCCGCGCCCCAGCCCTTACTCATTTTATCGGGAGTTTCGGAAAGCCAGAATGAACCCTTGTCAATGAGCTTATACATATCGGTTCTGTAAAACACGGGACAGCCCTCGGTATTTACTGCCTCATCCCTGAATTCAATTACCGAATCAAAGCCTTCAAGACAGTCGACCATATAGTCATACTGCCAGGGTGTAGCCTCCTGGAAGCCGATTATCGACGGCTGATATTTTTCAATATTCTTCAAAATAAGGTCGGCCCTGTAAAACCAGCTCCTTTTACCCTTGTCGCCGGGATTAAGGCAACGAAGGTTACTGCTCATAACCGTTATATCGTCACTTGTATCAACCTGCGAGGTAAAGGTTATAGGAGCCTTATTTTTTCTGTAATGAGGATAATAGAAGAAAAGATTTGCAGCCATAATTAACACCACCGCCAGAAGAATACATAATACTGCGAGAATAACTCTCTTGATTATTTTTTTCATTTTAATCACCTTCACAATTAAAAGCGTGCGTAGGCGGATTCGAACCGCCGGCCTTCAGAGTCGGAGTCTGACGCTCTATCCAGCTGAGCTATACGCACATATATGAGGTGAAATTAATTCACCTCAAATTGATTATACGTTAAACCTGAACAGAACTATGTCGCCGTCCTGCATAACGTAATCCTTGCCTTCGGAACGGATTTTGCCGTTTTCCTTGGCTGCCTGCATTGTACCGTATTGCATAAGCTCGTCAAAGCCGATAACCTCGGCGCGAATAAAGCCGCGTTCAAAATCGGAGTGGATTTTACCCGCCGCCTGAGGAGCCTTTGTTCCCTTTTTAATTGTCCATGCTCTGACCTCGGGCTGACCTGCAGTAAGAAAGGAGATAAGTCCGAGAAGACTGTACGAACGCTGAATAAGCAAATCAAGTCCGCCGTGCTCAATTCCCATATCGTCAAGGAACATCTGCTTATCCTCTTTTGAAAGCGAAGAAATCTGGGCTTCAAACTCGGCGCAGATAGGAAGCACCTCAGCGCCCTCCTGAGAAGCTATTTCACAGACCGCCTTGTATCTCTCGTTATTTTCAACACCTGCGGCGAAATCGTCCTCGCTCATATTACAGGCGTAGATAACGGGCTTTGCCGAAAGAAGAGCGACAGTATCGAGAATCGCTTTTTCATCCTCGTCCATTTCAACCGCCCTGGCGTTGATTCCCTCGTCAAGAGCCGCCCTGACGCGTTTTAGAAACTCAACCTGCGGGCCGAGGGTTTTATCGCCCTTCATAGCCTTTGTATCCCTGTCAATTCTTCTGTCAAGAATTTCGGCGTCGGAAAGTATTAACTCAAGGTTAATCGTTTCTATATCTCTTCTCGGGTCAACCGTTCCGTCAACGTGCATAATATCGTCATTGTCGAAGCACCTTACGACGTGGATAATAGCGTCGACCTCTCTTATATGGGAAAGGAACTTATTGCCGAGTCCTTCGCCCTTTGAAGCGCCCTTTACAAGACCTGCAATATCGACAAATTCAATCGTTGCGGGGGTGAACTTGACGGGGTTATACATTTCGGCCAGCTTGTCAAGTCTGTAATCGGGAACGGCTACAACGCCGACATTCGGCTCGATTGTGCAGAAAGCGTAATTCGCCGCCTGAGCGCCCGCGTTCGTTATAGCGTTAAAAAGCGTACTTTTGCCGACATTGGGCAAACCTACAATACCTAATTTCATTGTTTATAAACTTCCTTAAAAAATATTACCAACGGTTTTCAACATATTCGCAGAACGCGTACATATCCTTAATTTCAAGCACCGTTCCGTCGTCAAGAGTTACAGTGCCGTTCCACTTTCCGTGAACCTGATGAGAGTGCATACGCATAGCGTAAACATTAAGGTCTGAGTGGTGGTCATAAAACGGGGTCATAGTGAGGTTAAATCTTCCGTCCTCGGAAACAAAGACCCAGTCCTCCATATACTTATCGGGCTTCGGGAACGTTTCAACGTCAACCGCGCCGAATTTATGAGCCTTGCCGTCATAGAACATACAGGTTTCGGTGGCGTTCTTTTCGTTGCCTATTCCCCAGGTGATTTCAAAGCCGAAAATGTGCTTTTCGCCCTTTTCGTCAACGAGGTAGGTCGAGCCGTTGCCCCAGTACCAGACGAGGCTGTAGGGAGTGCACACCCTGCCCCAGTCAAGAATACAGAACGTGTCGTCCTTTGAAAACTCGTAAACGTCGTTTCCGTTTCTGAAGGTTCCCTCGCAGGGCATTGAATTCTGCTTCGTGGTCATAAAATACCTGTCGGGGTGACCGTCAAAGGGAAGAACGGTGGTGATATTTTCAAGCCCGGGCATTATATCCATTTCAAAATGACATTCAACGTCGTTCATCTTGAAATAAAGAGTACGGCTGTTTTCTTTGGTATCAAATTCAATTTCGGCAGCGCCGACCTTAAACTTTACGTTGTTAGGAACGTCGCCCTTGGGAGGAAGGACATATTTATCCTTACCGCCGACGAACGGAGCCATCTGAGACTTAATAACCCTGCCTTCAATAAGGTCAACCAGAACCGCCGAGGCATAACCGCCCAGAGAAATATTCGCAAAGCTTATCTGAACCATCATTCTGCCGTTTGAAAGCTGATAGAAATCCCATTCCTTACGGCGCATCTGCTTAAGGACTTTTTTTCTGTCATAATCAAACACATTGTGCCTTGCCCAGCCCTTAGGTATCAGAGTGCCGTCTCCTGCAAGGAGCTTGACGGGAGAGGTATATTCCTTCTGCTCGCTTTTGAAGTCCCAATCCTTAAAGCCGAGATATGTTTTTTCCATAAAAATCCTCCTTATTCAAAAGTTCAAAAATTTTCCATAAATATAATAGCATATTTTTACGAAATATGGTATAGTTAAAATGTAATTATTTTAAAAAACGGAGGATTTGTAATGCTGTACGACATAAATTTTAAAAATCACTATGATTTCAACAGCTACGAAATCAACAAGTTGGCGCCGCGCGCTTACTTTATCCCCTATTGTGACCTGTCCGCCCTTAAGAAGACGGACTGTCTTACAGAACGCTACAACAGCGAAATGGTACGTGTGCTTTCGGGCGAATGGGATTTCAGATATTTTGAAAAGACCGCCTTTCTTCCCAAAAAGCTTGACACCGACCAGATTGTTTTTGACAAGGTAACCGTTCCCTTTGACTGGCAGAGAAAGGGTTACGGTGAACCGGCTTATATTAACTGTCCTTATGAATTCGACTGCGCTCCGCCCGTTCTTCCCGACGAAATGCCCGTGGGCGTTTACAGAAAGAAAATCAAAATCAGGGACCTTAACAAAAACCGTATTCTCTGTTTTTTAGGAGTTGCAGGTTCGCTCGACCTTTACGTTAACGGCGAATTTGTCGGCTACAGCGAGGGCGCTCACAACTCGGCGGAATTCGACCTGAACAAATATCTTGTCAAGGGCGACAACGAAATTGTTGCGGTTATTTTCAAATGGAGCCACGGAACATATCTCGAATGTCAGGATATGTTCAGGGAAAACGGAATTTTCCGTGACGTGCTTTTATTTGAATACCCCACTACATACATTCACGATTACGAAATAAAAACCAAAAAGGTCGGCGCAAAATACAATATGACCTTAAACCTTGACCTTATAGGCAACCCCGTCGGCTACGAAATTGAAGCCCAGCTCAAAAAAGGCAACAAAATAATCGCAAAGGCGAGCGAAAGCGCCGACAGGAAAAACGAGTTTAAATTCAAGAGCCTTGAGGTTGAAGAGTGGAGTGCGGAAATACCGAATATCTATGAATTGTTCGTAACTCTTAAAAAAGGTAAGGATACAGTTCTTGTTTTCCGTAATTTCACGGGCTTCAAGAGCGTTGAAATCGTAGGCGAGGTATTCCGCTTCAATTCAAAGCCCATTAAATTCAAGGGCGTAAACCATCACGACAGCACCCCGAAAGAGGGTTACGTCATGACTCCCGAGGAGTTAAAGAAAGACCTTACTCTTATGAAGGAGTTAAACGTCAACGCCATAAGGACCTCTCACTATCCGCCCGACCCGATTCTTTTAACTCTTGCGGATATTATGGGCTTTTACATTGTTGACGAGGCAGACATTGAAACTCACGGCGTTCTCAGTCTTCCGACGAATAACCATAATTTCGGTCTTATAAGCCACAACAAAAAATGGGCTCCGAGATACCTTGACAGAGTTAAGAGAATGTATTTCCGTGACAGAAACCACCCGTCGATTACAATGTGGTCGCTCGGCAACGAGGCGGGAGGCTACGCCTGTCAGGATATCTGTTACGATTTTCTTAACAAGGCTTGTCCGGAAATTCCCGTTCACTACGAAAGCGTTGTTCACTCACGCCGTTTCTCTTATGACGTTACGAGCGAAATGTACACGAGCATTGAGGATATGCTCAAGGTTCGCGACCACAAGAGAGGAAGCAAGTACTTCGGAAAGCCGTTCTTCCTTTGCGAATACTGTCACGCTATGGGCGTAGGCCCCGGCGCTCTCGAGGATTACTGGCAGGCGTTCTATTCAAGCGATATGCTTATGGGCGGCTGTATCTGGGAATGGGTTGACCACGCAGTTTATCACGACGGCAAGGATAAATACCGCTATAAATACACATACGGCGGCGACCACGGCGAAAGAAAGCACGATGGAAACTTCTGTGTTGACGGTCTTATGTTCCCCGACCGCACGCCTCACACAGGCGCTCTTGAAATGAAGGTGGTTTACAGACCCGTAAGAGCCGAAAAGAAATCGGCTAACACCTTTGTTTTTAAGAATACCGATTATTTCAGAAACAGCGACTATATCACGGTTAAATGGGATTTGTTAAAGAACGGTATAAAAGAAGAAAGCGGTCAGTTCACGGCGGACATTAAGCCGCAGAAAACAATGAAGGTTACGCTTGACTATAAGACAGACAGGCTAAACGACTGGCATATCAATTTCACCTATGTCGGCAAAAACAAATTCGTTATCGCGACAGAGCAGATTACCATTAACGATATAAGAAAGAACGCTCCCCTGTTCACAGACGGAAAGGTAGTTCTCAAAAATGACGGCGATATTGTTAACGCAGTCAGCGAAAACGGCTATGTTTCATTCGACGCCGACTCCGGCGAGGTTGTCCGCTACGTTATCAACGGCAAGGATTACCTCAACAATAAGCCCGCAGGTCACTTCAACGGCTTTTTACCCAACATTTACCGCGCGGCTCTCGACAACGACTCAACCGAGGGCAGAGGCAGATGGTTCAAGCTCGGAATTGCAAACACCGAATTTGTACTCAAGGGCTTTGAGGTCACCGAAAACGGCGAAAACGCAACCGCAAAGAGCGACTACGACCTTCGTGTTGACGGCAAAACTCTTTATAAATCAAGCCTTTACTATACCGTTTTCCCGTCGGGACAGCTTGAGGTAAGAGCTACGCTTAAAAAACATTCAAAGGACGCTTTAACCGACCTTCCCCGCTTCGGCGTTCAGTTTGAAATACCCAGAAGCTTTGACGAGGTTGAATATTACGGCAGAGGTCCTATAGAAAATCTTTGCGATATGAACGCTCAGTCTCCCGTCGGAATTTATTCAAGTAAGATAAGCGACCTTTTTGTAAACTATCTCAAGCCCCAGGACAACGGCAACCACGGCGGCACAAAATGGCTTAAGGTTAAAGCGGACGACGGAAGAGTTCTCAACATTTACGCGCTTCCGAAATTCAGCTTCAACGCTCGTCACTTCACCCAGAAGGCCCTTGTTGAAGCACGTCACCCCGAGGATTTAAAGGATATGAACACAACCGTTATTAATATTGACGGTTTCCTCAGAGGCACGGGCACAGCCTCCTGCGGACCCGATACGCTCCCACAATACCGTTTCTCGGTTGAGGATGAAATTTCATTCCGCTTCCTTCTCTCCCCCGAAGCGTGTGAAAAATAATCAATAAAAAGAAAAACACCCGAAACAACAGTTTCGGGTGTTCTTTTACTGTCTTATTATCTTATTGACAAAACAAAAAGCGCAATAATTACAATCAGGTGAACGATTGTCAACGCAGGTAAAAACGCCATAAACTTTTTCACCCTTGTTTTATGGTGAAGAACCTTCATGGCTAAATACATACCCCCTGCGCCGCCGAGAACGCCAATCCATAAGAGAGCGTTTTCGGGTATGCGACGTTTACGCTTTAAGGCGTGGGACTTGTCAATAACAGTCAGCCCGATAGCGTAAAGAGTAATAAGAATGTAATAAATAATGATATAAATAAAGTAACTTTTCATAACTATTATTATAAGAATATTTTTATTTTTGTCAACTGAGAGGAAAAAATGAAAAGAATTGTATCACTGTTACTTATCATCTCCCTTTTGCTTTGTTCATGTGCGGGGAACTCTGCAAAAAACGAAAATCAAACCTCGGATTATAAAGGAAAAATCAGTTATCAAAGCGGTTTCACGAACGCCGTATGGCTGAGTTTTTTTGAAATATCCGAATTAGTTAAGGGTAAAACCGAGGAAGAATTCAGGGAAGAAATTATTAATCTTTGCGCCAATCTTCTTTCAATCCGCTCTGACACCCTTATAGTTCACGCCGTGGCTTTTTGCGATTCGTTCTATGAAAGCGACCTGCTGATGAAAAGCAAATATATAAAAAGTAAAACCGATTTTGACGTTTTCGACGTTATTTGCGACGCCTGCGTTTCGGCAGGAATTGAAATTCAGGCGTGGATTAATCCGTACAGAATTTCGTCTGCAAAGGATTTGTCGGTTTTAAAGAATAATCCTACGGTCAGGAAGCTTTATTCCGACGACAGTAACAATCTTATTATCACCGAAAATGAAATATATCTCAACCCTGCGGGCAAATCTGTTCAACGGCTTATACTTGACGAGGCAAGGGAGATTATTGAAAAATACCCCGTCGGCGCTATTCACCTTGACGATTATTTTTATCCCGATATGACCTCCTTTGCGGATAGGAAAAGCTATGAAAATTATAAAAAAGACGGCGGCTCTCTTTCGGTTGAAAACTGGAGAAGAGAAAACGTCAGCTCCCTTATTTCTTCTCTTCATACCCTCACTTCTCAGAATAACGTTTCGCTCGTCATAAGCCCTATGGCGAACACGGAAAAAAACTATTCATTAAAATTCGCCGACATACCGCTGTGGCTTGAAAACGGATGGGTTAATACGGTTATTCCACAGGTGTATTTCGGCTTTGAAAACGAAAATGCGCCCTTTGAAAAGACGGTTGACGAATGGGTTTCACTTACCGAAAACAAAGATGTTAAGCTCGTTATCGGGCTGGCGTTTTACAAATGCGGAAAAGCCGACCCGAACGCAGGAAGCGGGAAAAACGAATGGCTTGACAACGACGATATAATTTCAAGACAAATCAGGCTGATTTTACAGAAAAACACAATATGTGGCGTCGCTTTTTTCTCTTATTCCCATATTTTCGGCAAAAATATCGAAAAAGTTGCAAAAAAAGAGTTACAAAACATAAAAAGTATGTTATAATACATTAAATATAGTAAAATGCAGTAATATGCATATTTTTACAAAGCAGGAAAAAATCTTTAATTGAACTAACGGGCATTAGCCCTTATAATCGAAATAAAGAAAAGGATGTGAAAAATATGAGAGTTTTCTTGAAACGGACGTTCAGCCTTGTTTTAGCGTTCCTAATGGTTTTTTCACTGGTATCTTTTATTGAACCGATTAATACCGAAGCGGCGGCGAGCCAATACGTTTCTTCCACCGTTCCGTCAGTCTATAAAACCTATATCAACGCGCTTAAAAAGGCTCATCCGAACTGGAAGTTCGAGTTTTTCTATACGGGTCTTAAGTGGTCGGACGTAATAGCAAAGGAAACCGACCCGTCAGTCCCCGACAGAAGCCTTATCTCATATGTTTTTCCGAAGTCATACCGTTCTATAGTTTCAAAATCCTATAACGGCTCGACCGACACCTATACCTCTTACGACGCAGGCGGCTGGTATATGGCGGCGGCTGAAACGGTTTCATATTATATGGACCCGAGAAACTTTTTCACGGACGTTGATATTTTCCAGTTTGAAAAACTTTCCTACGACGAAGATATACATACCATCGACGGCGTTAAGGCTATTCTTAAAGGCTCTTTTATGGACGGCAAAAAAATAACAAACACGAGTAACAAGAGTATTCTCTACGCTCAGGCGTATATTGACGCCGCAAAGCACTCAAACGTAAGCCCCTATCACCTTGCCGCAAGAACAATTCAGGAGGTCGGCAAAAGCGGAAGCGGCTCGACAAGCGGCACATACTCCGAAACGTACAAGGGAATTTATAATTTCTATAACATCGGCGCTTATTCGGGCTCAAACCCGATAGCAAACGGTCTTAAATGGGCCTCGCAAAAGGTTTCGGATCCATCCAAGAGCTACGGAAGACCTTGGACCTCACAGTATAAGTCCATTGTCGGCGGTGCTACGTACATCGGCGAGGGATACATCAACAATAAACAAAACACCCTTTATCTTGAAAAGTTTGACGTTGTAGGCGAATACAACGACACCTCGCTTTACACCCATCAGTATATGGGAAATATAACAGCCGCTTATACTGAGGGTAGGTCGGTTTATTCAACATATAAGGACCTGGGCGCGCTCGATAACGCATTCACCTTCGTTATTCCCGTTTATAACAGTATGCCCTCAAAAATCAGTCCGCTTCCGATTACGGCTGACAGCCCGTGGAGCTGGCTTAAATCCTTAAAGGTTGATACCTACACCCTAAGCCCGTCAAGCACTCTTCAGGTAACTACGAATAATTACACGGTAACTGTTCCCAATTCGGTTAAAAAGGTTACAATTTCGGCTGAGCCTTATTATTCAAAGGCTACCGTTTCGGGTATTCCCGTCACGACAACAACCTCTGTCGCCGATACGGGTAAGGTTGTAAACGTAAATTCAAACCTAAGAGTTCGTACAAGCGCAGGCGTTTCATCTCCCGACGAAAATGAAAACAGACTGAAATATAAAGGCGAATACGTCGGAATAAAGAACGGCACCGCCATAAAGAAGCTGGGCGAACAGACGGTCAATAAAACGGTATGGTATCAGATTAGCTTTTCATACAGCGGCACTACCCTTAAGGGCTGGGTCAGCAGTAATTATATCGAAATGGATACCGTTACTACCTCGAGCTACAGCAAGGTAAGCCTGAAGGAAGGCAAGAACACATACAACATAAAGGTTACTTCGCCAAGCGGTTCTTCAAGAACCTATGTTCTTACTATAACCCGTCAGGAGGCTGAGGACACTACTCCCCCGTCAGAGCCGACAACAAACACCGACCTTTTCAGCACGAAATACAAGGTTGACGAAAAGAACAAGTATATTTTATCGGTTTCTGATAAAACGTCTTACAGTTCATTTATAAAGGCGCTCGGACTTACCGAGGGCGCTTCGGCGACGGTTAAGGACGGCAAGGACGCAGTTACAAAGGGAAATATCTCAACGGGAATGACCCTCACGGTAACCAAGGCGGGAATTGACTATGTTTATAAAATCGGCGTTATCGGCGACGTAAACGGCGACGGCGAGACTAATATTCTCGATATAGTCAAGGTGCGAAACCACATTCTCAACACCAAAAAGATTAGCGGCGTCAATTTCAACGCCGCCGACATAAACGGCGACGCGGCGCTCGACATACGTGACATAGTTAAAATACGAAATATTATTCTCGCATAACAGGAGGAAAAAATATGAAAAAGGCAAGGTTAATAATTTCCGTACTTGTTGCATTTATAATATGCTTAAACGTTTCGCTGGTGGCGTTTGCCGCAAGCACAACAATCGCTTTTTCACAGAATAACGTTGAGTTAGGCGACTCAGTTACGGTTACAGTCCGTTTTTCAGGCAGTAACATAGCCGGCGTTCAGTTCTCCATCAGCTACGACTCAAGTATTCTCACATACAAAAGCTGCAGCGGAGCGAGCTTTAACGGAGGAACAGCCGTCTGGTATGACGATAACTCCTCTGCTTCAAGCCACAGCGTAAGCTTTGTATTCAAGGCGAATAAGGTCGGCTCTACAACAATTCAGGTAAGCAGCGTTCTCGTCAGCGATAACGCAGGCGACAAAATAAACGGCTTTTCCGGCGCGGCGGCTACTCTTAAGGTTGTTCCCGAGGAAACGACTACAAAAGCGCCCGAAACTACTACAAAGGCTCCCGCAACCACAACGCGAGCGCCCGAAACCACTACCCGCAGGGATTCGACAACTACAACAGCTTCCACAACCGAAAACACAACCGAAACCACTACCAAGCCTAAGGATGACAAGGTAGTTCTTAACGGCAAAACCTATACTCTCGTTGACGATTCGGCTTTTGTTGACGCTCCCGACGGCTTTGACGAAACCTATTCGGACTACAAGGGCAACAGAATTCTCACCTACACCTCGAAGGATAAAACTCAGCAGATAGTCTGCATTGAGGACGAGGACGGAAAGAAGAGCTTTGCGCTGTTTGACGACGAAAGCGATTCATTCAGCGAGTACATTAGAATCAAGTCGGAATCTCTTCCGCTTGTTCTTCTTGCGGCGAAAAAGAATTCAATTCCCGAAAGCTACAAGCCCGTTAATATTAAGATTAACGACAAGGAAATCGCCGCTTACCAGAACGACGAATTCAAGGCGAAGGGGCTTTATCTTCTCTATGCGCTCAGCCTTAAGGACGGTAATTCCTCGCTTTACGTCTATGACGAAAACGACGGGTCGATTCAGAAGTATTACGGTCTGAGCGTTAAGGAGTCCGAGCCCGAAACGACAACCGAGCCTACAACTCAGGCTGACCCCGATAACAATATCGGAATGAAAAAGACGACAATGATTAAAGCAATCTGCGCTCTTGCGGTTGTTCTTTTAGCTTCAATAATTGCCGTTGTAACCCTCGCCGTAAAGCTCAGAAAGAGAGAAAAGGCAGTCGCCGAAGAGGGAACATACACCGTTGACGACGATAATTACACAGAATAAAATCAAATATAATTAAAAAACAGTTGCTAAATGCAACTGTTTTTTGTTATTATAATATCCGATTGATTTTTAAATGAGGGGTTTTATGGAAATTCGGCTTCCCGTACAGGTTGATAAAGCTCTGCGCCTGCTTTCACAAGCGGGCTTTGAGGCGTTTATCGTAGGCGGTTGCGTCCGCGATTCCCTGCTCGGCTTCTCCCCTTCTGACTGGGATATTACTACGAGCGCCCTTCCCGAAGAAACCGAAAAGGTATTCGAGGGCTTTCGCATTATCGAAACGGGAATAAAGCACGGAACGGTCACCGTTCTTATTGATAAAATGCCCCTTGAAATTACAACCTACAGAGTTGACGGGGCGTATTCCGATAACCGTCATCCCGACTCGGTTTCGTTCACGAGAAACCTTAAGGATGACCTGTCACGCCGTGATTTCACGGTTAACGCCCTCGCCTATAACCCCGAAACGGGAATTGTTGACTGCTTCGGCGGACAGGACGATTTAAAGAACAGAATAATCCGTTGTGTAGGCAACGCCGACGAACGCTTTAACGAGGACGCGTTACGCATTTTAAGAGCGATTAGGTTTTCTTCCGTACTCGGCTTTAAAATCGAAAATAAGACCTCTGAGAGCGTTTTTAAGAACAAATTACTGCTTAACAATATAGCGGCGGAAAGAATTCGGGTTGAGCTTGTAAAGCTTCTTAACGGAAAAGACGTCAAAAGGGTTCTTCTCGATTACCGTGATATTATTGCGGTTTTCATTCCCGAGCTTATACCGACCTTCGATTTTCCCCAGAACACGCCCTATCACTGTTTTGACGTTTACACCCACACCGCTTACACGGTTGAAGCGGCGCCCGAGGAATTTAAGGTCGCTATGCTTCTTCACGATATTGCAAAGCCGGAATGTAAAACGACTGATGAAAACGGAATTGACCATTTCAAAGGTCACCCGAGGGAAAGCTCGCTTAAAGCCTTTGAAATTCTCAGAAGGCTTCGCTTTGACAACGCAACTGTTGATAAAACAGTCAAGTTTATCGCCGTTCACGACGAGATGCTTCCCCGTTCTCAATATGAAGCGTTAAAGCTCCTTAAACGAATCGGCGAGGACGGATATGTTTATCTCATAACCGCAAAATACGCCGATAATCAGGGCAAGGCTGACAAGCACAACGGCGAAGAGTTGCTTGAAAATATGAAGGTTTATCTTCAAGAGATAAAAGAAAACAATCTCTGCTATTCGGTTAAACAGCTTGACATCAGCGGAAACGATTTGATAAAGGCGGGAATCCCCGCAGGAAAACAGCTCGGGCAGACGCTTGATATGCTTGTTGACGCAGTTATCGACGGGAAATGCGAGAATATTAAATCGGAATTGCTAAAATATATCAGATAAGAAATGCCGGGGCGGATATCATCCGCCCTCTTTTTTTATAAAAACTCTTGACAAGTTCACTTGGCAATATTATAATCAAGTTGCAAAGTTAACTTGGCATATTTCTTTGGAGGTGTTTTTATGAATAAAGAAGAAATCCTTGCTAAAAACAGAGAAGATAATAAGAATCAGGACGAGATGGAAAAGAACGCATTTTCAAATGCGGGCAGAACCGCATGTGCGGTCGGCGGAATTCTTTGTATGGTAATTCTCCTTCTCGAAGTTATACTTACCGATAACGGTCCTTCCTTGAGCCTGTGGGCGATTTATCTTTCAATGACGGGAACGATGCTTCTTGTTAAATATAAGTCTCTCAGGAAGACGCACGAGCTTATTTTCGGGCTTATTCAGCTTGCCCTTGCCGTTGTGTTCCTTGTTCTTCATATTATGAGGATTGTGAGGTAAAAAATGGACGATAAGCTTATACTAAAAAACAATTTAAAGGAAATACGTTCACAAAGGGGCTTGTCACAATCTCAGCTCGCCGAAACGGTCGGAGTTTCAAGAAATACGATAAGCTCAATAGAAACAGGACAATACAGTCCGACGGCAAAGCTGGCTTTGGTGCTTTGTGTCGCACTTGATGTAAAGTTTGAAGAATTATTCTATTTTTAACGGCGGCACCAAGGCTCCACTGCCAAGGGGAGCTGTCGAGTGCAACGAGACTGAGGGGTTTAAACCTCTCCACCGCCTGAACGGCGGTCCCCCTCTCCTTAACAGGAGGGGTTGTTAATAGGTTGAGATTATTCGCTTACGCTCAGAATGACATTTTATTTGCGGGATGTCGAGGTTACGGCTTTGCCATTACCCTTTTGTCTGCTTCGCAGACATTTCCCCTATCAGGGGAATCACGCCGTCCCCTGCGGCACCTCATCCGTCGCATAAATTCACCCCCTTCCCCTCAAGGTGAAGGCAAAAAAATAACCCCGTACCGATTGGTACGGGGTTTAATTATTGTTGGTTTCTAATTATTAATTAGTCACCGAGAATAGCTGTAACAACGCCTGAACCTACTGTTCTGCCGCCTTCACGGATAGCAAAACGAAGGCCTTCTTCAATAGCGATAGGAGTAATAAGCTCAACGCTCATTTCAACGTTATCGCCGGGCATGCACATCTCTGTTCCCTCGGGAAGAGAAATGATACCTGTAACGTCAGTAGTTCTGAAATAGAACTGGGGACGATAGTTGTTGAAGAAAGGTGTATGACGGCCACCCTCGTCCTTAGTCAGAACGTAAACCTGACCCTTGAACTTTGTGTGGGGGTGAATTGAACCGGGCTTGGAAAGAACCTGTCCACGCTCAATCTCTGTTCTCTGGATACCACGAAGAAGAGCACCGATGTTATCGCCTGCTTCAGCATAGTCGAGGATCTTTCTGAACATTTCGATACCTGTAACAACTGTCTTCTGCTTCTCGTCCTTAAGGCCAACGATTTCAACCTCTTCGCCTGTTCTGAGCTGTCCACGCTCAACACGGCCTGTAGCAACTGTACCACGACCTGTGATTGTGAAAACGTCCTCAACGGGCATAAGGAAGGGCTGGTCTGCCTTACGGTCAGGAGTAGGAATGTAGCTGTCGATAGCGTCCAAGAGTTCCCAAATGGGAGCAAGCTCGGGAGCGTTGATGTCGCCGCCGTCGTACTCAAGAGCCTTAAGAGCTGAACCCTTAATAATCGGGCAGTTCGGATCGAAGCCGTACTCTTCAAGAGTTTCCTGAACTTCCATCTCAACGAGTTCGAGGAGTTCGGGGTCATCTAACTGGTCAGTCTTGTTAAGGAAAACGATGATCTTCGGTACGCCAACCTGACGGGCAAGAAGAAGGTGTTCCTTAGTCTGAGCCATGGGGCCGTCTGTAGCAGCGATAACAAGAACAGCACCGTCCATCTGAGCAGCACCTGTGATCATGTTCTTGATATAGTCAGCATGGCCGGGGCAGTCAACGTGAGCATAGTGACGAGCATCGGTCTCGTACTCAACGTGAGCTGTATTGATTGTGATACCACGCTCTCTCTCTTCGGGAGCCTTATCGATCATATCGTATGCTTCGAACTTAGCGTAACCCTTCATAGCGAGAGTCTTTGTAATAGCAGCAGTAAGAGTTGTCTTACCGTGGTCAACGTGGCCGATTGTACCAATGTTTACGTGAGGTTTGGTACGGTTAAAATGTTCTTTTGCCATTGAGAAATTCCTCCTTTATTTTGGGAAAAACATATTGTTTTGTTGCCGTTTGATATTTTACCAATTATTTAGCAAAAAATCAATACTTTTAATAAAAATATCAGTCTTTTTTGGATTTATCGCTGATAATCTTTTCGGAAATTGACTTCGGAACCTCTTTATAACCGTCGGGTTCCATTACATACTGTCCTCTGCCCTGTGTTTTCGAGCGAAGGTCGGTAGCGTAGCCGAACATTTCCGAAAGCGGAACACGGGAATTAATCTGCTTAATTCCGCCGCTTCTGTCCTCAAAGCCCTGGATTTCGCCACGGCGTGAGTTAAGGTCGCCGATAACGTCGCCCATATACTCTTCGGGAACGATAACAACTACCTTCATAATCGGCTCAAGAAGAACGGGGTCAGCCTTCTTGGCGGCGTCTTTAAGAGCCATTGAACCGGCAATCTTGAACGCCATTTCAGAGGAGTCTACCTCGTGATATGAACCGTCGTAAAGTGTTACCTTGATGTCGACCATATTGTAGCCTGCGAGTACGCCTGACTGCATAGCGCCCTGGATACCCTGATTAACGGGCTCGATATATTCCTTGGGAATAGCGCCGCCGACAATGTTATTAACGAACTCATAGCCCTTACCGGGGTTGGGTTCAATGTTAATCTTACAATGACCGTACTGACCTTTACCGCCTGACTGACGGGCATACTTCGTATCGGATGACGCAGGCTTACGGATAGTCTCACGGTAAGCAACCTGAGGTTTACCTACGTTAGCCTCAACCTTAAATTCACGAAGCATTCTGTCAACGATAATTTCAAGGTGTAATTCACCCATACCGGCGATAATAGTCTGGCCTGTTTCTTCGTCAGTGTAGCACTTGAAGGTGGGGTCTTCTTCAGCAAGCTTCTGAAGAGCGATACCCATCTTTTCCTGACCTGCTTTGGTCTTGGGCTCAATAGCGACACGGATAACAGGCTCCGGGAAATTCATTGATTCAAGAATAACGGGATGCTTTTCGTCGCAGAGAGTATCACCTGTTGTGGTGTTCTTAAGACCTACTGCAGCCGCAATATCGCCTGCGTAAACGGTTTCAATATCTTCTCTGTGATTTGCGTGCATCTGCAGGATACGGCCGAGTCTTTCACGGCTATCCTTAACCGCGTTAAGAACGGTTGCGCCTGCGTTTACGGTACCCGAATAAACTCTGAAGAAGCAAAGCTTACCAACATACGGGTCAGTAGCAATCTTGAAAGCAAGAGCTGCAAAAGGCTCGTCGTCGGAAGAATGTCTTACTTCCTCTTCGTCAGTATCGGGATTTACGCCCTTGATAGCCTCAACGTCTGTCGGGGCGGGCATATAGTCAACAATAGCGTCAAGCAACGGCTGAACACCCTTGTTACGGTAAGAGGTACCGCAGCAGATCGGAACCATAGCGTTGGCAATAGTTGCCTTACGGATTGTTGATTTAATCTCTTCAACAGTGATTTCTTCGCCGTTGAAGTATTTTTCCATAAGAGCGTCATCCTGTTCGGCAATAGCCTCAATGAGCTTCTCACGGTATTCATTGGCAAGGTCAACCATATCCTCGGGGATAGGCTCGTGTCTTACGTCCTTACCAAGATCGTCATAATAAACTTCTGCGTCCATAGCAACCAGGTCAACAATGCCCTTGAACGTAGCCTCAGCGCCGATAGGAAGCTGAATCGGTACGGGATTGCAGTTAAAACGCTCTTCTACCATGTTAAGAACTCTGAAAAAGTCCGCGCCCATAATGTCCATCTTATTGACGTAAATCATACGGGGAACATGGTATTCGTCAGCCTGACGCCAAACGGTTTCAGACTGAGGCTCGACGCCGCCCTTGGCGCACAGAACGGTTACTGAACCGTCGAGTACACGTAATGAACGCTGAACCTCAACAGTAAAGTCAACGTGACCGGGTGTGTCGATAATATTGATACGATGGTCCTTCCAAAAACAGGTGGTAGCAGCAGAAGTAATAGTAATACCTCTCTCCTGCTCCTGAGCCATCCAGTCCATAACGGCGTCGCCGTCATGAGTCTCACCTATTTTGTGAGTTCTACCTGTATAGAAAAGAATTCTTTCGGTAGTAGTGGTCTTACCTGCGTCTATGTGGGCCATAATACCAATGTTTCTGGTTTTCTCTAAAGATACCTTACGTGGCATATAGTCCTCCAATTAGGTTAAATAAATTCAGATAACGATTAATATCTGAAGTGTGCAAAAGCCTTGTTCGCTTCTGCCATCTTGTGAGTGTCTTCACGCTTCTTATATGCGGAACCTGTCTCGTTGACAGCATCCATGATTTCGTTAGCAAGACGCTCCTTCATTGTTCTTTCCGAACGCTGACGGGCATAGAGAGTTATCCAGCGAAGACCGAGAGTTTCTCTTCTTTCGGGACGAACCTCAAGCGGTACCTGATAGGTAGCGCCGCCGATACGGCGAGCCTTAACCTCAAGAACCGGCATAACGTTTTCCATAGCTGCGTCAAAAACCTCCAACGGCTCCTTGCCGGTCTTTTCAGCGATAATCTCAAAAGCTTCGTAAACGATCTTCTGAGCTACGCCCTTTTTACCGTCAAGCATAACACTGTTGATAAGGCGTGTGACACGTTTTGAATTGTAAAGTGGATCGGGCAAAACATCACGTTTTGCGATCTGGCCTCTTCTTGGCACAGCACTTCCCTCCTTCATATTGATGATATCATAGGTACTCGGTGACAAAACCCGTGGTGTCAAGGCGAGGCGTATACTATATATAATATAATAACACCAATAGCGCTTTGACTTTTGATGATAGATTCTGTCTTAATTTTTCAGCTTCAAATTACTTTGCAGCTTTTTTCGGCCTCTTTGCACCGTACTTTGAACGGCTCTGCATTCTGCCTGTTACGCCCTGAGTATCAAGCGTACCGCGGATAATGTGGTAACGAACACCGGGCAAATCCTTAACACGTCCGCCCCTGATAAGAACAACGCTGTGCTCCTGAAGGTTGTGGCCGACGCCGGGGATGTAAGCAGAAACCTCAATACCGTTTGTCAGACGAACTCTGGCAAGCTTACGAAGTGCAGAGTTAGGCTTCTTGGGTGTGTCTGTCTTAACGACTGTGCAAACGCCTCTCTTCTGGGGAGAGTTCTTGTCAGTCATGACATTTTTCTTAGAGTTAAAACCCTTACCAAGAGCCGGAGCCTTTGACTTCTTTTCAACGGTCTGTCTGCCGTTGCGTACAAGCTGATTAAAGGTTGGCAAGTTCAGTTTCCTCCTTTTCTTAAATTTTATGAAAACGGGAAAACCCCGTAAACACCTAAAATGCGGATTTACAGACCCGCACAAGCTAAGATTTTATCACTAAAAACCTTAGCTTGTCAAGTCTTTTTTTATTAATTGAATTTGGATTAAACCGCTTCTACGCCTTCAACGGGTTCAATCTCTACATTGCTGTAGCACTCCATACCCGTTCCCGAAGGAAGAAGCTTACCGATAATAACGTTTTCCTTAAGTCCGAGCAACGGGTCCTTCTTGCCCTTGGAAGCAGCGTCGGTAAGAACTCTCGTTGTTTCCTGGAAGGAAGCTGCCGACAGGAACGAATCGGTAGCGAGTGAAGCCTTTGTGATACCGAGAAGTACCGGAGAAACTGTCGGATAAACAACTGCTTCGCCGTTCTTTTCAAGCTCTTCAAGTCTTTCAATCTCTTTATCGTATTCCTGCTTTTCAATTGTTGCGCCGGGAAGGAAGTCGCTCGTTCCCTCTTCAACAACCTTAAGCTTTCTCATCATCTGACGGACGATAACCTCAATGTGCTTATCGTTGATATCAACGCCCTGTAAGCGGTAAACTCTCTGTACCTCACGGATAAGATAGTTTCTGACTGCGTCAACGCCGAGAACAGCAAGAACGTCATGCGGGCTGAGTGAACCCTCAGTGATAAGTCCGCCCTTTTCAATGTGCTGACCTTCGGTTACGCGAAGTCTTGAGCCGTAAGGAATAAGGTAGCTCTTCTCGTCGCCGTCGTCGGAGGTAACAACAACGTGTTCACTGTTCTTAATCATACGGATTGAAACAGTACCCTCGATTTCGGAGATAATAGCAAGTACCTTCGGCTTTCTCGCTTCAAAAAGCTCCTCGACTCTGGGAAGACCCTGAGTAATATCGGCTGAAGATGTAACACCACCGGTGTGGAACGTTCTCATCGTAAGCTGTGTACCGGGTTCACCGATTGACTGAGCAGCGATAATACCTACCGCCTCGCCTACCGTTACAGGCTGGCTTGTAGCAAGGTTTGAACCGTAGCACTTAATGCATACGCCGTGCTCTGACTTACAGGTGAGAAGCGAACGGATTGTGACCTTAGTGATGCCCGCGTCAACAATACGCTGAGCGTCGTCCTCGGTCATCATTCTGTCGTTCGACATAATGACCTCGCCCGTCTTCTCGTCAACGATAGGCTCGAGAAGATATCTGCCGACAAGTCTTTCGGAAAGGGGTTCAATCATTTCCTTGCCGTCGGTGATGTCGTAGATTTCAATGCCTTCCTTACAGCCGCAGTCCTCTTCACGGATAATAACGTCCTGAGAAACGTCAACAAGACGACGTGTGAGGTAACCGGAGTCAGCCGTACGGAGAGCCGTATCTGCAAGTCCCTTACGGGCGCCACGCGAGGAAATGAAGTATTCAAGTACATTAAGTCCTTCACGGTAGTTAGCACGAATCGGAACTTCGATTGTTTTACCTGCGGTGTTTGCGATAAGACCACGCATACCTGCAAGCTGTCTTAACTGGCTTTCCGAACCACGGGCGCCCGAGTCAACCATCATATAAATCGGGTTGTCGTGGTCGAGGTTCTTGGTGAGCTCTGCGGAAACCTTGTTTGTGCAGTCCTCCCAAACCTTGATAACGGCTCTTGAACGCTCGTTATCACTGATAAGACCGAAGTTATATTCATTTGTAATTTCGTCGATTTTTTCTTCTGCGGTTGCAAGCAATTCTTTCTTCTGGGGAGGAATTGTAGCGTCGCAGACAGCAACGGTAATGCCGCTTCGGGTTGAATATTTGTAGCCCTGAGCCTTGATTTCGTCAAGAACTCTTGAAGCTACGCTTGTTCCGTGAACCTTTATGCAGCGGTCAACGATTTTACCGAGCATTTTCTTATTAACAAGGAATTCAACCTCAAGCTTGAAAGCGTTTTCGGGGTCGCTTCTGTCAACGAAGCCCAAATCCTGAGGAATGGGGTTGTTGAAGATAACTCTGCCGAGCGTTGTATCAACAAGCTTTGTAACCTTTTCGCCGTTGATTTCCTTTGTCATTCTGATTTTAATCTTTGAATGAAGACCGATATATCCCTCGTCGTAAGCCATTGTAGCTTCATCTACGTCACGGAATACCTTGCCCTCGCCCGGTTCGCCGTCACGCATAAGCGTAAGGTAATATGAACCGAGAACCATGTCCTGAGTAGGAACTGTAACGGGCTTACCGTCAGCAGGCTTAAGAAGGTTGTTAGCCGCAAGCATAAGGAAACGCGCCTCTGCCTGAGCTTCCGCCGAAAGCGGTACGTGAACAGCCATCTGGTCGCCGTCGAAGTCGGCGTTGAACGCCGTACATGACAGCGGATGGAGTTTGATTGCCCTACCCTCAACGAGAACGGGCTCAAACGCCTGAATACCGAGTCTGTGAAGAGTTGGCGCACGGTTTAACATAACGGGGTGGTCCTTGATAACAACTTCAAGAGCGTCCCATACTTCTGTCTTTGAGCGCTCAACCATCTTTCTGGCTGATTTAATATTATTTGCAACGTGAGTTTCAACAAGTCTCTTCATAACGAAGGGTTTGAAAAGCTCAAGCGCCATTTCCTTAGGCAGACCGCACTGATACATCTTGAGTTCGGGTCCTACAACGATAACCGAACGTCCCGAATAGTCAACACGCTTACCTAAAAGGTTCTGTCTGAAGCGTCCCTGCTTACCCTTAAGCATATCGGAAAGAGATTTAAGAGCGCGGTTGTTGGGACCTGTAACAGCTCTGCCTCTTCTGCCGTTGTCGATAAGAGCGTCAACGGCTTCCTGAAGCATTCTCTTCTCATTGCGTACGATAATCTGCGGAGCGCCCTGCTCGAGAAGCTTTGCAAGACGGTTATTTCTATTGATAACACGTCTGTAAAGGTCGTTAAGGTCGCTTGTTGCAAATCTTCCGCCGTCAAGCTGAACCATGGGACGAATATCCGGAGGAATTACCGGAACAACGTCGAGAATCATCCATTCGGGACGGTTACCGCTCTGTCTGAAAGCTTCAACAACCTCAAGTCTCTTGAGAAGTCTTGCTCTCTTCTGGCCGTTAGCGTCCTTAAGTTCCTCGCGAAGAGACTCGGCAAGAGCCTCAACGTCGATTTCGGAGAGAAGCTCTTTGATAGCTTCAGCGCCCATCTCGGCTCTGAAATCCTCGTCGTATCTCTCACGCATATCCATATACTCTTTTTCAGTGAGTATCTGCATTTTTCTCAATTCGGTATCAACGCCCGGGTCGATAACAATATATCTTGAGAAATAGAGAACCTTTTCAAGATCCTTCGGTGAAATATCAAGCATAAGTCCCATTCTTGACGGGATACCCTTGAAATACCAGATATGTGAAACGGGAGCTGCAAGCTCAATGTGGCCCATTCTTTCACGTCTGACCTTAGCCTTTGTGATTTCAACGCCGCAACGCTCACAAACCTGACCTTTATAACGGATTCTCTTATATTTACCGCAGTGGCACTCCCAGTCCTTTGTGGGTCCGAAAATCTTTTCGCAGAAAAGTCCGCCTCTTTCGGGCTTGAGCGTACGGTAATTTATTGTTTCGGGCTTTGTAACCTCGCCGTAAGACCATTCTCTGATCTGGTCGGGAGAAGCAATACCGATTTTAATTGAGTCAAAAGTAATATTTTCCATTGTCAGTTGCCCTTCTTCCTTAATAATTTGATAAAGGTTGATTATTCTTCGTCTGAATAGTAATCGTCGTCATCACGTGAATAATCATCTTCGTAACCGTCGCTGTCCGAATAGTCGTCAGCGTCCTCGCCGTCAGCAACGAAGCCGTCATCAAGGCTTGCGTCGTTAACTGTCTGGAACGCATCTGCGTCTACGGGCGGAAGGTTACCGATTTCATCATCAAAGTTCTGACGAAGGTCAATTTCATTGTCATCCTTATCAAGTACTCTTACGTCAAGACCGAGTGACTGCATTTCCTTAATAAGAACCTTGAACGACTCGGGAACACCGGGCTTCGGAACATTAAGTCCCTTAACGATTGATTCGTAAGTCTTAACACGACCGACTACATCGTCCGACTTAACCGTCAGGATTTCCTGAAGAGTATAAGCCGCGCCGTAAGCCTCAAGCGCCCAAACCTCCATCTCACCGAAACGCTGGCCGCCGAACTGGGCTTTACCGCCGAGGGGCTGCTGAGTAACGAGCGAATACGGGCCTGTTGAACGGGCGTGAATCTTATCGTCAACAAGGTGTAACAGCTTAAGGAAGTACATAACGCCGACTGTTACGGGGTTATCAAACTTACGGCCTGTACGTCCGTCGGTAAGAATTGACTTACCGTCTTCTCTGTAACCGGCTTCCTTAAGAGCTTCTCTTATATCTTCCTCGTGAGCGCCGTCAAATACGGGAGTAGCAATCTTCTGACCGAGCTTTCTGTAAGCGAAGCCGAGATGTACCTCAAGTACCTGACCGATATTCATTCGGGACGGAACGCCCAACGGGTTAAGAACTATATCAAGCGGAGTACCGTCGTCAAGGAAGGGCATATCTTCAGGAGGAAGAATTCTCGAAACAACGCCCTTGTTACCGTGACGTCCCGCCATCTTATCGCCGACATTAAGATTTCTCTTCTGGGCGATATAGCAACGAACAACCTTGTTTACGCCGGGGTTGAGCTCGTCGCTGTTTTCTCTTGTGAATACTTCAACATTAACAACGATACCGTATTCGCCGTGAGGAACGCGAAGTGAGGTATCACGAACCTCTCTCGCCTTTTCGCCGAAGATAGCGCGAAGAAGTCTCTCTTCAGCGGTAAGCTCGGTTTCGCCCTTGGGCGTAACCTTACCAACAAGGATATCGCCCGAATGTACCTCGGCGCCGATACGGATAATTCCGTTTTCATCGAGGTCGGCAAGGTTTTCTTCACCGACGTTGGGAATATCTCTCGTGATTTCCTCGGGTCCGAGCTTTGTATCTCTCGCCTCGAGGTCATATTCTTCAATATGGATTGAAGTATAGGTATCGTTTCTTACAAGGTTTTCGTTGATAAGAACAGCGTCCTCGTAGTTATAACCTTCCCAGGTCATAAAGCCGATAAGGGCGTTCTTACCGAGTGAAATTTCACCGTTGCTTGTTGCAGGGCCGTCGGCGATTACGTCGCCCGCCTTAACCTTCTGACCCTTTGAAACGATAGGTCTCTGGTTAATGCAAGTGCCCTGGTTGGAACGCATATACTTAATAAGCTCGTAGGTTTCGATTTCCTTCTTGGCAATCTCAATCTCAATCTTATCAGCGCTTACGCTCTTAACAACGCCGTCGTGCTTAGCGAGTACGACAACGCCGGAGTCAACTGCCGCTTTATATTCCATACCCGTACCGACAATCGGCGACTCCGTTTTAAGAAGCGGAACTGCCTGACGCTGCATGTTAGAACCCATAAGGGCGCGGTTTGCGTCGTCGTTCTCAAGGAAGGGAATCATAGCCGTAGCAACGGAAACAACCATCTTCGGCGAAACGTCCATATAGTCAGCCTTGCTTCCTTCGATTTCAAGGAAGCCGTCGCGGTGACGTGCGTTGACTTTCTTGCGGACGAATCTGCCGTTCTCGTCGAGGGGCTCGTTAGCCTGAGCAACGATGAAATCGTCCTCAACGTCGGCTGTCATATAGTCAACCTCATCAAGAACTACGCCCGTTTCCTTATCGATTCTGCGGAACGGAGCTTCGATGAAGCCATACTTATTAATTCTTGCGAAAGTTGCAAGGTAAGAGATAAGGCCGATGTTCGGGCCTTCGGGAGTCTCAATCGGGCACATACGTCCGTAGTGAGAATAGTGAACGTCACGAACCTCGAAACCGGCGCGGTCTCTCGACAAACCGCCGGGGCCGAGGGCTGAAAGTCTTCTCTTATGAGTAAGCTCTGCAAGAGGGTTGGTCTGGTCCATGAACTGAGACAGCGGTGAAGAACCGAAGAACTCTTTAATAGCAGCCATAACGGGTCTTGCGTTAATAAGAGCTGCGGGAGTCTTGTCGGCGTCCTGCGCCTGAAGAGTCATTCTCTCCTTGACCATTCTTTCCATTCTTGAGAAGCCGATACGTACCTGGTTCTGAAGAAGCTCGCCTACCTGACGGATACGTCTGTTGCTCAGGTGGTCGATATCGTCTGTAACGCCGACGCCCGAAGCAATACCGTTCATATAGGAAATTGAAGCGAGAATATCGTCAACAATAATGTGCTTCGGAATAAGGTCGTCGCATCTGACCTTCAGTTCCT
This sequence comes from Oscillospiraceae bacterium, assembly GCA_015066565.1. GTDB lineage: Bacteria > Bacillota > Clostridia > Oscillospirales > Acutalibacteraceae > Fimenecus. The sequence goes on along the minus strand of SVOB01000002.1, from coordinate 334,428 downwards.
CATAGAGAGCCTTCTTATCGTCGCCGCATTTCTCAAGAATTTCGGCGAGAACCGAAAATCTTACCTTCTCGTTTACGCCGATTTCTTCAAGCTCGTCTTCGGTAAAGGGAACGTACTCGCCGATGTCAACCATGCCGCTCGAAACGACCTTTACCTTGACACCCTCTTTTTCAACTACTACCGAGCTGATGCCTGCCTGCTCAATAGCGTAAGCGAGTTCCTTTGTAATTGTATCGCCCTCGTCAGCGAGTACCTCGCCGGTAAGAGGAGCGATGATAGGCTCAGTTGCCTTACAGCCGTTAATTCTTGCGCTAAGGCAGAGCTTTTTATTGTACTTATATCTGCCGACTCTTGAGATGTCGTATCTGTGGGGGTCAAAAAGAAGACCGTCAAGATAGCTCTGAGCAGTTTCAAGCGTCGGAGGCTCGCCGGGACGAAGCTTTTTATAAACCTCGATGAGAGCCTGCTCAACATTGATTGTTGTATCCTTTTCAAGAGTAGCCTTGATTCTGTCGTCATTACCGAAGAATTCAAGAATATCGGCATTTGAAGAAAGTCCGAGCGCTCTTACAAAGGTTGTAATAAGAATCTTCTTGTTTTTATCAATACGGACGTAAGCTAAATCGTTAAGGTCTGTTTCATATTCAAGCCATGCGCCTCTGTTCGGGATAACGGTAGCCGAATACAATTCTTTACCTGTTTTGTCATGCGTCATATCAAAGTAAACGCCGGGTGAACGCACGAGCTGTGAAATAATAACACGCTCAGCGCCGTTGATTACGAAAGTACCGCTTTCGGTCATGAGCGGGAAGTCGCCCATATAAACTTCGCTCTCTTTAATTTCACCTGTCTCCTTATTGAGAAGACGTGCGGTTACTCTCAGGGGAGCAGCGTAAGTTGCGTCACGCTCCTTACACTCCTTAACGGTATACTTCGGCTTTTCGTCCATTCTGTAATCAATGAACTCAAGCACAAGGTTACCTGTGTAATCGGTAATCTCTGCAATGTCTCTAAACACCTCGTGAAGACCCTTTTCAATGAAATCCTGATAGGACTTCTTCTGAATTTCAATAAGGTTAGGCATCTTCATTACCTCATTGATTTTCGAGAAGGTCATACGGGTGTTTGTTCCAAGCTGGATAGGTTTAACATTTACCATAGCTTATCACTCTCCGTCCGTTATTTTGTCTTAATCATCAAACCGATACATATATATAAAGGTAAAATGACTAAAAAGTTAGGTAAAATATGCTTAATTTTTGCTAAAAAAGAGAAATTTAAAACCCTCAAAAATCGCAAAAGCGCATATCTCTCCATTATTATGGATTGTAATATTATAATCGGGGTCTGTCAAAAAGTCAATAGGTATTTCAAAGAAAAGAAAAATTATTTTTCAATTCTTTTTCATTGACAAACAGAGCGCTATTTGATAGAATATTCAAGCAAACACGGAGAGTTGTCCGAGTGGTCGAAGGTGCAGCACTCGAAATGCTGTGTACAGAAATGTACCTAGGGTTCGAATCCCTAACTCTCCGTAAGTAAAAAAGGACTTGCTTAGGCAAGTCCTTTTTTAGTGAAATAAATCCCTGTCGGGATTTGTGAAATGCCCTTCGGGCGTGAAATACGCCTTCGGCGTGTGAAATGCCTGCGGGCGTGGATAGATTTATTTCATTTCACTTTGCGATTTATCGCAAAATTTCACGTTTGTCCCAAGACAAATATTTCACATCGAGCCGAGACGAGATACTTCACCGGACAGCATAAAGGATTTATATAACAAACGGACGAGTGATACTCGCCCCTACGGGATGATAAAAATTCAAATGCAATCGTAGGGGACGGCGAAGATTCCCCTGATAGGGGAAATGTCACGAAGTGACAAAAGGGTAATGGCGAAGCCGTAACCTCGACGTCCCGTTAAATCAATATTTTTTCGGGCGGGCGTGGAAGCCCGCCCCTACACAACTTGATAATCAACGCAATTATTTTGTAGGGGAGGGTCTCTGCACCCTCCCGTTTGCCGTTTTAACGGCAAATTGTCCGTAAACAGACAACGGGTTGTCGGGGACGCCAACCCCTACAAATGTCAATTGAAAAATTAATCGGTAGGGCGGGAGTTTTTCCCGCCCCTTTAAATTATTCTGCTTCCTTTGAAATAACCTTTTTCTGCCAGCTTCTCTGATTACATTTCGGGCATTTCATATATCTTGTTCTGTTGACGTGCATAGCAAAAAGCACGCTTGAATACTTCGGAATATATCTGTTGCCGCATTTCTGACATTCATAATAGCCCGCCGTCTGTTCAATCCTGATTGCAAACGGTAACATTATGGCAAACGGAATAAAGCCGGTTATAATAAGCGTTATTCTCAGCCAATCCTCAATCTGTGCAAATGAAGCAATAAATATCAGCGCAAAAAATACTACGCTTATCAGAAGCCCTATTACAATTTCAATTCTTAAAAGCCTTCTGTCTGTCTGCTCCTTTTGCTTTTTCATTTCGAGAAGATTTTTTTCCGCCATTTCATTGTAGTTTGTCATTTCCAACCTCTCCCCTGATAATAATTCGTTTACGTTTATGCCGAGTATTTTGCATAATTCAAGCATAATCGCCGCATCGGGCAGGCTTTTGCCCGTTTCCCATTTTGAAACCGCCCTGTCGGTTATGCCGAGTTTTTCTGCGAGCGCCGACTGGGTAAGTCCCTTTTCTTTTCTAAGTGACGAAATGAACCGTCCTGTTTTTTGCTGATTCATTTTCCTCGCCTCCTCGACTAAACGGTATCACGAATTATTATAAAAGTAAACAAACTAACGGTTGAGTTGGGGTGTTAACCGAGTTTTTCACAGAATGAAGCGATTTTTTCATCATTCTCAACTGACGGTTTGTCCTTGGGGTCAATAAGAATCAATTCCGATTCAAGAGAATCTGTTTTCAGAAAGTCTTTGAGCTTTGAAATCGCTTTTTCGCCGCCGCTACCGCTCATACAGGTAAAGGCGGATATTTTTTTATTTTCAAGAAGTTGTCTGTTATCCTCGACAAACGTCCTTATCGGAGGGGCAAAGGTTGAAGCCCAAACGGGAAAACCGAAAACAATTCTGTCATACTCCCCTGCCTCAAACGAATAGGGCATAAGCGCAGGCTTTTCACCCATTACGGCGCTTTTTCCGCCCCAGAAGAATTTTTTAAAGCCCTTGTCGGGGTATGTCTTTTCAGGCTTTAATTCGATTAAGTCGGCTGAAACTGTTTCTGCAATTTTTTCGGCGGTATTTTTAACATTACCGCTCATTGAATAGAACACTACTGCTGTTTTCATATTTTTCACCTCTCGTTTTTTCTAAAAAATAACACACGATATAATTATTGTCAATAATATTATGTCGATTGACTATTTAAATAAAAGAACAAATGTGCTATAATAAAGGCGAGGTGAAAAAATGGACGGGCGCACTTACATCGCTATAGACTTAAAATCCTTCTACGCTTCGGTTGAATGTGTCGAGCGTGGGTTAGACCCGCTTAACACAAATCTTGTCGTGGCTGACCAGAGCCGCACGGAAAAGACGATTTGCCTCGCCGTTTCACCCTCATTGAAAAAACACGGCATACCGGGGCGGGCAAGGCTTTTTGAGGTTGTTGAAAAAGTTCGTGAAGTCAATTCGCTTCGCCGTTCATTAGCGCCTAAAAACAAACTGGCGGGGAAATCCGTTTTCGCTGACGAGCTTGAAAGCAACCCCGCGCTTGAGCTTGATTACATTGTCGCTCCGCCTCAGATGGCGAGATATATGGAAATCAGCACGAATATTTATAACATCTATTTAAAATATATTGCGCCTGAGGATATTCACGTCTATTCGGTTGACGAGGTTTTTATTGACGCAACGAATTATCTTAAAACCTATAAGAAAACTGCTCACGAATTAGCTATGACTATGATTCGTGACGTGCTTTCTTCAACGGGAATTACAGCCACGGCGGGCATAGGAACAAATATGTACCTTTGCAAAATCGCCATGGATATTGTTGCAAAGCATATTCCCGCCGACAAGGACGGCGTAAGAATAGCCGAACTTGACGAAATGAGTTATAGAAAACAACTCTGGGAACACACTCCGATTACGGATTTCTGGCGTGTAGGAAAGGGCTATGCCACAAGACTTGCGAACAACGGAATGTATACAATGGGCGACGTTGCCCGCTGTTCGATAGAAAACGAGGATAAGCTGTATAAGCTGTTCGGAATAAACGCCGAGCTTCTTATAGACCACGCCTGGGGTTATGAGCCCTGCCGTATGTCGGATATAAAAAGCTATGTTCCCGAAAGCAACAGCTTAAGTCTCGGTCAGGTTCTGTCCTCACCATACCCGTTTGAAAAGGCAAGGCTTATCGTCCGTGAAATGACGGACAACCTTGTGCTTGACTTAGTTAAAAAAGGGCTTGTCACCGACCAGATGGTGCTGACGGTAGGCTACGATATTGAAAACACAAAAAACGTCAGCGAAAGCGAAATTGACCGTTACGGAAGAAAAACGCCGAAATCCGCCCACGGCTCGATTAACCTCAATATGTATACCTCGTCAACAAAAATTATTACTGACGCGGTCATAAAGCTTTTTGACAGAATTGTTGACAGACAATATACAGTAAGGCGGATGTATGTTGTTGCCAATCGGGTTTTACCCGAAAAAAGCCTTAAAGACAAAGAACAGTTTGAACAGATGGATTTGTTCACCGACTACGAAAAAAGGGATAAGGAAAAGGAAGAGCAAAACGAAGCCATTGAAAAGGAAAAGAAAATTCAGCAGGCGGTTATTTCGATTAAGGATAAATTCGGAAAAAACGCAATTCTTAAAGGAATGAATTTTGAAGAGGGCGCAACCGCCAAGGAAAGAAACGAACAGGTAGGAGGTCACAAGGCGTAATGGGAAAATATGACGATATAATAAACCTCCCCCATCATCAGAGCGAAAAAAGACCTCATATGTCGCTTTATGACAGGGCGGCGCAGTTCGCACCATTTGCGGCGCTTACGGGCTATGACCAAAAAATAGAGCAAGCGGGAAAAATCGCCGCAAACAGAACAGAGGACGAAATAAACGAATATCTTCATAAAGAATAAAGGCATTGGAGAAAATCCAATGCCTTTGTTTTATAACATCTGTTTTTCTATTGCGGTTTTTGAAGCGAGAGAACGTGAAAAAGCGGTTGCGGTTCCTGCGGCGGTTCCGAGCCTTAGGGCGTATTCGTAGTCCTTTTTCTTAAGGTACCCCGCTATAAAGCCCGCTATCATTGAGTCGCCCGCACCAACGGGGTTTATTACGGTTCCGCTTCTCGTTCCCTGACGGTGAATTTTCCCCGTTTCGTCAAGAAGCAAAGCGCCGTCCTCATCAAGGGAAACAAGGACGTTTCTCGCGCCCTTTTTCTGAAGCCTTGAAGCCGCCTTTATAATCTCGTCGTCGGTGAGCATTTTCTTTGAAAAAATCTCCTCTAATTCCTCACGGTTGGGCTTTATTAAAAACGGCTTGAACTTAAGGGTATTGGTAAGCAGCTTTCCCTCGGCGTCAACAACGGAGAGAACTCCCCTGCCCGAAAGATACTCGAGTATTTTTTCATAGGTATTCTGCGGCATTGAGCCCGGAACAGAGCCTGAAAGAACAAGAATATCTCCTGCAGAGAGCGCTTCAAGCTTAGAATAGAAGCGCTGAAGCTCAATTCTTGAAACCGACGGGCCGCTGCCGTTGAGCTGGGTCTGAGTATCGGTTGTAAGCTTTATATTTATTCTTGAAAAGCCGTTTTTAACTCTTACGAAATCGGTCTTGATTCCGTTCTTCCTCAACTCGCCCTCAATAAGCGAACCCGTTTCGCCCGCCGTGAAGCCCGAGGCTACCGACTCAACGCCGAGCCGTTTTAAGACGAGAGAAACGTTAATGCCCTTTCCCCCGACGAAAAGCTGTTCGTCACGGGTTCGGTTGATTTCACCGAGATTAAAGGATTCGCTTTTGATATAATAATCCACCGACGGATTAAAGGTGACGGTATAAATCATACATTTCCTCTGATTTTTTTCTTTTTAACTATTATTAACGCTCCGAGAAGAATTACAGAGACTGAAAGGACAGGCAACGCAACCGCGTTATATTCCTGAATTCTGCCTGACGACGGGTTTCTTCCGCCCGCGATACCCGAATTCGTGTTCGTTCCGTTTGTTGAAGCGGGAGTATTTGCGCCGCCGTTATTCTCAGCGGGATTTGTCTGAGTTTCGGTCGGACTTTCCTCGTCTGCATTTGCTGGCTCAATCATTCGCTTAAAAGCATTTGTTCTCATTTTCATTCTGAGAATATTCTTCGTGGCGGTTCTCAGCGCCCAAGTAAAGCCTACGGGGTCGTTTTTATAAGCGCCTCTCATAGCGGCGTTCTGGGGAGTTATTGTAAGAACAGAAAGTCCGGAAAGAATAAGGTCGTTTCCCGAATAAACCGCAAGCGCCGGGTCCATATAACCCGTGCCCTTAAAGTTTGAACAGTAGTCGGTAATTACAAAGCCGTCAAAGCCCCATTCCTCACGGAGAAGGTCGTTAAGAAGCGCCGGACAGCCGCCGCACCACTGAATTCCTATTCTCGAGTATGAGGACATTACGCCCCACGGCTCAGCGGTTTTGACCGTTATTTCAAAGGGCTTGAGATAAATTTCTCTCAAAGCCTGTTCGTTAGTCCAGATAAACAAGCCGTTGTCGGCTCTGTGAGTTTCCTGCTCGTTGACTGTAAAGTGCTTTATAGTTACGGCAACTCCGTGATTCTGAACGCCCTTTACTGTCTCGGCTCCGAGAAGTCCCGAAAGCAACGGGTCTTCGGAATAATATTCAAAGTTCCTTCCCTGACGGGGATTACGGTGGATATTAAAGCCGGGTGCATACCAGACGTCAGTTCCTATATTTTCGGCTTCAATGCCTATTCTCTCGCCGAACTGCCTTGCAAGTTCCTTGTTCCAGGTACAGCCGAGAACGCTTTCGGCGGGATAGCAAAGTCCCGAGGTCGTGTATGCAACGCCGCCTACGCCCTTAACCTGAGCAGGTCCGTCATTGTCAACGGTGGCGGGAACGCCTACTCTGTCAATAGCGATTGTATGGTAACAGCCGTCGGTACAGAGCATCATCATTTCGTCAACGGTCAGCTGGTCAAGGAAGGCGTCCCAGAGGCTCTCGTCCTCATAGACATCCGCAAGCATAATAACGGGGTCGTTCTTTACGCCTGTTTTCGGCGCTTCACCCGAAGCGGGGTCGGGTCGTTTATCAATTTCAGCCGCATTTTCGGGAGCTGAAAAATCGGTCGGAGACGTCGGGTAAGTAGCAGCGGGATTGCTTCTCGAAAGGAAGACTGCCCTGCCCGTTGAAAAATCAAAAAGATTGTTAATCTCAGTTCCCGTTTTATCGTCAGTTTTATATATAACGTCTGTGGAGTTTGAGTAAGTAAACTGACCTGCAAACTCTCTTATATTCTTACCGACCTTTATTGTGTAGTCGCCCTGCTCTAAAACCCAGGCTTCCCTCGTCATATCATAGGATGACATTGAACGCGTGTCGAACGAGATTTCAACAGTCTGGCTTTTACCGGGAGAAAGCTCCTTCGTCTTTTCAAAGCCCGCAAGACAGATTGCGCTCTTTTCAATTCCCGAAGCGGTATAAGGCGGACAGAAATACGCTTCAACAACGTCCTTGCCGCTGACGGAGCCTGTATTAGTAACCTTTACTTTAATCTTAACCTTATCGGCGTTTGCTGAATAAGAAACGACTTCCTGCTTGAAAGAAGTGTAAGAAAGCCCGTAGCCGAAGGGGTACATTACCTTTTCGGGAGCGAAGGTTTCAAAATATCTGTACCCGACATATATTCCCTCTTCATACTCGACGAAATAGCTTTTTTCTTCCATTCCCTCATACTGATAGCTGCCGAAATTCTGCTCTGACGGGTGGTCGGAAGCGCTGAAAGCGACAGTATCTGCAAGTCTGCCCGACGGGTTAACGTCGCCCTTGAGTATCTTTCCGACAGCCTGAAAACCGACTTCGCCCGGAATACCGATAATAAGAGCCGCCTTGATACTCGGGTAATTATTGATAAAATCAAGTTGAATAATATTTGAAATATTTAAAACGACAATTACGTTTTTATAATTATCGGTAACATATTCGAGAGTTCTTGTTTCCTCTTCGGAAAGCGCAATCTGCTCGGCTGAATAATCCTCGTGCTCGCTTCCCGCGCGGGCAATAAAGAGAATAGCCGTGTCGGAATATTTTTTCGCTTCGCTCAAAACGTCGGAGGAAATATCGCTTACGGGCATTTCCTCAAGGCTATGCTGTTGTAAAACGAACTGAAGAGCATTATTAACAACGGTGTTTGAGGTTGTCGGTATTCTTTTCGGCGCATACCAATCCTCATACTCCTGTCTTAAATCGGCGTTGTATTTTACACCCGCCATATCAAGACCGCCGTAAAAATCGGTAAAGTTCAATGTGGTAACTGCGCCCGAGCCTGTTCCGCCGATATAAGGGGCGACAGAGCCGACGCCGAAAACATTGACCTTTTTATTTTTAAGGGGTAAAACCTTATCCTCATTTTTAAGAAGGACGGTTCCCTCAGACTCAATCTGATTTGCGATTACAGTTGAGTCTTCGATAACACTTTCGGAAATTTTGCCCGCATAGGCAAAAACCGAAACAATAAGGCTAAAAGCCAAAACCAGGGATAGGGATACTGTTAAAGCCGCTTTAAACTTTTTCATAAATATTCTCCTATCGTTAATTATAGATATTTATATAATAAAACAATATTCTGATTTATTCAACCGTGATAACGTTTTTTTGTATATTCTTTCATTTTATACAATGATTTTTTGTGCATTAGCGTCAATTATTCACTGTTTTCATTCCCTGTTTATTCGTAAAAAAGCGATGCGCATAAAAATACGCATCGCTTAATAATTATTCAGCCGTTTCCTTTGACTTTTTGATATAAGCCCAAACATCCATTTTCTTAAGCATATCGTCAAAGACCGTATTGCAGTCCTTCTCGTTCATAAGCTCGTGACGCATACCGGGATAAAGATGATAGGAAACCTCTTCATATCCGTCAAGCTGAAGCTGGCTTATAGCGTCGATAAACCTTCCTCTTGTAACCATGCACGGGTCGTCCCTGCCCGAAATAAAGCAGATAGGAAGCGAGGGATTCTTAAGCTTCCAGCCGCGGCGTGAATAAACGTAGGAAACAAGACGCATAAGCGTATCGTAGCCGTTAAGAGTAAAGGTGAAATTACAAAGCGGGTCAGCCGCCTGCTTTTCACGGGTTTCGGGATTAGCGCAAATCCACTCGTTGCTTCCCGTGACGTTATCGAATCTGAGGTTAAAGAAGTCAATGCCGAGCCCCGTAATCTTTTCGGGTCTGTGGTGGTCGCCCTTAGCCTTTATCATATATTTGATACCCTGTTTAACCGCAGGAGTAACAACGGGGTTTGCAACGCAACCGCAGATAAAAAGTCCGTCAAGCTCATAGTCATATCTCTTAAGATAGCTTCTTACGATAAGAGAGCCCATGCTGTGTCCGAAAAGGAAGAACGGAACGTCGGGATATCTTTCTTTCATAAGAAGGGTAATCTGATGAGCGTCGTCAATCATTCCGTTAAAGCCGTCCTCATAGAAATAACCGAGGTCATCCGCATTTTTAATGCTCTCACCGTGGCCTCTGTGGTCATGAATAATCGAAGCGTAGCCCTTTTCGGCAAAGTATTCGCACATATGGAAATATCTTTCCTTATGCTCGCACATACCGTGAATAAGCTGAATAACGCCTATAACCTTTTTCTTTTTAGGCGTACAAATCTCAACGCCGAGCTTAAGCCCGTCTGTTTCGGATTCGACAAATAAATGTTCAAAATTTGCTGCCATAAATAACCCTCCGTATTTTTTATCATTACTGAAAATAATGGCCTATTCCTTCGACATATAAACCCCTGCGAATTTAAGCGTCGCTTTATTCCGACAGGAATCTATGCGTATTTTGATTCTTGAGGATTTAACCGCCTTGAAAAGACAAATCCTCTTATAACCGATAACGGTTGATTTGAAAAGGCGTTTCCACTTACCGCCCTTATCATAAAAAAGCGTAAACTGCTCAATCTGTTGACCTGTTGCGATATTTTCCATAAGCACAACCTTGTCAAACGTTTTTTCCCCGCCGAGATTGATTATCACCTCGGGAGTCTCGTCGTCCGAGTCGCACTGCCAGAAAGAGCCGCCCTTTTCAAGAATGTTTTTCGCAGGGCAATCGGAACCTGCTTCACTCGTTGCGAAAGCGTGAGCGTTTTCACAACGGTCATAATAAAAGTCCTTTTCAATCGAACGTCGGAAAGAGTCAAGCTCAAGACAGTCGATATTATTTATCCTGCCTGTTCTGTCAGGCGGAATATTGAGAAGAAGATTTGCGTTAGCGCCGACTGAATTATAGTAAATTGTTCTTAACTTTTTAATTTCGAGAAGCTTAAAATCCTCGCTCTCGTGGTAGAACCAACCCGGTCTTATGGAAACGTCAACCTCGGCGGGATACCAGATGAAATCGTCTTTCCCCTTTATAGCCTTTCTTGAGCCGAGGTCAAGCACCATTTCCTTTTTCTTCGGCGCCTCGCCGTCTGTTTTTTGTGAGTGTTCCGCAGTGTAGAGATTAGAACAGAACTCCGACGGAACAACGCTCCATTCGCTTTTTCTGCAAATACCCGCTTCGTTTCCGCACCAGCGCACGTCCGGTCCGCTTATGCTTATAACGGCGTTCGGCTGAAGGCGACGGATTAAGGAATAATAACCCTGCCAGTCATATTCCTGCTTCTTCCCGTTTTTACCCTCGCCGCAGGCTCCGTCAAACCAGACGCAGAACAGCTCGCCGTAATTCGTAAGAAGCTCTTCAAGCTGATTTTTGAAATATGTATTGTAGTCCTTGCCCGTGCCGTAGGTCTTTTCGTGCCTGTCCCACGGGGAAAGATAAACGCCGAATTTGATTCCCGCTTTTTTACAGGCGGAGGACACCTCGCGGACTATATCTCCCTGACCGTTCATAAAAGGACTGTTTTTAACCGAATAATCAGTGTACCTGCTCGGCCAGAGACAAAAGCCGTCGTGGTGCTTACAGGTCAGTATCAAGCCCTTCATACCGCCGTTTTTAATCGCCTCAACCCACTGGTCAGCGTTAAAATCGGTCGGATTAAAAAGCTCGGGCGAATCGGTCCCGTCTCCCCATTCCTTATCGGTAAAGGTGTTCATACCGAAATGACAGAACGCATAAAATTCAGTTTCCTGCCAGTTAAGCTGTCTTTCGCTCGGAACAACCGAGGACGCTTTTATCCACTCGTCAGCCATTGCCGGCTTCCTCCCCGTGAAAATCATCCTTGCCCGCGCCGTCAACAATAACAATATCGTCTTTGCCCGAATGTTGGGTGAGAAGCTTATTGACCTTGAGGTTTATTCCTACAAAGAAGTCACGCAGCGGGAACTGGTCTGAATAATAGCCGTTAAAATCCTCGGTAAGCTTTCCTTTAAATAACTCCGAATACGAAAACTTCGGTCTTTGCTTCAACATTCTGTTTTCATCCTTGGATATTTCCTTATCCTTATCGACAAAGCTGAAAACACAGAAGAAAATAATCGGAACAATAAGAATTAGACAAATTATAACCGAACCGACCTTTGTTTTAGGCTTGAAGGGCTTATATAGATTTTTTTCGTTTTTCATACAAGCTCCTCCTTAAAACCTGAAATACAAAAACGGATTATAGCTTGAGCCTATAAGAGCCGCCGTGCTGATAAACAGGTTGAACGCAACGAACAAAGCCGTTAAGACATCGGTAACAACCTCGGCGCCCTTACCCTTTTCGGAAAACTTATTAAGCAAATTCTTAACAAGCTTCGCAACGGGAAAGCAAGCGATAACGCCGATTATGATAAACGGCAGGAAATTGCCGATAATCGCCTTTTCAACAGGGTCAATCAAGCCGTGATTTACTACGCCGAACATAATGCTCAGCGCATATTTAAGTCTTACTGCATCCTCAAAATAGAAGAATACCCAACCGACAAGCACAACCGCCATTGAGTAAATCCAACCGATAAACTTGGGAAGCTTTTTGAGAACTTTTCCGAGGAAGACTCTTTCTATCATAAGGAAAACGAAATAGTAAAGTCCCCAGAGAAGATAGTTCCAGCTTGCGCCGTGCCAGAAGCCCGTAAGAAGCCAGACGACGAGCATATTTCTTACAAAATTTGAACGGTTGCCGCCCATAGGGATATAGACGTACTCTCTGAAGAACTGGGTAAGGCTTATATGCCATCTGCGCCAGAAATCGCTTATCGAAGTTGAGATATAGGGATAATTGAAGTTTTCCCTGAATCTGAAGCCGAGCATATAACCGAGGCCTATCGCCATATCGGAATAAGCCGAGAAATCAAAGTAAATCTGTAAAGCGAAAGCCGCTATGCCGACCCATACGCCCAAGGTGCTTGCGTTTGAAAGGTCGTTTTCAATAAGCTTCTTACAGAGCATGCCTGCGATATTCGCAAACACCGCCTTTTTAGTAAGGCCGACTGAAAAGCGGATTACGCCCGAGGCAAAATCCTCGGCTGAAACCTTTCTGTAATTAAGCTCGTTTTCAACGTCAACATACCTTACAATCGGGCCTGCTATGAGCTGTGGGAAAAGCGAAACATATAAAAGAAGCTTGTAGAAGCTTTTCTGAACTCTCGTGTCACCCCTGTAAACGTCAATTACATAGGTCAACGCCTGGAAGGTATAGAAAGAAATACCTATCGGAAGCCCTATCGACAAAAGTCCGAGTTCGGAATTAAAAATTCCGTTTATGCTTGAAATAAAGAGATTTGCATATTTAAATACGGCGAGGAAGCCGATAGTAATAACCGTAGCGATAATAAGGGTCGCCTTAGCAAGCGGCCGTCCACGGTAGGTGTCGATAATCTTACCCGCAAAGTAGTCAACGAGAACGGTTGCGAGCATAATTATAATCCATTTAGGCTCGCCCCAGGCGTAAAAGCCAAGCGACATAATAAGCAAAACTATGTTTTTATACTTGACGTTTTTGCTTAAATTATATAGCACCAGACAAATCGGTAAGAATATATATAAAAAGGTTGGACTTGAAAAAACCAAAAAAATCACTCCGTGAATTAATAATCAATTAATTGTATCACAAAAAACAGATTATAACAACACCAATAAGACAATATTTAGTAAATTTTTTAATAAAAAAAGAGCAGTCAGAGACTGCTCTTAAAATATCTGTTTTTTTACAGAACGTAAATGATAACGTCCCTTGCGCCCCATTTTACACACTCATCATAGGTGTTCATAAACAGGTCGATTGTAAAGCCGCTGCCGTTATGGACAAATCCGCCCGTATCAGCCGCTATTGCATAGCCGTAAACTGTTCCGTCAGTAGCGACAATATAAAGCTCTGTTCCGTAGGGGAACTGCTCGGGGTCAACCGCAATATAACCCGGCTTTACCTTTCTGCCGCTGGCTGTGCCTGCGCCGGCTGAAGCGGTGTATGAAGCCGCCTTGCCGGTAACAACCGACTTATAGTTTTCGGGAACGCCGTTTACTATTTTAACGCGTGAGGGAACCGAAAGCTCGCTTATAGCGCCGTTGCCGTTAGCCATAACCGAGGTTACAGCCGCGCTTCTTGTGCCGACGGTAACAACCTCATCAACGGGTTCCTTTGTAACGGTTTCTTCCTTGACAGTGCTTTCAACAAGCTCGCCGTCAACATATTTGTCAAGATAGACAACCTCTTTTTCGCCGTTTTTACCGCGAGTGGTTACCTGTCTTGTACCCTGTAAGAAAGCGCCTGATTCCTTTGTTGTTGTAGTATAAGATATTTTTTCGGTTTCGGTTCTTTCCTCGGTTACGACGCGCTTAACGGTAATCTTCATACCGTCTTTGACAGTAGTATCCTCAGAGGGTGAAACAATATCGTCCTCACCTACCGAAACGCCGGCTTTTTCAACGGCCTCTTTAACCGTGACAAAGCCAAGGCGAACGTCCTTTTCTTCGCCGTCGGAAACAACGGTTACAAGGCACGCCTTTTTAACTTCAATTTCCATACCCTCGGTTACAACGGTGTAATCGGGATAATTAACCACGTCGTCCTCAGTTACTTTAATACCCTGAGCCTCCAAAAGCTCGCCTACCGTACCTGCAAAGGCAATTTCAGCCTTTTTCTTATCAAAGGCGGTAAACGATATATCAGAGTAACGATAAATTACTATTGAGCTGTCCTGTCCTGCAGTAAAGTCCGACAAATCGAGCCTGTCGTTTTCACCGACCTCAATTTTCATACCCTTGAGGATAGATGAAGCGTCCTGCTTAGCAGTTTCTACTCTTGTAACTGCGCCGTTTTCATAAATATCAACCGTATATGTGCTGGCGGCAGTTGCGGCAAATGCTGTAACGGTAAGCGCAATGACAAGCAGTACAAGAATTACTGCCAACGCCCTGAGCTTGAACGCAAGCGTTTTGCCTTTAATTTTTCTAATCATCATTCTGCTCCTTATTCAGTATCCGAACTAAAAAATGAATATTGCGAACGCAAAAACCGGATACTGTTATTTCGCTTCTTGATACGCGGGTAATTATAATTACGCTTTTAATGAATGTCAAATTCTTTTTTTATACATTTTTTGTTTAATTTGCATAAATCGTATGGCAAGCTGTTGTCAAAATCCACTATATATTGTGTATTTTCGATTTTTCTCGATTTTTCGCTTTATTGCGCTAAAGTGAATTTTTGTGAAAAACCTAAAAATCCACTTTTATGGGATTTCGGGGCATTTTTCGGCAAAAAATATGAAAAAACAAGCTGTTTTTCGTCTTTCATTCCCCACTGCGACCGAAAACAAGAAAAAAAGCTGCTCAACAGAGCAGCTTTCCTTATACATATATATAATAGTATACTATTTTCTCTTTACGAGCCATGCGTCGGGAAGGTAACGTCCCGTTGAGCGAAGGCTTTTTGACGACGGTATTGTAATTATTTCGCCGTCATATCCGAGCACTGCCGACGAGCCGCCGTCATTCGCCGCCGCAGACACCGCCTTGTATTCAAGCATAATCTTCGCACACTCGCCAAGGGTAATTCCGAGCGAATAACCGACCTGTCTGCCGTCGATTATCATAAGCATAACAACGCCGTCCTCGCGCTGACCGATAACGCTTCTCGGGTGAAGCCCGTAGCCCGCCGAATCAAAGACCATCTGTTCGCCCTCTATTACAAGAGCCGGTCCGAACTGGCAACAGTCGGTAAGCTTATAGTCATCCCATTCGTTTGCGGGAATATTTCCGACAACGAGCTTATTGTCCTCGTTAAAGCCGATAGTCGCCCTGTCATATCTGTACGAGCCTCTTGTCACGCCCTCTGAACGGTTGCAGGAATCCGCCGAGCCGCCGTCGCCGTGTCCGTTCGGGTCACGGAAGCCCGAAGCGTTAATGCCCGCAATCGCATCGTAATTTGCAAGCATATCGACCATAACTATTCCCCTCGAACCCCAGTAAGGAGTAACGCCGAGGAAAATTCTTGACGGGTCGTCAACGAGCATTATCTTTCCGACATAGCCCTCGCCCGTTATTTTTGAAACCATAATTCCCTGGTCAATATCGTTAATCAGGATTTCTCTTCCCGTATAGTCAAGGTCGCCGACCTTCAGGTCACGCTGACCGAGAATATCGTCAACGCCCTCGTCGGCGGCGATTTTAACGTCAGCTTCGCTTACGTCATCGAACGCCTTGACCTGCCTTTTCATAACCTTTTCTATAACGCTTTTCGGCAAAAACCACTCCGCAAGCCACTGATGCTCATCAGTTGTCATAGCCGTTTCAACATAAATCTCGCGAAGCTGTTTAAACGGATAAAAATTACCGAAGGCGAAAAGCAAATAAAAAACGACAAGAAGGCAAAGGAAAACACCAAGCGTTATTAACACACGCTTTTTAACGTTTTTCTTTTTACCGTTCGTGTCATTCTTTTTTGTTTTTTTAGTTTTTTTTGACTTTGTTTCTTCAAAAATAACGTCGTCCTTGCCGTAGGTTATATTTGAATCAATAACAGTTCTCTTTCCGGACATAAAAACCCTCAACACAAGATATAGTATTTGCTTAATTTTATATTATCAAAATCGACTGTCTTTGTCAATAAAGATAAGAAAATTGTAAAAGATTGTAACAGATTAAAAAAAGAAGCTCCGAGGAGCTTCTTTTATATAAAGACAAAAGGATGAAAGATTTTCAAAGCGGTTACTGGCTTCTGTTGTAGATGTATGACACATATTTCCGACCGCCACCGATGAACACCGCTGCGGCAAGAGCGCACAGAAGCATAACGCAAAGAAGCACGATTCGCTCAGACATAAATAATGACAACACTCCCGAAATCACTTCTCCGAAAAGCGCGCCGGATGTGGAGAGCATATTGAATGCGCCGTTAAACCGTCCCTTGCGTTCGTCGGGAACATAGCTTTGAGTGGCTGACACGCGTATCGTGTAACTCGTTATTCCGCCTATTCCGATAATGAAACACAATATCATCATGGCAGGTATCGGTGTGAAAAGATAAACGCCTTCGCATATTGATATTACTATATACACAGTAAGCGCAACGCGATATCTGAACTTTGACGGAATGTTCAACCTGTAATGAATCATTCCGCCGACAGCCCGTCCGACGAGCGCCATACCCCAGACAAGCATATAATAGTATTCTCCGTTTTCAAATGCGGATTTGAACCACGGGAGCACTATAACGGAGGATACGCCGCCGCAGA
Organism: Oscillospiraceae bacterium; assembly: GCA_015066565.1. GTDB lineage: Bacteria > Bacillota > Clostridia > Oscillospirales > Acutalibacteraceae > Fimenecus. Next base: position 317,575 of record SVOB01000002.1, on the reverse strand, counting down.
TAGCGGAAAAGAAGAAGTAAATCGCTATCGACAGAAGTCCCTTTTGAGCAAAAAGATAGGAGAAGCCCTCGTGCACATCCCGCAACATCTGACGTGGCGCAGTCAGTCCCTCCTGCTTCGTTTCCTCCTGAGTCAAAAGATACCTCTCATCAGCACGGATCCGCGTTTCCACTACCGCAGCGACAAAAAAGCAGACGCTGTTTAACCCGAGAAGGGGTGCAAGTCCCATATGTCGGTACAAAAATGCGGACACGGGCACCATAACGGCGGACAGAGTTTCGAGAACGCTCGCTATTGAATACGCCTTCTGAAAGTTTCCTTCAGAAATAAGAAGCGGATAAAAGCTGTCATACGCCACCATATAGGTACTTTCGATACACCCGAGAACAAAGCAGTACGCGGCGAAAACGGGGAAGGAGAACCACCCCGTCGCAAGCACCGCAGCCATAATTGCGTATAAAACCGCCGATATGGAATCCAAAGTATAAATGGTCTTTTTTCTTGAAAAACGGTCAAGAATGGCGCCGGAAAAAATGGGCATGAAGAGCTGTGGCGCGGTATACATCGCAATATATACGGCATAAAGAAGCGTTGACTTTGAAATATCAAGCACCATTAAACTCATGGCAAAGCCGGACAGTGAATTTCCCAGCATTGAGACTACACTGCCAAGTGTGATTATCGTAAAGTCCCTCGTCCAAAGCGGGGACGGTCTTTTTTCATCGGATTCGGCACACATTCCTTTCTCACCCCATTTCCTTAGTAATTATTATTGCCGTATTTGAAAGCAGGAAAAATATGCCCGTTTATATATCTTAGTTGCAGAAAATAAAAATGCCCCTGCATAAGCAGAGGCATATCTTTTGAAAAATGATTATCTCTTTGAGAACTGCGGTGCACGGCGAGCGCCTTTGAGACCGTATTTCTTTCTCTCTTTCATTCTGGGGTCTCTTGTGAGAAGACCTGCCTTCTTAAGTGTGGGACGAAGAGCCTCGTCATACTGAAGAAGAGCACGTGAAAGACCGTGACGGATTGCGCCTGCCTGACCTGTAACGCCGCCGCCTGCAACGTTGACAACGATGTCGAACTTGCCGAGCGTGTCAGTCAAGGTGAGAGGCTGACGAACGATGAGCTTTAATGTTTCAAGACCGAAATAATCGTCGATATCTCTGCCGTTGATTGTGATTTTGCCTGTGCCTGCGTAAACGCGAACACGCGCAACTGATTTCTTTCTTCTGCCTGTGCCATAGAAATAAGGATTACCCTCGTACATTATTCATGCCTCCCTTTCTTAAAATTCTCTTGCTTCGGGCTTCTGAGCCATGTGCTTGTGCTCGTCGCCTGCGTAAACGTGAAGTCTGCCGAACTGAGTTCTGCCGAGTGAGTTAGAGGGAAGCATACCCTTAACTGCCTTCTCAACAACAAAGCAGGGCTTTGTCTTCATAAGCGTTTTGTAATTAACCTCTTTGAGGTTGCCGATGTAACCTGTGAAATGATAATACATTTTCTGGTCAAGCTTCTTACCTGTAAGAACAACCTTCTCTGCATTGATGATGATTACGTTATCGCCGCAATCAGCATGAGGAGCAAAGGTGGGCTTATGCTTACCGCGAAGAAGATTAGCAGCTTCGACAGCAACCTTACCGAGGGGCTTGCCTGCTGCATCAAGTACATACCAGTTACGGGTGATGTCGCCCGCTTTAGGCATATAAGTAGACATAATACTTACCTCCAAAACATAACGTTTAAATAAATTTTGCTTGATTATATTATCACAACCTAAAAAAACTGTCAACAAAAAATTTTATATTTTTTAATTCACATTTCATTTTCTCTTGTTTTCTTTAGTTTTCTCTGTTTTTCTATATGTTTGCTGATTTATTATTTTTAAAAAATAACAAAAATGTTGAAAACTCGACCTCTATAATATATAATAGTATAAGTTTTTTAACGAGGTGGAATATGAAGCGGTTGCTTTCCAAGGCAAGAGCGGCAGTCGAAAAATACAATATGATAGAAGAAAACGACCGTATAGCTGTCGGAGTTTCAGGCGGTAAGGATTCGGTTGCGCTTCTTGTCGCACTCGCCGAAATGCGCCGTTTTTACCCGAAAAAGTTTGAGGTTGTCGCAATAACGCTCGACTATCAGTTCAATAACGCTGACGGCGATTTTTCCGAAATTGAAAAGCTTTGCGAAAAACTGAACGTTGAATATGTCATAAAGAAAACAAATCTCTATCACGTTATTTTTGAAACAAGAAAGGAAACGAACCCCTGCTCGCTCTGCGCAAAAATGAGAAGAGGTATTCTTCACGACACGGCGAAAGAGCTCGGCTGTAACAAAATCGCTCTCGGCCACCATCTTGACGACGCTGCCGAAACCTTTATTATGAACCTGTTTCAGGGCGGTACAATCGGTTCCTTCTCCCCTGTTTCGTATCTTTCAAAAAAAGACCTTACCATGATTCGCCCGTTCGTTTTTATAAGGGAAAGCGAAATTTCTTCAGCGGTTAAGCGAAACAGCTTACCCGTTGTCAAGTCGAAGTGTCCCGCCGACAAGCAGACGGCAAGGCAGGAAACAAAAGCGCTTCTTGAAGAGCTTGATAAGAAGTACCCCGGTATTCACGAAAAAATAGTCGGCGCTATGGAAAAAAGTCACACAGACAAATGGTAAAAAATCCATTCAGATAAGAGGTAACAAAAATGAAGTATGTTGTAGTTTTATATGACGGCATGGCGGATTATCCCGTACCCGCCCTTGACGGCAAAACGCCTATGATGGTAGCCGACAAGCCGATTTTCGATTCACTCGCTTCAAAAAGCGAGGTCGGGCTTGTTCGCACTGTTCCCGAGGGAATGAAGCCCGGCAGCGACGTTGCAAATATGAGTGTTATGGGCTTCAGCCCGAAAAAATATTACACCGGCAGGTCGCCTCTTGAAGCGGCAAGCATAGGAATTGATTTAAAGGAGACTGACGTCACTCTTCGCTGTAACATAGTAACCCTTTCGGATGAGGAAAACTATGAGGACAAGACAATGGTCGACTACTCGGCAGGGGATATTTCGACCGAGGAGGCAGCCGAAATCATTAAGACCGTTGACGGGCATTTCAGAAACGAAATTTTCGCCTTTTACTGCGGAGTTGCTTACCGTCACTGCCTTGTATGGAATAACGGCACTACTGACCTGGAAAAAATGACTCCTCCTCACGATATTTCGGGAAGAGTTATAGGAGAATATCTTTCGACAAGCGAAAACGCCGGGCCTCTTATAAAAATGATGAAGGAAAGCTACGAGCTTCTTAAAAACCATCCCGTTAATCTTAAAAGAATTTCCGAGGGAAAGCGCCCCGCAAACTCAATCTGGCTCTGGGGCGAGGGAAGAAAGCCGATGCTTCCCGCCTTTAAGGATTTATTCGGCATTGACGGCTCTGTTACCTCGGCTGTCGATTTGTTAAAAGGCATAGGCAAATGCGCTAAAATGCAGACTCCCGAGGTTGAAGGCGCAACCGGTTATCTTGACACGAATTTTGAGGGCAAGGCAAGAGCCGCTATGGAAACGCTTGAAAACGGCTGCGATTTTGCTTACATTCATTTTGAAGCGCCCGACGAATGCGGCCACAGAAACGAGCCGGAAAATAAGGTTAAGTCAATCGAAATGATTGACAAACGGGTGCTTCCGATTGTTCTTGAAGCGCTTGATAAATATGACGATTACAAGATTATGATATTACCCGACCACCCGACGCCGATAGTTACCATGACCCACGCTTCCGACCCTGTTCCGTTTATGATTTACCATAAAAACGGCGAAGTAGAAAGCGGAATTAAATCAATCAATGAGGAGTCGGCAAAGCAGACGGGAATTTTTATTGACGACTGCACAACGTTAATGCCGCATTTTCTCGGGAAATAAAACAAAGGAGCGTCGAGGTCGCCGCTCCCTACGAAAAACGGACAGTTCAAATGAACTGTCCGTTTTATTTTTATTCAAGATGTAAAATTTTCGTAGCGATTGAAAAATAAGTCAGAAGCGAAAGGGCGTCGACTATTGTAGTTACAAGAGGCGAAGCCATAACCGCAGGGTCGAGCTTCAGCTTCTGGGCAACCATAGGTAAGGTTGAGCCTACGCATTTAGCTATTATAATCGCAAAGAGAAGCGTCAGATTGACAACAAGTGAAATAGGCATACTCACCCTGTCGATAAGAAGAAGCTTAAAGAAATTCGCCGTTGCAAGCACTACGCCGCACATTATAGCCACGCGGAATTCCTTGAAAACTACCCTGAAATAATCTTTAAATTCAATATCGTTAAGACTTAACGCGCGGATTATCGAAACCGACGCCTGAGTGCCCGCGTTACCCGACGTATCCATAAGCATCGGTATAAACGCTGTAAGCACAACCTGAGCCGCAAGCGCATCCTCAAATGACTGAATTATCTTTGAGGTAAACGTTGCCGAAATCATAAGAAAAAGAAGCCATGGTATCCTTTTACCCCAGGTTGCGAACACGCCCGTTTTAGTATAGGGCTTGTCCGTAGGCGTAATAGCCGCCATTTTTTCAAAGTCCTCGGTGTTCTCTTCCTGCAAAACGTCCATAGCGTCGTCGATAGTGATAATACCGACAAGGCGTTCCTCCCTGTCGACTACGGGAAGCGCAAGAAGGTCGTACTTCTGGAACATTTCGGCTACGACTTCTTTATCCTCAAGCGTATTTACGGAAATAACGTTTGTTTCCATAATATCGCCTATAAGGTCCTCATAGTCCGAAAGAAGCAAGGTTTTAACGGTTATAACGCCCTGAAGATGCCTGCTGTTATCAGTGACATAACAGGTATAAATCGTCTCCTTGTCAACGCCTGTACGGCGAATTCTCGTAAACGCATCCTCAACCGTCATATGAGCCTTGAGGTCAACATATTCAATTGTCATAAGACTGCCTGCGCTGTCCTCGGGATAGTTAAGCAATTCGTTTATCGATTTTCTTGTCTCGGGGTCAGTCTGCTGTAAAATTCTTTTTACAACAGTTGCGGGCATTTCCTCAATGATGTCAACGGCGTCGTCGACATAAAGCTCGTCGAGAACTTCCTTAAGCTCATTATCCGAAAAGCTGTGGATAAGAACCTCCTGAGCGTCGGAATCCATATTAACGAAAACCTCCGCCGCAAGCTCCTTGGGCAAAATTCGGTAAATGAGAACAAGCTGTTCCTCATCGAGTTCAACGAGAATCGCGGCAATATCCGCCTCGTTCATTTCGGAAAGCATTTCTTTGAGCTGTTTATAACTCTTGTTTTCAAGCAGTTCGATTACAGTCTCAAGCATTTCAGTTCCCTCCCTATTTCAATATTAAAATAGGGCGAAACCCAAACTGTATTAAGTTAAAGAGAAATAACGGATATCACGGTAATATCCATTTTTCTACTTCGGGGTTCGGGCTTCGCTCCGCCGCTATTACCGGATTCCATTATTTTCACCTCACAATAATTAATATTTCTTTGGTAACAAGCCCGTATATTATGAACTTTTTTTCTTCTTTTGTCAACACAAAAAGCTTATCAATTTTTTCAGGCATAAAACAAACTGGCACTTGTGCCAGTGACTTTTTGATTTAAGTATTATAAAATTATATATGTATAACTTTAACCTTTTCAAACGGAGGAATAAGTATGACTAAAAAAATAATAAGCATTATCCTATGCGCCATTATGCTTTTGTCGGTTGCGCCGATAACTGTTTTCGCTGAGGAAACACAGGTTTCAACCTATCAACAGCTCTGGCAGGCTATACACTCGGGAAAAGAAAGTATTACACTGGCAAATGATATCTCTTATACGATTGCAGACAACGGTAATACCACGCTCACGCCTGCTACTTATCTTAATCCCATATACGGCGACACATCAATTACACTGGATCTTGCCGGACATACGCTTTATGTCAAAAATGAGAGCAAAACGTTTCCGCAGAACAGCACTCTGTTTACCGTCAGCGAAAACGCAAGTCTTACAGTCTTAGACGGTACGGTATCGTTTGTCAATTTATATGACTATTCTTCCAATACAGCCGACAGAACCTTAAGCGGAGTGTTCGCCGCACGGGACAATGCATATCTTGTTCTTACGAACGTTAATGTAAATATGATGTCAAACGGCCCTGCTATAAAAACAAGCGACAGCGCAACCGTAACCATTGAGGCAGGCACAATCAAGGCATTCAACGGTTTCGCCCTTTTTGACGAAAGCACATCTACAGCTGATATTTTTCTTGACAAAAACGTTAAGCTCACAACAAGCGACGGTATCAGCGGCACGCCGACTCAGTTTTCAATTTCGGGTTACGGCTCGGCCCATATAAACACACCCAATTTAACTATAGTTTCCGCTACATTTACCTCAGGCGTGGAAGTATCGGAAAACATAATTTCTGCTTTTGCGCCGTCTTCAAGCAGACGGGTTTTCGTTGAAAACACAGAATATGCCAATGCATTCGGTAAGGCTAAAACCGGCGCTTATTACTGGTACGAGGTTACCGGCGGATATGCTCTTATCAGCACAGCATACGACGACCTCCATTTTGCAAAAAACATACAGATAATTTCCAAATCTGCTAAAAACTATGTAACCGTTACAAACGGCAACGGAACGGCTTCTCCGAACTATGCCGCATACGGCGATACGGTAACCATTACGGCAAAAAAGATTTCCGGCAAGGTGTTTAATCATTGGGTTGTTCCAAGCGGAAATGCCTCTCTTGCAAACGCATATTCCGAAACTACAACATTCACAATGGGCGCCGACCCCGTTGAAGTTCAGCCCGTCTATGACAAAGCGCTCACCCACGTTTCAAACGTAAAATTCAACGTAAAAACGCCGCTCGGCGGTCAGAAACTGGGCGTTCCGACATCAGCCTCGGATATTGTCACAATAAACGAATACTATTGGATTGAGCTTTATGACGATGATTCCTTCAGCGGTGTTCTGCCCGAAAATACGGTAGCTCAAGCAGGACACAGATATAAGCTCTTTATTGATATGAGCTGGGACGACACTGAATATGCAGTTGACGAAAACACTGTAATAAAATACTTTGACCCGGATAAAAACACCTCGGTTGACACTGTTCTCGGCGTAACAAATCAGATACGCATAGGAGTTTTAACAGCAGACGCTCCCGAGGAAATAAAGAACCTTTCTGCAACTGTCGGCGGTATTACGCCGGGTGCGCAAACCGGCTCAACTACCGTCACGGCGGGTGAAAGCGACTATTTCGCAACAGTTTACGGCTGGTATAATACGGACAATCCATTCGCCGCTGACACTTCCAACAGAATGACTCTGACAGATACATTCGAAGCTAATAAGACCTATGTCGTTGCCATCCGTTTTACTGCTACGGGTGAAAGAGTTTTTGCTTCGGCTATGAACACCACAATCAACGGGCAGGATGGCTTCATCGGAAGTTCCGACGGCGGAAGCAGATTGTATTATGCCGCCGTTACCGTTCCCAAAAACAAAAATGGCTTCATTGAAGAAAACGATAATGTTTATTATTATATTAACAATCAAAAGGTAACCAGCTGGTTCACCGACGGCGGTAAAAAGTATTATGCCGACGGTGAGGGTATTGTTCAATACGGCTTTACCGAAATAGGAACGGACGTTTATTATCTTGACGAAGCCGAGGGCTATATGGTAACCGGCTGGCAGACTATTTACGACAAGCAGTATTATTTCGGAACTGACGGAAAAATGTATTCGCATAAGCTCGCCGAAATTGACGGCAAAAAATATTACTTCGGCACGGACGGAGCTATGTATACAAAGAGGCTCATCTCCGTCAGCGGTAAAAAATACTATATGGGAGCTGACGGCGCGGCTTATACAAAGAGATTAATTTCAGTCAGCGGCAAAAAGTATTATATGGGCGCAGACGGCATAGCCTATACAAACAGGCTCATCTCCGTAAGCGGTAAAAAATACTATATGGGCAAGGACGGAGTTGCTTATACAAAGCGTCTTATCTCGGTTGACGGAAAGAAATATTATATGGGCGCTGACGGCGTAGCGTACACAAGCAAGCTCATATCCGTAAACGGCAAGAAATATTATATGGGAAAAGACGGCGTAGCATATAAATCCAAGCTCATTTCCGTAAGCGGTAAAAAGTATTATATCGGTAAGGATTGTATCGCTTATAAGAGTAAGTTTGCTTCTTTGAGCGGAAAGAAATACTATTTCGGTTCCGATTGTGTAATGTATAAGAGCAAGACGTTTTCGGTAAGCGGCGTTAAATGGAAAGCAGATTCCAAAGGCGTTTGTAAGAAAGCGTAAAAAAGCCTTCCCCTTGAGGGGAAGGTGGATTGCCGAAGGCAAGACGGATGAGGTGTAGAAATACCCTTTATTTGCTTTTCCACCTCATCAGTCAACCTGACGGTTGACAGCTTCCCCTCAAGGGGAAGCCTAAATACAACAGCCACCTCATATGAGGTGGCTGTTTTCATTTTTATTTTTCAATCAGGCATATCGCCGTTGACGCGATACCGAGTTCTTCGCCCGTAAAGCCCAAGCCCTCTTCGGTAGTCGCCTTGACGTTTATAAATTCTTTGTCAATTCCTACAACCGAAGCGATATTCTCCCTCATTTTTTCAATATGAGGAGCCATTTTCGGTTTCTGGGCAATTATTGTAGCGTCAATATTGACGGGCTTAAACCCGTTGTCCTTTAGCATATTGACAACATCCTTTAAAAGAAGAAGGCTGTCTGCGCCGCAATATTTTCCGTCAGTATCGGGGAAATACTTTCCTATATCGCCGAGAGCCGCCGCGCCGAGAAGAGCGTCGGAAATTGCGTGGAGCAGAACGTCGGCGTCCGAATGACCTAACAGCCCTAACGGATAATCAATCTCAACGCCGCCGAGAATGAGCTTTCGCCCCTCGACAAGACGGTGAACGTCATAGCCCTGTCCTATTCTAAGCATTATTCTCCCCTGCCTTTCAGAATAGCCTGAGCAGATAGAATATCGTCAGGCGTTGTCAATTTTATGTTTGTATAATCGCCCTCAACGAGCTTGACTTTATAGCCCGCCGCTTCAACCGTCATACAGTCATCCGTAACGCTGTCATCGGCTTTTTCAAGAGCGTCTTTATAAATATAATTCCTGAAAACCTGCGGCGTCTGAACTGCACGGAGAGTGTTTCTGTCGGGCGTATCGGTTACAAAGCCGTCTTTATCGACAAGCTTTATTGTATCCTTTACCCTTACCGCACAGGCCGCCGCGCCGAATTTAAAGGCGGCTTCAACAGTTCTTTTAACGGTTTCTTCTTTGACAAACGGTCTTGCGCCGTCGTGAATTACAAAAAGCCCTGCCTTGTCACTGCAGTTTTCAACCGCTTTCCTGACGCTCTGAGCCCTCGTTTCACCGCCCTCGCAGACGCACGAAACCTTTGTAAAGTCATATTGCTTTACAAGAGCATTGACCCTTGTAATCAAATCCGCCCTCGTAACGACAATTATTTCGTCAATATATTCGCATTTTTCAAGAGCCGCTATGCTTCGGGCAAGGACAGGAACGCCGTCGAGAAGCATAAACAGTTTATCCTCGCCCATGCGCGACGAGCTTCCCGCCGCCGCAACGACAGCGGAAACAAACATTCCTACCTTTTTTCCGTCAAAAATAATTTTACTCATATCACTGTTCAAGCAAATGTTCAAGAGTCGCCATCTTTACGCAAAGGCAAAGCACCTCAGCCGCCTTTTCAATTTCATGAACGGGCGGAAGCGTCGGGGCAATTCTTATATTTCTGTCATTGGGGTCCTTATTATAGGGAAAAGTTGCGCCGACATTAGTGAGTGTAACTCCCGCTTCCTTACAAAGCTCGCCTACCCTCTTGGCGCTGCAGGACGTAGCGTCAAAGCTGATAAAGTAACCGCCGTTGGGTCTGGTCCAATGGGCAACGCCGAGGTCGCCGAGTTCCCTGTCAAGAACCTCTAAAACCTTTTCAAACTTGGGAACAATAAGCTCGGCGTGCTTTCTCATAAGCTTCATAACGCCGTCCTTATCGCGAAGGAACTTATAGTGCCTTAACTGGTTAAGCTTGTCGTTGCCGATTGTCTGGCGTGAAAACCTGTATTTAATCATCTTGATATTGCTGTCCGAAGCGCAGATACAGGAAATTCCGCCGCCCGAGAAAGTGATTTTTGAGGTTGAAGCGAACTCTATAAACAGGTCCTCGCTGCCGTATTCCTTGGCGACCTCAAAGATATTTAGAAGCTTATCGGGGTGGTCGTTAAAATCGTGAACGCAATAGGCGTTATCCCAGATAACCCTGAAATCCTTTGCGGCGGGTTTTAAAGCGGCGAAACGTCTTACAGTTTCGTCGGAATATGTAACGCCGGTCGGGTTTGAATACTTGGGGACGCAGAACATTCCCTTAACCTTTTCGTCCTTAACAAGCCTTTCAACAGCATCCATATCGGGACCTGTTTCGGTCATATCGACAAGCACCATTTCAATTCCGAAATACTCGGCAATAGCGAAATGCCTGTCATAACCGGGAACGGCGCAGATAAATTTGACGTCGCCCTGAGAAAGCCAGGGCTCTTCGCCTATGCCGTGGGTCATGCACTGGGAAATAAAATCGTACATAAGGTTAAGACTCGACACGCCGCCGAGGATAATATTATCGGTATTTACTTCAAGAATTTCGCTGAAAATTCGCTTGCACTCGATTACGCCGTCAAGCCCGCCGTAGTTTCGGCAGTCCATACCCTGCTCGTTAAAATAGTCGTCGCTTCCGAGCTTCATTGAAAGCATAGGCTCAGAAAGAGATAACTGCTGGGGAGAAGGCTTTCCCCTTGACATATCGAGATTAAGCCCGAGTCCTTTGATTCGTTCGTACTGACGGCGGACCTTTTTAAGCTCGGCTTTGAGCTGTTCCGTCGTCATTTCGGTATATTTCATCTTCAATACCCCGCTTCTTTTTAAATTACACTGTATTATACTATGATTTGAATATTTATGCAACAAAAAACAGCGAAAAAAGGTGGCGGGCCGACTTGAAAAAGGCGTTATATTTTGATAGAATTGAATTGAAAAATGACGGAGGTGATTATTATTTTCTTACTCACACCTGTTTTTAAGGATTATATCTGGGGCGGCAACAGGCTCAAAACCGATTTCGGCTTTGAAAATGACCTTGAAAAAACAGCCGAAGCCTGGGTGCTTTCGTGTCACAAGGACGGAGAAAACACGGTTAAGGGCGGAAGGTTTGACGGAAAACGGTTAAGCGAGGTTTTAACCGACGAAATGCTCGGCGAAAACGGAAAGAAATTTGACTTTTTTCCGATTCTCATAAAACTGATTGACGCCAAAAACAACCTGTCGTTACAGGTTCACCCCGACAACGAATACGCGCTCAAGAACGAACACGAATTCGGCAAGACGGAATGTTGGTATATTCTTGACTGTGAAGAAGACGCCGAACTGATTTACGGGTTTAAAGAAGATATTTCTTCGGAGGAATTTCGTCAGTCAATTGAAAACGACACGGTGCTTGATAAGGTGAATCACGTCAAGGTTAAAAAGGGCGATTTCTTTTTTATTGAATCGGGTACTCTTCACGCTATAGGCAAGGGAATTCTTCTCGCTGAAATTCAGCAGAATTCAAACACCACCTACCGTGTTTACGACTATAACCGCCTCGGCGCGGACGGAAAGCCGAGACCGCTTCATATTGACAAGGCGGTTGACGTAACTGTCTGTAAAAAGCCGACGCACTCGGCTTTGCCTGAGGGCGAAACAGAAAAGAACTCAGACTTTGAAAAAACGCTTCTGACAAGTAACGAGCTGTTTAAGGTTACCCGTTTTAAAACGGAAAAGGGAACAAGGCTTTTTGCCGATGAAAAATCGTTTGTTTCTCTGCTTGTGCTTGACGGCAAGGGTGAAATAAATAATAAAAACGAAACTCTTAACGTTAAAAAGGGAGACAGCGTGTTTATTCCCGCTTCTTCGGGCGAAATTACGGTTAAAGGCAAACTCGAATTTCTTGAAACAACAGTATAATTAATAAAAATCGGTATCGCCTCGGCGATACCGATTTTTTTATTTCATCTGATTTGTAAGCGTTTCCTTAAGTGAGAGGATTATTTTCTTTTCAAGGCGGGATATGTAGCTTTGGGAAATACCCATAATATCGGCGACCTCCTTTTGAGTATGCTCCTCGCCGCCGTCAAAGCCGAAACGAAGATACATAAGCTGTTTTTCCCTCTCGTCAAGCGAGTTGACCGCTTCAAGAAGCATTTTCTTTTCGTCCTCATATTCAACGCCGTGACTTACCGTATCCGCTTCGCTCGCAAGAATATCCGACAAAAGCAGCTCGTTACCGTCAGAATCGGTGTTAAGCGGTTCGTCAATAGAAACCTCAACCTTTCTTGAGCCGATTTTTCTTAAATACATAAGAATCTCGTTTTCAATGCACCTTGAAGCGTAGGTTGCGAGCTTTATATTCTTTTCGGGTCGGAAGGTATTAACCGCTTTTATCAGCCCCATTGTTCCGATTGAAGTCAAATCCTCGGTTGAGACCCCCGAGCGCTCAAACTTTTTCGCTATATATACAACAAGTCGGAGATTGTGAATAATCAGTTTTTCCTTTGCGCTTTCCTCCCCTCTCATAAGAGAAGCGAAAACCTCTTCTTCCTCCTGCTTTGTCAGAGGCTCGGGAAGCGTTGCGCCGTTACCGATATAGTGTACGGGCTCTTTTTTCAATTTAAGTTGAAGCCTTAAAAGAAGGCTGTTAAACAGTTTTATTATCTTTTTCATTTTCTGTTTTCCCGCTTTCAAAAATCATTGGGTTTATCAGCGCCTGATAATCACCCGAGGACAAATCGCTTTCACTCAGGGCAATTACGGGCGAAGTGATAACCCACCTTTTTTTATCATATTCAATTATCATTCTGTCAGCTCTGACGGTATTCATCAGTCCTGTTCCGAGCGCCGTTTTTACGGGAACAACGCTCGTTTTTCCCAAAAGCTTAAGCTCGTTTTCGTCGGGCAACACCTTTTTCAACGCCGTTTTCTCAATTGTAGTTACGGGCTTATTTGTAAAGACATCGGTCAGCGAATTACCCGTGTCAACTAACGCTTTAACGGAAACGGATTTTTCGCGCCATTCAACAGTGACTGTACAAAGTCGGTCCTGCGTAGCATATCTTCTTATAAGAAACAGAAGCAGTTTGATAAGAAGATAGCAGGCAACGGCAAACACAACAAAAAGCCTTACGCTTATCTGAAAATACACCGAGCCGTTATTGACCGCCATATTTTCGGGTTTGAATAAAAGATACAGCGCGAGCATAAGTCCCGCAAAGGCGAAGCTGATTAAGCAAACGCAACCGAACAGGCGAAAAAAGCGTCTTGCCGAATTAAGACGGAAGGCGATTAACGTCATTACCGCCGCGCCGACAATTTTAATCAACACCGAAACCGCTTCGCCCATATCGGGCAGAAGTATAACCAGAGAATAAAGCCCTCCGAAAAGACCCGACAGCAAAAGCCTCAGGCGTGAAAGCTCTTCGTGAAGCAACGCCGCCGCGGCGGAAAGAACAAGAAAATTAATAAAAAAATTGAGAACAACAAGAATATCTATGTAAATAACCATAAAAAATCGACCTGTTATCATTATACCGATAACAGGTCGAAAAAAACGTTTTAATTTGTCGCCGTAATTAATTTTTAAGGCTCTTTAAATAATCCTCAAGAATAACGACAGCCGAAAGAGCGTCGACAACCTCTTTCCTCTTCTTGCCCCTCGTGTCAGTGAAATTAAGGGCTTTATGGGCGTAAACCGTAGTCAGCCTTTCGTCATAGAGAACGGTTTCAATACCCGAAACCTCTTTGAGCTTTAAAGCGAATTCCTCACACGCCTTTGCACGGAAGCCCTCGCTTCCGTCCATATTTTTAGGAAGACCGACAACTATTCTTTCGGCTCCCTTTTCCTTAGCTATTTCGGAAACCTTTTCTATAACCCTTTTTTCATAGCCGTCATTTATAACGGTTACGGGATAACAGATAAGTCCTTTATTATCGCAACAGGCAATACCTGTTCTCCTATCGCCGTAATCAACTGAAAGCATTATCATATCAGCCATCCCACTCGTCAATGATATTCGGGTCCTTGGTTGTAGCTTCTGTTGTGGACTCTGGCGTGGTCTGCTCTTCAGTGGTTGTCGGCTTGGTTGTTTCCTTTTCAGTGGTCTTTTCGGTTGTCTTGTCAGCCTTGGTTGTGGTCTTGTCCTTATCCTTGTCTTTCTTCTTCTTTGTTGTGGACTCTTCCTCTTCCTCACCGTCGCCCGTACACGTCTTAGGCAGGTGGCTCGCCGAATACCAGCCTACAGCGGTCTTAGAGCAGGAGTCAGTAGCGAGATCTCCAGTTGCAAGACAGTAAGCCCGCTGAACAACGGTATTGCTTGTAACAAAGGTCTTTGAACGGTCAAGGTTTTCGTGAACGGGATTGAGTACCTCTCTGAAAATACGACCTGCGGGGTTACCGCTGTCGGTTACCTCTCTGTTTTTATCATAACCGTACCAGACAGCCGCTACATAATAGGGAGTTCCGCCGGCGAACCAACGGTCGAAGCTATCGGTAGTAGTACCTGTTTTAGCCATAGTCGGGAAGCCCGCTATCGAATAAGCGCCGCCCGTACCGCTCGGGTCGGTTGTAACGGTCTGAAGAAGCTTACACATAATTTCAGCCGTATCGCCCGACATCACCTGTTCACCGTCGTCATCATGCTGAAGAAGAATGGTTTTGCCCGTGCTGTCGGTAACCTTATAGTAACAATAAGGCTTATAATAAACACCGCCGTTACCGAAGGTCGCGTAAGCCGCCGCCATTTCAAGAGTGGTAATACCGTAACTCATTGAGCCCGTAGCGAGCTGTGAATAGCCCTCGTCGCTCAAATCGCCCTCAGTAACCGCCGTTGAAATATGCATATTATTGACAAGCCATTCAAAGCTCGTATGAACGCCGACGCGTTTAAGCGTCTGGGCTGAAATTGTATTAAGCGAACGCGCAATACCCTTCTGAACGGGAATAAGCTCATCAGGCGAACCCGTAATACCACCCTGGTTTTTAGGCCAGATAGAGCCGTCAAGAGTCATAATGCCGTAGTTCGGAAGCATAGTTGACCAGGTAACCTCGTTGTTTTCAATCGCAACGGAGTAAACGCTTAACGGTTTAATCGAAGAACCGGGCTGACGGGGACTGTCTGCCGCACGGTTAAGCGAACGGTTTTCGGTCTTTTCACCTGCGCCGCCGACTATACCGCAAACCCTGCCCTCATAGTCCATAACGGTCATTGACGACTGTACCTCGTCGTTGGCAAAGCCCTCACGGTTGACGTAGATTTCTTCCATCTGATCCTGAACCTTCATATCAACCGCGGCGTAAATACGCAAACCGCCCGAATAAATCATTCTGTTAGCCTGCTGATAGGTGTAATCGTATTTTTCAACAAGGTCGTGAATTACGCTGCTTATAACATAGTCGATATAGTAGTTATTTACAGTTTCTTTTTCTTCTTCCTTTTCCTTGTCATCCTCGTCATTATCAACCTTTTTCTTACCCTCGGTAAAGGTAAGACCCTCGTCAAGCTGAGCGTGAGCCTCGTCATACTCCTCCTGAGTGATGCAACCCTGGTCGAGCATAGCGTAGATACAAACCTTTGCCCTGTAATAATTATCCTCGGGATGAATTGTCGGGTCATTTGCCGACGGATACTGGGTTATAGCCGCAAGGCAGGCGCACTCGGCAAGAGTAAGCTCGGAAACATCCTTTCCGAAATAGTAAGCCGAAGCAGTCTGAACACCGTAGCAACCGTGGGAAAGGTAAATAGTGTTCATATAAGCTTCAAGGATTTCGTTTTTATCATAGTATTTTTCAAGGTTCAATGCGTACTCGATTTCACGGTATTTACGAACGAAGGTACGCTTATTTTCCTGAGTTAAGTTTTTAATCAACTGCTGGGTTATAGTCGAACCGCCCTGTGAGCCGCCCTTTCTTAAAATAGAAGCAACTCTGAACCAGTCAACGCCGTGGTGAGAAAGAAAACGCTTGTCCTCAAGGCAGATAAAGGCGTCCTGAAAATCCTGAGGGATTTTGTCAATATCAACCCAGATACGGTTTTCGGTGCCGTGAAGCTTTTTAAGCTCGATAAGCTTTTCGTCTTCATCATAAGCGTAGATGATAGTGGTCTGGTCCTGATTTTCCTTGTAGACGTTAAGGTCAATAACCTTATCGCCGTTGACAACGGAAACAACGTCGTGAACAACATAGCCCACAACGGAAAGACCGACAATCGCCCCGATTATTACCAAGCACAAGAACGCAGTAAATAAAATACTGCGTCGCTTAATCTGTTGAGGCGTTCTTTCTTTCTTAACTTTTTTCTTCTTTTTGGCTTTTATGCTTGCCTTTTGTGATGCCATAAAGAATTATATCCTCCTGAAATAAAGGTAAAAATGAACATATTTACACTATTTTAATTATTATATCACAAAACCTTGAAAATGAAACTGTTTTTTTAAACTTTTTTATTAAAGTTTAATTACATTAAAATTCGGGCAGAATAAACCCGAGGTGATTTTGCTTGAAAAGAAAGAATCCGCTTGTACTCAAAGCGATTAAATACATTGAAGTTTTCGTTCTTGCGCTCTCGCTTTCGGCGTTCGCTTCGGATAGAACGGCAACTGAAATTACACCCGAAAATCATACTGTTATAACCGCTCAATACCGCCTTTCCGAATATGACGGACGGATTGCCGCTTTTGAAAACGACAGTTCAATGCCTTTTGAGGTTTTTGACGTCTATGTTTCTTCCCTGCCGTATAACGAGCAGGTCATCATTCGCAACGGACTTACCGCCTCGACAAAAGCCCAGCTTCAACAGCTGATTGAGGATTATACGAGTTGATTATTTTATTGTTATTTCAACGTTTTTCATTGAGCCGTCAAGCGTAATTTCAATTTCGCCTTTCTTTCGTGACAGATAATTATTATATTCCTTTCCGTTAACGAGAACCGAATAATCCTTTTCACCGTCAAGAACGGCTATAACCGAATATTTATCGTTTTCACCGAAATACTCAAGCGAAATTTCAGCCGAGGTAAAATAGGGCGAAAAGCTTTTAGATTTAACAAAGCAGTCAAAGCCGCAATTGAACGTGCCTTTTCTGAAATAGGCGAAGGACCAGAGGTTAATCGGCGCGGAAAGTCCGCCGAAATTATGGAACCAGCCTCCCCTGCCCGTTTTTATGTTGACCATTTCAAAGGTGTAATAGGAATATTCGCATTCCTTTTTCCACGCTTCAAGGGCGGTTTCGGCAATTTTAAACGCAAAATCGGTTTCGCCGAGGTCGAGCATTGTTTTCCAGAAGAACCACTGATGCGAAAACCAGACGTTGCCGTTCCAGTAGCCGTTATCGGTGTAATAAGACGAGGTCATATCGACCGCGCTGATACCGACCTTGCTCATATGCTGCTGTTCACTCTTTAAATGAGCGAGCAGTTTTTCTTTCTGTTCACTTGTTACTGCGCCCGAAATAAGCGGGTACATTCCGTCGATTGTTTTGTCGAGGTTTTCGTTTGTTTCGGTTTTAAGCCTTTCCTTAAACGTGCCGTCGGGGTTATGAACCACATAAGAAAAATATCCGCTTTCTTCATCCCACGAATACCTGTTCAAAGCGTCGGTCAGCCGGTTTATATCTTCATTAAAGACGTCAATATCGTTTTGTTTTCCGAGCTTTGATGCCATTATTTTAAGAAGCTTCGCCGAACGTATCAGCTGAGACGAGGAAATTACGGGCGCTGTGTAATCCTGAATATTTCTGTTATACATTTCAACCTGCGGCGGCAAATCGTCCATTCCGCTGCAATTATAGAAATAGTCGAAGGTCGTTGTCAGCCCTGTTTTAAACTTTGAGGCAGCGCTGTTTCTGACCTTGCCCGCAAGAAAATCGTAGTAATGCTTCGCCTTTTCGTAATATGACAGGGCGATATTTTTATCTTCGTACATATTGAACATTTCAAAAAGCTCGTAAATATGAACCGGCACGGGCGAGCCGTGGAAAAGGAAAGCAAAATCGGGGTTGTTTTCATCGCAGAGATATGTGTCAAGAATGAATTTCGCATTATCCCCATTGAGATAAAGCATATCAAGACCTATAAAGCCGCTGTCCCAGGAATAGAAGGAGTCCCAGCGCTTGCCCGGAGTGTGATGAACAATGAATTCACCCTGCTTATAAAGCGGATAAACCGTGTTTGTAAGCATAGCCGCCCTTAAAAGAGAGTTTGAGAACTCATATTTTTTGCCGTCCTCGTTAAGAGTGATTTTTTCTTCCTTTTCCTTTGCGGCAAGGTAGATTTTTTCGTACTCTTCGGGAGTTTTGTATTCGGTTTCGCCGAAAGAAACCACAGCGTATTCAACTGCGCTTTCACCCGATTCGATAAAGATTGAATGTGTGACACAGTTATGATAATAGCCCTCGTCAGAATGTTTTTCGGAAAAAGAGCCCGAAAAGGTTTCGAGCATATTGTCAAAGCTCTCGTCAGCCTGGGAAAGACGCGAGGTCGGGCAATCCTCAAGGCAGCCCGTGTTAATCTTACGGAAGCGGGTGTTTTTATTGAAAGTTCTTATTTCAAACGGCTTTTCTACCCCGCTGTAAGTCAGACGACTGATTGTTCCGTCAGTGAGAACCTCATTTTCAATTTCAGGCTTTCTTTTATATTCTTTCCTGACGGTTGAAACACTCTCGCCGCTTTCAATAACGGCAAGAAAATCGAGTTCGACTCCTCCTGTTCCGAGTGAAATAAGTTCGATTGAACCGATTTTGTTTTCAATTTCAAAATATGCAATATTAAAGTCTTCGCTTTTTTCAAATTCAACTTTCTTTCCGTTGAGTAAAAAGTCGGCGTCCGAGCCGCTGACAGTTCTGTAACGAACCGCAAGAACGGGTCTGACAAAATTCTCGGAAGAATTAATCTTATAGCTTACGCTGTCGCCCTTTGTAAAGCCGAAAGGCGGATAAGTTTTAAGACGGTACTGGTTTCTTGTATTGTCGCCGAGTCCGTTATGGCAGACAAACCCGTCGTTTAAAATCTCGCCTCTTTTAAGGCCGTCGCAGGTATGATAATTCCACGGGGAGTTCAGCTCATAATGATAGCTTTCATAATCAACCGAATTTATAAATATATTCTTTTCGGGCAAAACCGCTTCGGTTTTATAAACATAAGGATACTCAATAGCCGAAAAATAGTTTATAAGACAGTTTTGCATCAGCTCGGAATTATTTACTGTTTCGGTTCTGACAAGCACGCTTTCGCTGTCGAGCAAAACAAACGAAACGTCAGAATATACCTTGTCCTTCCACTCGAGGTCAACACGGTAGGAATAATAGGACAGGTCACCCGATGCCGACCACGGATGCCAGCCGACGGGAAGAGTTACGTTCGGCATTCTTGTATCGGAATTGGACATAGCGGGCGAGCAGATAAAATCGAACCTCGCTCCCCTGTCCTCGGAGCTTTCGGTTATTCTCGATACGCCGAAGTATTTTTTTGAATACGGTCCCCAGTTAAACATAATTTTTTCTCCCAAAAAAGAATGTACTTGCACTAAGTCAAAAGTGAAAACATATATTAAAACGGGGTGTTTTATATGTTTTCAGTTTTATTTTCCGTTGCCCGAAGCATGCTTTTTTTAATGCTTCATCTCGGCAGCGAATTATCTTTTCCGAAGCCGCTTTCTTCCGCGAGAGAGAAAGAAGAGCTTGAAAAAATGAAAAGCGGCGACAAAAGCGCAAGAGAAACGCTTATTTTACATAATCTTCGTCTTGTCGCTCATATTATCAAGAAATATTACTCCGCCTATTCAGAGCAGGAGGATTTAATTTCAATCGGAACAATAGGTCTTATCAAGGGGATTGACTCCTTTAATCCCGACAAGGGAATTAAGCTTGCAACCTACGCTTCGAGGTGTATTGAAAACGAAATACTTATGTATCTTCGGAGCAAAAAGAAAACAAGCCTTGATATTTCGCTTTCCGAGCCGATTGACACCGACAGCGAGGGAAACCCGCTTACCCTTATAGACGTTATATATTCCGAGGACAGCATAGCAGACGACCTCGACCTTAAAATCAAAAGCGAAAAGGTAAGAAGGTTCGTTTCAAGACTGCCCGATAAAAGAGAACGGCTCATTATTACCGAACGCTACGGGCTTAACGGGAACGAGCCTAAAACCCAGATGGAAATATCCAAAAAGCTCGGTATTTCCCGTTCCTACGTTTCAAGGATTGAAAAAAAGGCTCTTGAAAGACTCAGGGATATGTTCGACAAAAACGAGTAACTAAGCCGCAAAGCCGAATACAATACCGACGACGGCGGCAAGACCTATCCACACTACGGGATGAATCTTTTTGAAAATATTACTCAAGGCGAACAGCACGACGGCAAGAATTATCGCCTTAAAGGAAAACAGGTCGATAATTTTTCCCGTTTCCCTGAACAAATCAATATTGAAAAGGGTTATAAGAACAACGCCTATCGCCGCCGTACAGATAAGCCCCATTGAAGCGGGGCGAAGTCCGTAAAAGGCGGATTTAACGTATTTGTTGTCCTTAAAGTTCTTAAGGAAAAGAGCGACGATAAGAATAACGATAACCGACGGCGTTACAAGCCCGAGGGTAGCCACAACACTTCCCGCAGCGCCCGCCGTGGTAAAGCCGACATAGGTTGCCATATTTACGCCTATCGGTCCGGGAGTTGACTCGGAAACGGCTAACATATCGTAAAGCTGTTCGGTTGTAAACCAGCCCGTACGCGCGCCCATTTCCTGTAAAAACGGAAGAGTTGCAAGTCCGCCGCCGACCGAAAACAGACCGACCTTGAAAAATTCATAGAAAAGTCTTAAGAGGAGCATCAGCATTTTTTACGCACCTCCAGATTTTTCACGATTATTCCTATAACAGCCGCCGCGACGACGAAAATAATCGGCGAAACGTCAAGGAAAAACGAAAGCGCGGTGACGGCAAGGAAAATACAGAACGTTACCGCGTCAACAACCGATTTTTTCCAGAGCTTGATTATTGCGTTTACTATAAGTACGGCAACGCAGACGCGAATTCCCGCAAAGGCGTTTTTAACGACCTTATATTCGGCGAAATTTCTTATAAACGCCGCGATAACCGTTATAATTATAAGCGACGGGAATATAACGCCGAGAGTTGCGGCTATTCCGCCTAAAATTCCCTTTTTCTTCTGCCCGATAAACGTGGCTGTGTTTACGGCAATTACTCCGGGAGTGCATTGACCGATTGCGTAATAATCAAGCACCTCTTCCTCGGTTGCCCATTTCTTTTTTTCAACTACTTCACGCTGAATAATGGGCAGCATCGCATAGCCGCCGCCGAAGGTTACGGCGCCGAGCTTGAAAAAGGTTATGAAAAGCTCAAATAACAGTTTCATTTCCAATACCTGCCGAAAAATAATATCTAAATAATTATTTTAACAAATATTACATATTATTGCAAGAAAAATACTCTAACTCCTGCCGAGCGGATTATCCGATAAAACCTGCAATCACCTTTCGGCATATTGAACTAAAATCCGCTTAAATATTATTGCAAAATCAACAAATATTATCTCTGTTTTCGTTGACAAGAATTATAAAAAAACTTATAATTAACTGAAACTAAAGGAAAAAACGGGAGAAAAGGAATGGAAGAAACGAAAAACCCGATGGGTACGAAAAGCATTTCAAAGCTGCTTTTTTCACTCGCCGTACCCGCTGTTATAGCTAACCTTGTCAACGCTCTTTACAATATTGTTGACCAGATTTTTATAGGTCACATTGTCGGTTATCTCGGAAACGCGGCGACAAACATAGCCTTTCCGCTGACAACTATCTGTATGGCGATAGGACTTATGACGGGTATCGGTACGGCGGCAGGCTACAACCTGAGCCTCGGTCAGAAAAAGGAAGAGGACGCAAGAAAATTTGCGGGAACGGCTTTCTCGACCCTGATTATAGCGGGAATTATAATCTGTATTCTTGTTAAACTGTTTTTAAAGCCGTTGATGATAGCCTTCGGCGCAACGGAGAATATTCTTGAATACGCCGTAACTTATTCTTCGATTACCTCGTTCGGTATTCCGTTTCTGCTTTTCTCAACAGGCACAAACCCGATTGTACGAGGCGACGGAAGCTCAACCTATTCAATGATTTCAATCGTTTCGGGCGGAATACTCAATATTTTTCTCGATGCGCTGTTTATGTATAAATTCAATATGGGTATTGCGGGCGCCGCATGGGCAACGGTAATAAGTCAGATTGTTTCGGCGCTTCTTTTAGCGAGATATTTTCTTCATTTTAAAAACGTAAAGTTTAAGAAAAGCGATTTTATTCCGCGTTTCCCGTTTATGCTGAAATTCTTCAAGCTCGGGTTTTCGTCCTTCGCCTTTCAGTCGTCAATGCTCATAATTCAGATTACCGTAAACAATCTTCTGAAGAAATACGGCGCTTTATCTGTTTACGGAAGCGACGTTACAATTGCAGTTGCGGGCATTCTTCAGAAAATCAATATGATTTTCCTTGCGTTCGTAATAGGCATTGTTCAGGGTGCGCAGCCTATATGCAGCTTTAACTACGGCGCTCAAAAATACTTAAGAGTAAGAAAAACGGTTAAAATTTCGCTTGTTATAACAACGGTTATTTCGATAGTTATGTTTTCCGTAATGCAACTGTTTCCAAGACAGATTGTCGGTATTTTCGGCGATGGAAGCGACGGATATTTTGAATTCGCGGCGTTTTACGCGCGAGGCTTTTTCGCCTGCGTTTTCTTCAACGGAGTTCAGATTTTCTGTTCGACCTTCTTCCCTGCAATCGGAAAGCCCGGCAAGGGCACGATTATCGCGCTGTCAAAGCAATTAATCATTCTCTGGACTCTTTTAATGACGCTTTCATATTTCTTCGGGCTGAACGGAATAATTTTCGCCGCTCCCGTAACGGACACGCTTACGTTTATTCTCGCGACGTCGTTTTTGTTCTTCGAGCTTAAGAAAATGCCGAAAACCGATAAAGAATAAAAGAAAAGGAAGGTTTAAAACCTTCCTTTTATTTTTTATTTTAATAAGAATTTCAACATCCTTTCCTTATAATCGGGTGCCGTATCAAAGGCGGCGTGGCCGAAGCCCTCGTACATATAGCTTTCAAAATCCTTTTTACCCGAAAACAGTTTTTCAATTGTCTCGGCGGCGCCCGGAAGAACCTTATCATCCCTTGAGCCGAGTGACAGTACGGGACATTTTATGTTCTCAATTTTTTCTGTAACGTCAAAACCCTTTGTACCCTCTGCAAAAGCAATAAAACGTCTGAATTCGTTTTCGGTTATTGTTTCGCCCATTTTTTCAAGAGTATCTTTAAACTTTTCAAAAATGGCTTCGGGATATAAAACCTTACCCATTTCAATATTGAGTTCCGGGCCGTCGCCTTTCTTGGCAAGCTCAATCCATTTATTAATTGAGGAAAACTGACCGTCGGTAATATGAACTGCCGAGGAGCCGAGCACGAGCTTTTTAACAAGCGACGGATATTCAGAAGCAAGCGCAAGGCCTATCATTCCGCCCTGAGAAGCGCCGAAAATATAAACGTCTTTAAGCCCTAAAGTTTCAAATACCTCGGCGGTATCGTCCGCCATATCGTAAACCGAATATGAAGAGGGCAGCTCGTTCCTGCGGTCAAAGACAAAAACCTTAAAGCTTTCGGCAATTTTTTCATAAGCCTTTTCAATAATATCAGCCGAATTCATTACGCTCTGAACACTTAAGCCCGGTAGAATAACAAGGGTCTTTTCGCCCTTTCCGAACGAAAAATAGTTCATGGTGAACGAAGCGGTTGCCGCTGTTTTAATCTCACTCATTTTTTCAAATCCTTTTATCAGTTTGTTTTATTATATCAAATCATAATAATTCTTACAAGTCAGTAAAAACGGCTTTCCCTGAGGAAAGCCGTTTAGTTTTATTTATTGAATTAGTGCTCTTCCCAATCCTTTGCGCGTTCAACAGCCTTTTTCCAGCCCTTATAGAGCTCGTCACGCTGAGCGCGGGGCATTTTGGGAACAAATACCTTATCAACCTCACGGATTGACTCAATTTCTTCTCTGTTAGCCCAGAAGCCGACGGCAAGACCCGCAAGATAAGCAGCGCCGAGAGCCGTTGTTTCAACGACCTTAGGACGGTTGACAAGAGTTCCTATCATATCTGCCTGAATCTGCATCATAATGTTGGAAACAGAAGCGCCGCCGTCAACACGAAGCTCGGTAAGCTCAATACCGCTGTCCTCGCGCATAGCTTCAAGAAGGTCGGTCATCTGATAGGCGATTGACTCAAGCACCGCACGGGCGAAATGTCTTCTGTTGACGCCGCGGGTAAGACCTACGATACAGCCTCTTGCATACATATCCCAGTAAGGAGCGCCGAGACCCGTGAAAGCGGGAACAAGGTAAATTCCGTTTGCGTCATTAACGCTTTCGGCAAGCTCGTCGCAACGCGCGGGAGTATCAATCATATTAAGGTCGTCACGAAGCCATTTGATAACCGAGCCTGCGTTGAACGCCGAGCCCTCGATAGCATACTGAACCTTATCGCCGATACCCCAGGCAACGCCGGTGACGAGATTGTTTTTCGATTCAACACGCTTGTCGCCCGTGTTCATAAGCAGGAAACAGCCTGTGCCGTATGTGTTTTTAGCCTGGCCGGGACTAAAGCAACCCTGACCGAAAAGAGCTGCGGGCTGGTCGCCGATTGCGCCGGAAATCGGAACACCCGCAATAGCTTCAAGACCGATAATATTCTGAGCAACCTCGCCGTAAACCTGACTTGAAGGTACGGGAGTCGGAAGAAGGCTCATCGGAACGCCGAGCTTATCACAGAGATATTCGTCCCAGCAAAGACGGTCAACGTCAAAGAGCATTGTTCTTGAAGCGTTTGAATAGTCGGTAACGTGAACCTTGCCGCCGCTCAAGTTCCAGATAAGCCAGGTTTCAACAGTACCGAAAAGGAGTTTGCCTTCGTCGGCGAGTCTTCTCGCTTCGGGAACATTGTCGAGAATCCAACGGATTTTAGTAGCCGAGAAATAAGCGTCAACGATAAGTCCCGTATGCTCCTTGATATAATCGCAAAGCTCTTTGTCGAGCTTGATTCTTTCGCACATTTCGGCAGTTCTGCGGCACTGCCATACAATAGCGTTATAAACGGGTTTGCCCGTTTCTTTATCCCAGAGGATAGTAGTTTCACGCTGGTTAGTAATACCTATACCTGCAATTTCCGAAGCCGAGGAAATATTGGAAATAACCTCGGTTATTGACTGGAACTGAGAATAGAGAATTTCCATCGGATTATGCTCAACCCAGCCCGCCTTAGGATAAATCTGGTCAAACTCATGCTGAGCCTTGTAACAGATATTACCTTTTTTGTCAAAAAGAATAGCGCGTGATGAGGTTGTTCCCTGGTCAAGCGCAAGAACATATTTTGCCATATATTTTTCCTCCTGAAAAGAAGTTTTTTATCCTTTTTATTTTAACAAAATATACCTTAAATAACAAGTTACAAAAGGTATAAAGATTAGTATAAAAGATTGAACAAAATACCGAAAAAAACGGCGGGAGCTTTTTCCCGCCGTACTCTGATTTATTCAACCGTCAACACCGAAAGGATATTGGAATAAAGCTTTACCGGGTCATTGAGGAAGTTCTGTTTAAGCAATTCAACCTGCATTGAGTCCGCCGCAAAAACGGTCAGCTTCATAAGCTCGTCGTCTCCGTCGGCAAGGGTAAACGTGACGTTATAGCCCTTTTCGGTCTTTTCAACGTCGATTTTGTTTTCCTGCTGTCGTCTTGCGAGGGTCATAAGTCGGATTGCCGAGTTAATCGCCTTTTCCCTAACTGTTTTAGGCAGGTTGGTTTCGAGCTCCTCTGCCGCTTGCTTGCCGTTTTCGGTAATATAAAGCACCTCGTCATCCTCGGTGTATTCAATAGTGATATTCCCGTATTTAACAAGCTCGCTCAAAGCGCCGTTGACCTCAAAATAATTGGCAAGCCCGCTTTCCTGCATGGTTTCGTTGAGAATTGTTTTTGTAAGTCCGTCAACGCTTTTAACAAGATAACAGATTAAAAGCTTAATGTCCTCTCTTGTTCTCAGACCGCCAAGCTCAATACCCGCGTCAAATGCATCAAATTCCATATCCTTAACTCCTCACCTTATATTCAAGGGTTTCAACCTCTTTGCCGTTTTCATAATAAACCCTCGGAACTCTGTCGTTAATATCACAGATTATTTCGTAATTGAAGCCGCCGCTGACAAAAGCAATATCGTCAACCGTTATTTCGTTAATTCCGTCCGAGCCTATAAGTATGACCTCATCCCCTCTTTTTACGGGGATATCGGTAACGTCAATCATAAACTGGTCCATACAGATTCGTCCTATGATTTTAGCTTTTCTTCCGTTCACAAGAACATATCCCCTGTTCGACAACGCCCTCGGATAGCCGTCGCCGTAACCGACGGGAACGGTAGCAATAACCGTTTTCTTATCGGTCACAAAGGTTGAGCCGTAGCTTACTGCAAAGCCCTCGCCAACCGTTTTAACATAGGAAATACGGCTCTTCAGCTGCATAATCGGCTTAATATCGAGCTTATTTCTGTCAACCTCATTTGACGGATAAATACCGTAAGCTATAATTCCGCAACGCACA
The DNA here is from genome assembly GCA_015066565.1 of Oscillospiraceae bacterium. Lineage (GTDB taxonomy): Bacteria > Bacillota > Clostridia > Oscillospirales > Acutalibacteraceae > Fimenecus. The sequence goes on along the minus strand of SVOB01000002.1, from coordinate 290,773 downwards.
AGTCCCGTTTTATAATCGGGGAAATTCATAATTCCGGCGCTGTTTCTGATATGTCTTATTTTAATATCAACACCGTTTTCGCTAAGGCTGTTGCAAAAGCCGTCAAAAAGCTCAATCTGGTTTCTCGCTGAAGTAAGGTCGCTTTCATCCGCACAGGCGAGATGGCTGTAAATTCCCTCAAGCGAAATATAATCCTTTAAAGCGATTTTCTTAATTGCTTCAAGGCTTTCTTCATTCGGAATAAAGCCGATTCTGCCCATACCCGTATCGAGCTTGATATGTACTCTCGCCTTTTTGTTCAGTCTTTTTGCCGTTTCGTTAAGCATTTCTGCGGTTTCAAGGTCAAAAACAGTGCTTATGACGTTGTTTTCTATAACCGCTTCAAACCTGTCGGGAAAGACATAGGAAAGAATAAGAATATCGCCTGAAATACCGTTCTGACGAAGCGACAGCGCCTCCTCGGCGGTAGCAACGCCGAAAAATTTAACGCCGATGCTCTCGTAGGCTTTTGCGAGCCGAACGGCGCCGTGGCCGTAGCCGTCAGCCTTGACGACCGCCATAACATCGGTCCCCTCGCCCGCAAGCGCCATTATGTTTTTCATATTCTGTTTTGCCGTGTCGAGATTTATCTCGGCATAAACTCTTGAAGGTAACATTTTTTCACCTGTTTTATTTTAATTTGCAGACGAATGAAAGCCATCCGTCGCTCTCGTTTCTTTCGATTATTTCAAAGCCGTTTTCTTCAAACGCCTTTTTCACCTCGTCCTCACGGGGAAGAATAATACCCGACGTGATAAAGACGGCGTCCTCTTTCATAAATTTGCCGACATCCTTTGAAAAAAGGATAATAATATCGGCTACAATATTCGCAACAACTATATCGAATTTGCCCGTAACGTCATCGGCGAGATTGCCCTTTATGTAAGTCAGCTCGGGTTCCTTAAAGCCGTTGACAAGTCCGTTATCCCTTGCGGTTTTGACCGCGAGCGAGTCAATATCAACTCCGACAGCCTTTGAAGCGCCGAGAAGAAGCGAAGCGACTGAAAGGATACCGCTTCCGCAGCCCGTATCGAGAACGATTGAGCCTTTTTTGACATAGCGTTCAAGCGTTTCAAGACAGAGCCTTGTCGTAGCGTGGTTACCCGTACCGAAAGCAAGACTGGGTTCGATATTTAAAACCGCCCTGCCCTCAGGGTCGTATTCGTCAATCCAGAGAGGACGGATAAGAAGCTTTTCGCCGATTTTCATAGGCTTAAAAAACTCTTTCCAGTTGTTCTCCCAGTCCTCGTTTTTACATACGCTCTTATCTATTTTATGACGTATTCCCTCGGCGTTATAACGCTCTTCAAGGAAAAGAATCGCTTCCGTCGGATTTTCGGTGAGTGGCATATAAACATGGATAAAGCCTATAGACTTATCCTTCTTGAGAAGCTCCTCGTCAATTAAATTTATATGCGCGATTTCAACCGCGTCGGTTTCAAGGTTTCGGTAGTCCTCGACATAGATGCCGTAAGGCACAACCATATTCGCTATATCCGAAGCCTTTTCAATATCGGAGGAATTTATTTCGATTTTTATTTCTGTCCAGTCCATAGTTTAATCCAGCTTTGTTTTTTCTTCAAAATTTTCGTATTCGTGACGGTAAAAACGTCTGTCGTCAAGCGCCCACTGACGTGAGGAAAAGTCGCCCGGCGCAAGAGGAGAAACCGCCGAAACGATTTCAAAAACAGTAGCGTCCATAAGGTCGATTTGCGAGAGCAGTTCGGCTTCAAGAGTTCTCGGTCTTACCGCCGCGCCGTATTCGGGTACGCCGTGATGAGAAATGAGCATATGCTCGACAAGAACGGTTTTTTCTTTCGGAATTTTTAATTCCTCAGCCGCCTTTTCAATTTTCATAGCGCCCATTACAAGATGACCTAAAAGCTCGCCCTCAACAGTGTAGCCGCTTGCAATTCCCGTGTCGGAAACATTGAACTCGTCGAGCTTCGCAATATCGTGAAGAATTGCGCCGCAAAGAAGCAAATCACGGTTTACGAAGGGATAGACCTCGCAAACCCTCTGCGCAATCCTTACAAGCGAAAGGGTGTGCATTAAAAGCCCTCCGCGGAAAGCGTGGTGAAGCTTAAATGCCGCCGGAAAATAGAGAAGCCTTTGCTCATTATCGTTAATTATGTATTCAGTAAGCGCTTTCAGGTCGCCGTCGGAAAAGGACGAAACAACCTTTTTTATCTCCGAAAGCATAAACTCGCCCGTATATTCAGCCGAGGGAACGTAATCGGCAATATTGACCCCGTCGGCTTCAACGGCTTTTCTTATTCTTTCAATTCTGAGCTGGTCAGCCCCGTTGAACTGGGTTAACTGACCCCTGACCTTTACAAGAGTGTTCGCTTCAAATAACTCCGTATCTTCCTTATAATCCCAGAGCTTAGCGTTCATTGAGCCTTCCTTGTCAGAAAGCATTAAATCAAGATAAGTCGCTCCCCTTTGGGTGGTTTTTTTATCACAGCTTTTTACAACCGCAAAGCCCTCAACCAAATCGTTAGCACCTATTCTTTTAAAATTCATTCCGCACTCACCTGCATTTCCTGTTTTGTGGGCTTAGTTTTTACCGCCCAGGCTATATTCTCAGCGTGGTCGCCGACGCGTTCAAAGTCAGTAAGAGTATTTATGAAAAGCATACCCGCTTTAACCCCGCATTCGCCGTTGTTAAGACGTTCGATATGCGACATCTGATAACCGTCCTTAAGAGAGTCGATTTCTTCCTCAAGCGCTTCAATAACCTTAGCTTTTTCTAAATCAAGCGACTGGGACTCAAAGGAAGCCGTTGACTCGTCAATGAGTTTAAGCACGGTGTCAAGCATATTTTTCAATTCTCTCTTTGCCGTTTCCGAAAGCTCAATTTTTTCTTCAATTTCATTTGCGGCGGCCTCGGCTAAATTCTGGGCATGGTCGCCGATACGCTCAATATCGTTTACAACGTGGAAAAGCCGTCCGATATATTTTGCATCCTCGCGGCTGATTTCAAGAGCGTTTATTTTAACAAGATAATGAGTGATTTTATGGTTAAGGAAGTTAATAAGCTCCTCTGTCTTCATCACCTCGTCATAGTTTTTCAAATCGCATTTAAGAAGCATATTTGCGGCAATTGACAGATTGTTTCTCGCAAGCGAAGCCATACGAAGCGTTTCTCTTCCCGCCTGAAGAACGGCGATAGGCGGAGTTGTAAGAATATGGTCGTCAAGATACTCAAGAGTAAGAGCGTTTTCGGCTCCCTCTTTTTCGGGAATAATCTTGCAGGACAGTTTTACAAGCCAGTCTGAGAACGGTAAGAGAACAACCGTATTTATAACCTTGAAAAGAATATGCATAATAGAAATCTGAACAACCTGATTGTCCGTAATATGCTTAATCAAATCAAGGTACGGCGTAAACATCGTTATAGCAATAAACATCAGAGCGCCGAAGCAGTTGAAAAGAAGGTGAATCATAGCCGCGCGCTTTGAATTAGTCTTTGTACCGATAGTCGAAATGAGCGTGGGTACGCACGAACCGATTTCCTGTCCGTAAAGGACGTAGGCAGAAAAACCGATAGGTACGATACCCTGAATTGCCATTGACTGAAGAACGCCGATAGACGCAGACGACGACTGCATAATAGCAGTGATTACAAAGCCGATTAAAATTCCGTAAATCGGGTTTGTAGCCTTTGTAAGAAAGCCCTGAAACGTTTCGCTGTCCTTCAATGGCGCCATAGACGACGACATAGTGTGGATTCCCAGGAACAGAAGACCGAAGCCCGTTATAACCTGACCGACAAATTTAACTGTTTTCTTTTTTGAAAACATAATGAGCACTACGCCAAGAAGCAGAAATATCGGCGCAAAGTCGCTTAAGTTAAGCGAAATAAGCACGCTCGTCATTGTCGTACCGATATTAGCGCCCATTATTACGCCGACAGCCTGGCTTAATTGCATAAGCCCCGTATTAACGAAGCCGACTACCATAACGGTTGTCGCCGCCGAGGACTGAATAAGCGCTGTAATCGTTGCGCCGACAAGCACGGCGATAATTTTATTGCTCGTAATTTTTTCAAGCATTTTTTTGAGCCTGTTCCCTGCCGCAAGCTCAAGTCCCTCGCCCATTATTTTAATTCCGTAAAGGAACATTCCTACGCCGCCGGCGAGGGTAATGTAGTTAAGATAACTCATTAATTAATTCTTTCCCTTTCTTTTTTCTTTTCGTTTTTCTGATAATCAAGTCCGTTTTCGCCCATTGAATATATATTGCCCAGCCACCAGCCGAACGGTCTGTTCTTAGGACGGTAGTAATTTATATTCCTGCCTTTAAGCATAAGAAGATAGAATTTCTCCCTGCGCTTAAAGTCATAGATGTTTCTGTTATCAAGCGCTGTCCAGCCGACCTCGGCAACAGCCGAAAGGCGCGGGAACACGCCGCATTCAAGAGAGCTTTCATTCGTAATAAATTCGCTCCAGAGAGCCGCTTCAATTCCGTTTATTTTTTTGTTAAGCTTATTTAATTTCAAAGCCTTTTCGTTGAAAGAATAAACAGAGTTTATCGGAAGCGCCTTATGGGAATAGTCAAGATAAAAGTGATTCGTCAGGGAAACGACAATATCTCTTTTTTCAGCCTGAGGCAAAATGTGAGCCTTGTCCTGACTGCGCCAGAGCTGACAGATAACGCTTTCGTCAACATTTTCTTCAAGGCAGTCGCTCCACGCCACAGCTCTTTTACCTCTTTCGGAAAGCATTTTCGCAACTCGGTTTATAAAATAAATCTGTAACTGCTTTTCATTTCCAATAGAATTATCCTTCATAAACTGTTGGATTTTTTCATTCTTTTCCCACTGGGTATAGACTGCCTCGTCGCTTCCTATATGAAAACGGGCGTCGGGGAAAAGCGGACAGATTTCGTCAAACAGCGTTCCGAGAAAATCATATAATCCTTCGTCGGTAACATTGAGAAGATTCGGTATAACGCCGTTAATAACGGCAACCTCAACCTTTTCGTCACTGCTTGAAAGATGGGGATAAGACGCTAAAAACTCACTGCAGTGACCTGGCATATCAATTTCGGGTACAACCGAAATATGAAGCGAGGAAGCATAGGAAACAATTTCTTCAACCTGCTCAAAGGTATAGTAAAACGGGCCGTAGGTTTCGTTATCCTGATATTTGCCGAGTCCGTTTGACTTACGCACAGAGCCTATTTCGTTGAGAAGCGGGAAAGCCTTGCTTTCAAGTCGGTAGCCGTGGTCGTCGGCAAGGTGCCAGTGGAAGACGTTGAGCTTTAACATTGACATATTGTCAAGAAGCTTTTTGACGGTGTCAATTCCGAAGAAATGACGGCTTTCGTCGAGAAGAAGTCCCCTGTGGTCATACTGAGGCTTATCCTCAATAAAGAAGCCGCTGACCCTTGCAACGCCGTTTTTCTTAGGCGACTGAAGCAAAATCCATTTAAGCGTAACCGCGCCGTAGAAAGCGCCCGCTTCAGTGGACGCCTTTATGTAGACATCGCCGTTTTCGGTATAGAGGGCGTATCCCTCCTTAGCGATGCCGTTAACCTTTTTTATTCTTATTGAATTTGACTGCCCGTCGGGATTTGTTTTGAGATATGAAGTGAGGAACTTGCCGACCTCGACAAACTCTTCCGAGCAAAGCACATTCGTTTTGGTCGAAATTTCAATTTCGGTTTCCTTTGCGTCATATCTGACGGGTTTCGGAATAATGGAATACTTAAGCATAGCCATATTCTCCCAATTTAAAATATAATTATATTTATTATATCAAATATATATCAATTTGTTAAGTGTTATTTTGCCTTTGAACAGATTTTTTCAAATAATTCGGCGATTTTAAATCTGACCTCGTATTTCGGATTGGATTTTGTCAGATTAAAAGCGTCCTCGTCAAGAACGTCGGAAAGCTCTTTTTCGCCCTCGGCGGCGGGCAGACACAAAGGCGGAAACATAACGCACCACCAGTTATGTCCCTTTCCCTCGCCTATGAGAATTTTAACGGCGGTATAATCGCCTGCAGGCAGGGTTACGCCGTTTTCATAGGTTTTTACGGGGAAAAACGACTTTCCTATTTCAACCCTTACGGGATAATCGCACCCGTTTTCTTTTATAACTCTTCTCGCCGTTTCTTCAAAGACTGAGCCTGTTTTTTCGCTTTTTTCAACCGCCTCGTCAAGCGTTTTAACGCCCGAAAAAAGACCGTCGCCGACCTTTAATATTTCGTCGCGGACCTTTAATTTCAAGCTCTGGTCAAAGTCGGAATCAGAGTTTGCCTTAATATGAAGCCTTAACACATTCGCCCTTATATTTTCGCTTGAAGAAATAAACGAAGCAAGGCTTATATAAGAAGAAAAAATTAAGCCGATAAGTATTGATGAAACAATGATTTTAAAATTTTTATTTCGCATAAAAAACCGTCCTTTCACATTAAGTGTTGGACGGTTTTAAAAATGTTATTCGGTTTTATTCTTCGATTATCTCTATCGCCTTTTCGGTCGGGGTAGTAACGAAAACCTCTTTCATAGTTTTTCTTAACTCCTCGGCGCAGTCATTCGCCTTTTTTTCGGTATCGAAAACTCCGAAAACCGTAGGTCCGCTTCCGCTCATACAGGCGGCCTTACAGCCGAATTTTCTCATTATATCTTTAATATACGGGCGGGCGTGAACGTCAATAACCTGTTCAAAAACATTTTCGACAAGTGCAAACGCCCTTTCGCTATCGCCGTTTGCAAGAGCCTCGAGCATTGAAGCGTTATCGGGATGGCGGATATTATGCGCCTTGTCAAATGAAGCATAGGCGCCGCCCGTTGCAACGGCTTCGTCGGGCTTCGCAAGAACGATAAAGCAATCCTCAATTTCGGGAAGAGGCGCTAAAATTTCGCCGATATTCAAAGCGAGCGCAGTTCCGCCCATAAGACTGAACGGCACGTCGGCGCCTACCTTAACGCCGATTTTTCTCAGCTCGTTATCGCTGAGCTTCGCTTCATAAAGCCTGTTCAAAGCAAAAATTACAGCCGCGCCGTCAGCGCTTCCGCCCGCAAGCCCCGCCGCCATGGGAATATTCTTCTGAATTTTAATTTCAAGTCCCCTGTTTTCGAGCTTTGTATAATCAAAAAACGCCTTCGCCGCCTTATAGGCAATATTTGTTTCGTCATTAGCGAGAGCCGCATTTGAGCAATCAATTACAATTTTACCGCTGTCGGTCAGGTTTACCTCAACCTCGTCGAAGCAGCTTACGGACTGCATAATCATAAAAAGGCTGTGATAGCCGTTATCAAGTTTTTTAAGTATATCAAGAAGCAAATTGATTTTTGCCGCAGCTTTAATTTTCATAAAACACCTCCGGGGGCTTTTATCGTTAGGCGGGAAATGTGTTCCCTACAAACAAATATAACATATTTATACACTTATTGGCAATTATTTGTTGAGAAAAAGAAAAAATTATGATAAAATAAACCGATATTTTTATGGAGGGAAATAAAATGAGAGCTGTTATAACCGTTGTCGGCAGAGATATGGTCGGCATTCTCGCAAAAGTCAGCGCTCTGTGTTCGGAGTGCAACGTCAATGTTATCGAGGTTTCACAGTCAATCTTACAGGATATGTTCTGTATGATTATGCTTGTTGACGCCTCAAAAATCAACGTACCCTTCGCTTCGTTTTCGGACAGGCTTACTGGCGAGGGAAAAGAAATGAACCTTGTTATCCACGTTATGCACGAGGACGTTTTTAATTCAATGCACCACATTTAATCGGGGTAAAAAAGTATGATTAATACGAAAGATATTCTTGAAACTATTAATATGATTCAGGACGAAAACCTTGATATAAGAACGGTCACAATGGGCATTTCGCTTCTTGACTGCGCTTCTTCGGACATTAAGGTTTCGTGCGAAAGAATATATGACAAAATCACAAAAAAGGCCGAAAAGCTTGTTGTAACGGCTGAACAGATTGAAAAGGAATACGGTATTCCGATTATCAATAAGCGAATTTCGGTTACGCCCATTGCTATGATTTGCGCTTCAAGCGGCGGAAACCCGATTGAATACGCAAAGACGCTTGACAGGGCGGCAAAGGCTGTCGGCGTAAACTTTTTAGGCGGATATTCGGCTCTTGTTCAGAAGGGCTTTGCCGCAGGCGACGAGGAGCTTATCCGTTCAATTCCCGAGGCGTTAAGCATAACCGACAGGGTTTGCTCTTCGGTCAATATCGGTTCAACAAAGGCCGGTATTAATATGGACGCCGTTGCGCTTATGGGCAGAATAATCCGTGAATGTGCCGAAAAGACAAAGGACAGCGGACTCTGGGGTCCGGCGAAGTTGGTTGTATTCTGCAATGCGCCTGACGACAACCCGTTTATGGCGGGGGCTTTTCACGGCGCAGGCGAGCCGGATTGCGTTATAAACGTGGGCGTATCGGGTCCCGGCGTTGTAAGAAGCGCGCTTTCAAAAATACCCGAGGCAAACATAACAGAGGTTGCCGATATGGTTAAGAAAACGGCGTTTAAGATTACCCGTATGGGTCAGCTTGTCGCAACTCAGGCGGCTGAACGCTTAGGCGTTCCGTTCGGAATTGTTGACTTATCGCTTGCCCCTACTCCCGCAGTAGGCGACTCGGTTGCCCATATTCTGGAAGAAATGGGTCTTGAACAGTGCGGCGCCTGCGGAACAACAGCCTGTCTTGCGCTTTTAAACGACGCTGTCAAAAAGGGCGGCGTAATGGCTTCATCTCACGTCGGCGGACTTTCGGGCGCGTTTATTCCCGTAAGCGAGGACGCAGGTATGATTGACGCGGCAAGAAGCGGCGCATTAAAGATAGAAAAACTTGAAGCAATGACGGCGGTTTGCTCGGTAGGGCTTGATATGATTGCCGTTCCCGGCGATACAAACGCAGAAATTATTTCGGGAATTATCGCAGACGAAGCGGCGATAGGAATGGTCAATTCAAAGACCACGGCTGTGAGAATTATTCCCGCCATAGGCGTTAAAGAAGGCGAGGAAATTGAGTTCGGCGGACTTTTCGGCTCCTGTCCGATAATGCCCGTGAATACCTACTCCCCCGCTAAATTCATTAATAGAGGCGGAAGAATCCCCGCACCGTTACAGAGCTTGAAGAATTAAATTGAGAAAGCAAAAACGGCTTCCCCTTGAGGGGAAGCTGTCGCATTTATGCGACTGATGAGGTGTCAAAATGAATGAAAACATCAATCCCAAGTTAAAACCGCTTGCTCAAAAGCTTCGCAGAGATATGACAAAAGAAGAAAGACACTTATGGTACGATTTTCTTAAAGATTTACCAGTAATTGTTAATCGCCAAAAAATTATAGGAAACTACATAGTTGATTTTTATTGCTCTTCTGCAAAATTGGTTATTGAGCTCGACAGCTCACAGCATTATATGGAAGAAGGACAAATTTCTGATAAGAAAAGAGATTCCTATTTTTCGGAATTAGGTATTCAAGTACTGAGATATTCAAATTATGATGTAAACAGTAACTTTGACGGGGTATGCGCTGACATTCTAAAATATATAAAAAAAGGCGGCTGATTACAGTCGCCTTTTTCACACCTCATCCGTCACCTACGGTGACACCTTCCCCTCAAGGGTAAGGCTTTTTATATGCCTTGCGATTATTTCTCTTTTATACTTGTAACCGTCCATATCTTTTCGCCGACTACGACGGTACTGCAGTATTCACAGATTATTTCGCCGTCGGCTCTTCTTGTAAGCGGCGCACCACAACTCGGGCAGACGAGTGCCTGAGGAGTTTCCTCGCCGTTACCGTCAAGCTTTTTGAGATTTGTATAGGTAAGAACGGACTGAATACAAAAATACTTTTTCACTCCGTTTTCAGTGCAGGAAACCGAAGATTCACAGTGAATAAGCTTTTTATTGCCCGTTTTTTCATATCTTGAAATAACGGTTTCCTCGATTTCAAAATCATCCTTATCGGAATACTTTTCACAAATTTCATTATCAAGCATTTTACGGATTTCGTCCCAATCAAAATCGGGAAAATCCTTCAAAATCTGAGGAAGATAAATCCTGTTCATATTTGAAATAAGTCTCGGGTGCTCGGGCTCGGAAACAAAATCAAGACCGTTTTCGTTGACGAGATTAACAAGTTCTTTTACTACCTGTGCCTCGGCGCTTCTTCCCGCACGCTTAATAAAGCGAACAACTCCGCCGACAACCGCCACGCCGCAAAGGGCTATTAATCCGATAATAAGATATTTAATAAGAATTGTCGTTCCCATTATTATTTACCGAATTTTTCATTATAAAGAGCTATGGACTCTTCAATAATCGTTATTGCGTCAAGAACTCCCTTTGCCTCGTCAATAACCGTTTCCTTGTTTTCAAGGGTTTTATAAACCGAGAAAAAGTGGGTCATTTCGTCAAAAATATGCTGAGGCAACTGACTTATGTCTTTGTATGTATTATAAGTCGGGTCGTTAAAGGGAATGGCAATTATTTTATCGTCGGGAGCGCCGCTGTCAAGCATTGAAATAACGCCTATCGGATAGCATTTAACAAGCGCCATCGGCTCAATTTTTTCGGAACAGAGAACAAGAACGTCAAGCGGGTCGTTATCCTTTGCATAGGTACGGGGAATAAAGCCGTAGTTCGCGGGATAATGGGTCGAAGTATAAAGAACCCTGTCAAGTCGGAGCATACCCGTTGTCTTGTCAAGCTCATACTTCATTTTGCTTCCCTTAGGTATTTCAATTACCGCGTCAAAGGCGTTTCTTGAAATTCTTTCAGGCTCAATATCGTGCCATATATTCATTCTTTTTTGCCCCCGTTTCTGTATTTTAAAAGCAATTCGTTTTTAATATTCCAAAGCTTTTCGGACAAGTCAACATAATAATTATGGGGATTTTCAAAGCGTGTTACCTCATCCCAAAGAGTGTCAACCTGCTCTGAACAGTAATACCTGATTTCTTCAAGAGAAGGCTTTTTATAAACAAGCTCGCCGCCCTTGAAAATCGGAACTAAAAGCTCACGGGCAACAAAGCGGGTTATGGTCTTTCTCTTCCAAATGAAATCGGGGTCGAAAAGCTCAAGCGGTTCGTTTTCGTCAACCGTTTCATCCTCGGTCGTAAGATAGTCGGCAATCGCCTTTCCGTTGGTCATATCGAAAAGTCTGTATACCTTTTTAGAGCCGGGTGTTGTAATCTTGCTTACGTTTTCGGACAGACTGATTTTAGGAACAAGAGTTCCGTTTTCTTCAACCGCCGCGAGCTTATAAACACAGCCTAAAATCGGCGAAGACGCGCTTGTTATAAGCCTTTCGCCGACAATAAAGCAGTCGACCTTACAGCCGTGGAGCATCATGTCACGGATTATATATTCGTCAAGGGAATTTGAGGCTACGATATCACAGTCGGGATAACCCGCGGCGTTCAACATTCTTCTGACCTTCTGGGAAAGGTAAGAAATATCGCCCGAATCTATACGGACGCTCTTTGGTCTTATGCCCATAGGAGCGAGCACGGTGTCAAAAGCCTTAATCGCATTCGGGATACCCGAATTAATTGTGTCGTAGGTATCGACAATAAGACTGCAGTTTTCGGGATTAGCCTTTGCGTAGTCACAGAAAGCCTCAAGCTCGCTGTCATACATCTGAACAAAGGAATGGGTCATGGTGTTAAGAGTAGGAATACCGAAATCCATACTGCTCTTGACATTCGCAATCTCACTGCAACCACCGATATATGCGGCTCTTGCTCCGTAAACAGCGCCGTCAAAGCCCTGCGCCCTTCTCGTTCCGAATGCGGCAATATTTCTTCCGTGAGCCGCGCGGACAAGTCGGTTAGCCTTAGTAGCGATAAGCGACTGATGATTGATACATAAAAGAAGCATACTTTCAATAAGCTGGGCTTCAATCGCCTTGCCCCTGACCTTAACTATAGGCTCGTTCGGGAAAACAGGCGTTCCCTCGGGCACCGCCCAGACGTCACAGGTAAAGCTGAAGTTTTTAAGATAATCGAGAAATTCCTCGCTCAAATCCTTTCCACGAAGGAACTCTATATCCTCATCGGTAAACTTAAGACTCTGAAGATACTCAACAGCCTGCTCAAGCCCTGCCATTATTACAAAACCGCCCTTGTCGGGATTCTGGCGGAAAATGAGGTCAAAAACAACTACCGTTTCGCCCTTGCCGCTTCTGAAAAGGCTGTCGGCGACGGTAAGCTCGTATAAATCGATTAACATAGTCAAGTTTCGCATAGCACGTTTCCTCCCTATTAAGTTATAATAACATATTTATAAATTTTTATCAATAAATATATTTATCATAGGGTCTGTAAAAAAGAAAAAAGGCGGGAGTTTTTCTCCCGCCTTAAAGTTATTGTTAAATGTTCAAAAAGAATCAGTTTCTGTCAAAGATGTGCATAACGTCGATGATGTCCTCATCCTTGATGCCTGCCGAAGAAGAGCTGATGTCGGTATCCTCGTCGAATGACGGGAAGTTAGCGTCACGGTTCTTCTTTTTATCTTCGGGGCCGCCGAAGCCTGTAGCAACAACGGTAACTATCATTTCGTCGTCAAGCTCTTCGTTGAAGGCAACGCCGAAGATAACGTTAGCGTCATCGGATGCAGTTTCCTTAACGATATTGGAAGCAGCATAAACATCCTCAAGGTCGATGTCGGGAGCAGCCGTGATATTAATGATAACGCCCTTAGCGCCGTCGATAGTTGTTTCAAGAAGCGGGCTTGTGATAGCGGCCTTTGCAGCCTGCTCAGCCTTGTCCTTACCCGAAGCACGTCCAACGCCCATATGAGCGCGGCCTGCGTTTCTCATAACTGCGGAAACGTCCTCGAAGTCAAGGTTAATCATACCTTTAACCTTAATGAGGTCTGAAATGCTCTTAACGCCCTGATAGAGAACGCCGTCAGCGATTTCAAACGCATTGGCAAAGGTGATTTTCTGGTCCGATACATATTTAAGTCTGTCGTTAGGGATAACGATAAGGCTGTCAACACATTCAGCAAGCTCTTCAATACCTGCCTCAGCCTGCTGCATACGGCGCTTACCTTCAAAATCGAAAGGCTTTGTAACGATACCTACCGTAAGAATGCCCTTATCCCTTGCCTGCTTAGCGATAACGGGAGCCGCGCCTGTACCTGTGCCGCCGCCCATACCTGCAGTAACGAAAAGCATATCAACGTTTTCAAGATGAGGCTCAATCTGCTCTCTGCTGTCCTCGGCAGCCTTCTGGCCAACCTCAGGACGAGCGCCGGCGCCTCTTCCGGTTTTACCCATAGGAATTTTAACGGTAGCGGCTGATGAATCAAGAGCCTGCTTGTCCGTATTGGCGACAATAAACTCAACGCCGTCTATACCGGAATTAGCCATACGGTTAACGGCGTTTCCGCCGCCGCCGCCTATACCGATAACCTTAATTAATGTTGCTTCTTCCTGAACATTGTTGTCAATTTCAAATGCCATTGTTTTATATCCTCCTAACATCTTTGTTATGGAACTACACAAATTTACAAATTACATAATACCATATATATTTACAAAATTCAAGCCTTTATATATTTATTTTTTCTTATTTTGTAATGCTTTTTAATCCTCTTTTTTCTCCGTTGTTTCCTCTTCGGAAGGCTTATCGTCGGCGTCTTCCGTCTTTTCGCTGTTCTTGTCGGTCGCTTCCTCGGTTTCAGGCTCGGTTTCGGTTTCAAAATCACCCTCATTATAGTAAGCCTTGTTTTCTATTCTCAGGTCAACCGTTCCCGTGTAATAAGGATTTTCGCCGTTAAGCCTTTCAATAATAGCGCCCGCAAATTTAAGCGTATTGTCAAGCTTTGAAATGTCGCCGCATTTAAGTAAAATACGGTATTCGTAAATCATCTCAAGATTGTTTATATCGCTCATATCAATTTCGGAAATGTTACCGCCGAGATATTCCTCCGAGCCTCTGTAGGCGATTAAAAGGTCCTCTAACAGCTTATCGCCTGTGCGAAGCACGGTTTCGCCGTCAGCCGCCGTCATATCCGAAAGCACGATTGTCTTGCCCTCCTCTGCCTCGGAGTAGCTGACGCCTTCGATTACACAGACGTGCTCGGAAATGAGCTTTGAGCGTTCAAGCACCTTACCCACAGGGCTGATTATAAGATAATTTTCGCCTTCGACAAAAGCCATAGCCGCCTTGGTTTCGGTTACGGTAAGGGTAATTTTTCCCGTAAGGCTCTTTTTTATTTTCACGTCCGATATGTAGGGCAAAGTTCCCTGTATCTTTTTAGCCGCCTTTTCGGAATCGGTAAGGAACATATTTTCAGACAGTTTAATACCGCTTGCTTCTACAATCTGTTCATCGGGATAGATTGTCGACGCGACCACGTTAACCTGGGTTATTCTGAAAAACACTGTCAGCGACAGCACAACGCCGACGACGGCAATAAGAAGAACAAGTAAAACAAGGGTTATAGCCTTTCTTCTTTTGCGTTGCTTATGCTTCTGAAGTGATATTACGTGACGTTTTTCGTCACGGGACATTGGCTGTCTGTTGACAGGCGGTGAATTTCTTGTTGTTTTCATTTCAGGTAATCCTTTTTATATTTGCTCCCAGGGATGAAAGAACCTTTTCGGGTTTTTCGTATCCCCTGTCAATATGAAAAATATTGCTTATCTGAGTTTTTCCCTGCGCGCTCAGCGCCGCAATCACAAGCGCAAAGCCGCCGCGAAGGTCTGTCGCTCTGACATTGGCTCCGGCAAGAGAATCAACGCCGTCAATAATCGCCGTTCTTCCCTCAACACGGATATTAGCGCCGAGTCTGTTCAGTTCGCTTATATATTTATAACGGTTTTCAAAAATGTTTTCCGTTACAACCGAGGTTCCGTCGGCAACCGATAAGAGCGCCGTCACAGGCGACTGTAAATCAGTCGGAAAGCCCGGATAAGGCATAGTTCTGACCGTTTTTATTCTTGAAAGCCTTTCGGGAGCTTTAAGAAAAACCGAATCATTTTTCCTTTTAATCACGCAACCCGCTTCCTCAAGAACGGGAAAAACCGCTTCAAGATGGGTCGGAACACATTTGTTAATCTCAATTTCCCCGCCTGTCACTGCGGCGCAGAACATATATGTAGAGGCTACAATACGGTCGGGAATAACGGTGTGTTCAACCGAATGAAGCTTTTGAGCGCCGACAATTATTACCGTGCTCTCCCCCGCGCCGATTATTCTTGCGCCCGCCTTATTGAGAAAGTTCGCAAGGTCCGTAATTTCCGGCTCTCTTGCGGCGTTGGAAAGGACGGTAGTCCCCTTTGCGAGGACGGAAGCGAGCAATATATTTTCTGTTGCTCCCACGCTCGGGAAGGACAGGTGAATTCTGTTCGCCTTAAGTCCGTTTTCGGCTGAGCAGAAAACAGTTCCGCTTTTTTCACAAACCTCGGCGCCGAGAAGCTTTAACGACGACAGGTGCAAGTCAATCGGCCGAAGCCCGATTTCACAGCCGCCGGGAGAAGAAAACTCCGCCTTTTTAAACCTCGAAAGCACGGGTCCGAGAAAAAGAATTGACGAACGCATACGGTGCATTAAGAATTCTGAGACATGGCAGTTGGAAACCGAAGAAGCGTCAACCGTCACGGTGTTCAGACTTCTCTCAATAACACAGCCGAAATCCGAAAGAATATTAACAGCCGCATCTACATCCGATATTCTCGGGCAATTATGTATAACGCTTTTCCCTTTTATCAGAAGCGTCGCGGCGAGAATCGGGAGAACGCTGTTTTTACTCCCCTGAACGTCAATTTGACCGCAAAGTCTTCTTTTGCCCTCAATTAAAAACTTCATTTCACGCACCCCTTTTAAGGGAGTCAACACTCCCCTGCACATATTATGCGAAGCGCGTTAAAAAAGTTCAGTCAGCTAATTTTTCAATTATATCGCAAATAATCTTTTTACTCTCGGGCATAGCCATTTTCAAAGCATTTTCGCCCAGAGAAAGCCTTTTTTCGCTGTCGGAAATAAGCTCTTTGACCTCATCAGTGAGCCTTTCGGCAGTCAAATCCTTTTCTTCAATAATCCTTGCCGCCCCGTTATTTACAAGCGCCATAGCGTTATGGAACTGATGATTTTCGGCGACATTCGGCGACGGGATAAGGATAGAAGCCTTGCCGAGCGCCTCAATTTCGGAAAGAGAGGAAGCGCCTGCTCTGGAAATAACGATATCAGCCGCAGGAAGAGCGACCTCCATATTGTTAATATATTCAACAATCCTTACGTTATCGCCGATTTCAACCCCGTTATCACGAAGCATCTGCGGCATCCATTCCCTGCCGTATTCGCCCGTAGCGTGAAGGAAAACAAGGTTTTTATTTTTCCAGAGATTTGTTATCATCCCTGCGATATTTCTGTTAATAATCTTTGCGCCCTGAGAGCCGCCCATAGAAAGAATAAGAATATCGTCGTCCTTCAGGTGAAGCTCGGTTCTTGCAAAGGCGCGGTCGGCGTTGAGAATTTCGTTTCTGACGGGAAGTCCCGTAACAACCGGCTCGTTTTTACTCGTCAAATGCTGTTTTGCCGCCTCGTTAGTAAGCATTACGGTATCGACATATCTTGCGAGAGTTTTATTCGTAACTCCGGGATAAGCGTTCTGCTCGTGAATGGCGGTTTTAATGCCCATTTTTGCGGCTGTTCTTACGGCGGGGCCGCTTGCGTAGCCTCCGAAGCCGACTACGACGTCGGGCTTGAAATCGTTTAATATCTTACGTACCTGCATTGACGAGGTAGCGATATGGAAAACCGTTTCAACATTTTTAAAAAGGTTTTTAAGACTTATTTTTCTGTAAAAGCCGCTTATTCTTACGGTTTTGAGCTCAAAGCCCGCGTTGGGAACAAGAGTTGCCTCCATTCTGTCCTTTGCGCCGATAAAAAGTATCTGCGCGTCGGGATGACGCTTTTTAAGCTCACCTGCCGCGGCAAGCGCAGGGTTGATATGTCCGCCCGTTCCGCCGGCGGTAAAAACTACCTTCATTTACTCTTCACCGCTTTCATTGTTGACAGCTTTTCAAGATTAGCCTGCCTTGAAATTGACAGCACTACGCCCATCTCAAACAACAGCATATCAAGCGACGTTCCGCCGTAGCTGAAGAACGGAAGCGAAATGCCCGTATTCGGTATAAAATCGGTAACAACCGCAACGTTTAAAACAACCTGAAGACCGACCTGGAATACAATTCCCATAGCCATAAGCGAGCCGAAGCGGTCCTTGGCTTTTATTCCTATTACAACGCCTCTCCATATAAGCAAGCCGAAAAGAACTAATATTAAAGCCGCGCCGATAAAGCCGAGCTCCTCAACAACAATTGAGAAAATAAAGTCGTTCTGAGGCTCGGAAACATACATATGCTTCTGCTTTGAATTGCCGAGTCCTACGCCCCAGAAGCCGCCTGAGCCTATGGCATAAATCGAGTTGTCAGTCTGCCAACGGGCGCCGAGCGGGTCAAAATCCTTATCGAGCCAGGCTACAATTCGCTGGCTCATATACGCCTTTAAAATCGGGTTTGTTACCTCGTCGTTTTCAAAGGCGTTAATAATCTCCTGCCTGTTGGCGAGCATATAGATAACAACAATAGCAACGCCGAGAATAGCGGCTATAAAATACCAACGGTTAAAGCCGCCGAGATACAGCATAAACGCGCCGATACAAATCATAAGAATTGTACCCGACATATGATTTTCAAGATAAACGAGCATAGCGACGAAAAGAACTACTCCGCCGTAAAAGGCGGTCATTCCGAGAGAGCCGGTGATAATTCTTCCTATATCGCTTCCCTCAAATCTTCTGGTCCAGTTGCTCTTGAGCCTTGATTTTCCCGTAATTACCGAATGATGACGCTCCATACCCCAAGCGCAGAAAATTATCAGAGCGAATTTTGCGATTTCGGAGGGCTGAAACGTGGTAAAGCCGAGGTTAATCCACCTGTGGAAGCCCGGCTTATATTCGGGAAGAACGAGAACAAGCATAAGAAGTCCTATTGTTGCCAGCATGATGAGCGGCGCCAGAACCTTTATTATTTTGTAATTGAGCTTTGAAGCAAACGCCATGCCCGCAAGGCCGATAGCCGCAAACATAACCTGATTTTTAATCATAGCGGAGCTGTCGCCCCTGTCGTAATACGAATAGGTATAGCTTGCCGAATACATCATAATAAGACCGATAGCAAGCAACACCATTACGATAATTGCGAACGGCGTATCAATGCTTCCCTCGCTCCATATAGCGAGCTTGCCCTTTTGAGTTTTAGTCTGTGCCTGTGGCATAATAAAACCTCTTAAAAATAATTAAACAATTTTTCCGTAGTAGTAAATCGCCGCGCCGATTATTGCGCCGATAAGATTTATAACCGTGAATACGGTAACGATTTTTGTCTCTTTCCAGCCGCACATTTCAAAATGGTGGTGAATGGGGGCCATTTTGAAAATACGCTTGCCGTGAGTGATTTTGAAATAACCTATCTGAATAACGTCGGACATACCCTCGATTACATAGATAATACCGATAAAGAGAAGAATAAGCGGGCAGTCAACCATATAAGCGAGAGCGACCACAAGACCGCCTAAGAACATTGAGCCGGTATCGCCCATCATTACCTTTGCGGGATGCCAGTTCCAGATTAAATAGCCCAGACAACCGCCGAAGAGAGCCGAAGCGACAATTCCGACTCCGAAATAGCCGTGAAGGACGGCAATGGCAATAAAGCCTACCGAAGCCGCCGCCGTAACCGAAGCGCAAAGTCCGTCTACGCCGTCGGTGAAATTAACCGCGTTAATTCCGCCGTAGATTACGCAGATGCCGAAAATGAAGAAAAACCACTTCATATCGACGTTTCCGACAAACGGAATATACATATAACTGCTTCCCGACTGATAGAGCGTTCCGAGATAAGCAAGGGAAATTACAAGCTGGGGAATTGTTTTCTGAATAATCGAAAGACCCTTGTTACGTTTTTTAACAACTTTGATATAGTCGTCTAAAAAGCCGATTGCGCCGAAGCCTATGGCGAGAAGAATGCCTGCGTAAATCTTGATTTTTACCTGTCCCTGATTTACGCTTTCGCCCGCTATAATATCGGTTTTAAGAATAAACGAAGCGATAACGGTAGCCGCAATCGAAACTATTGTTGAAATTATGAACATAAGTCCGCCCATTACGGGTGTTCCCTGCTTTGATTTATGCCACGCAGGACCTATGTCCAGAATAGTTTGCCCGAATTTGAGTTTTCTAAGCCACGGGATAAGCACAAACCCGAGTAAAAAGGCAACAATAAAGCTGACAACAGCCGTAAGAGCCAAGGCGAAATATCTATTCATTATAATTCCACTCCCCATAGAGATTATTTATTACTTCCTCAAGCTTCATTCCTCTGCTCGCCTTGAAAAGCACCACGTCGTCCTTTTCAAGAGTTTCAAGCAGTTTTTTCGTAAGCTCTCCTTTATCGGAAAACGAATGGCAAACGGTTTTCCCGTTTGTAACGGCTTCTGCGGTAAACTGACTTTGCTCACCGTATGTCAGAAGCATATCAATTCCCTTTTCGCTGACGTACCTGCCGACCTCTTCGTGAAGCTCCTTCGATTTTTCGCCAAGCTCAAGCATATCGCCGAGAACGGCGATTTTTCTTTTGCCTTTTAACGCCAGAAGCGTGTCAACAGCCGCCTTCTGCGAATCGGGACTTGCGTTATAGCAATCCTCAACTACCGTAATACCGTTTACATTTTTAATTCTCTGTCTCATTCCCGCGGGAACATATTTTGAAAGCCCTTCGGCTATTTTTTCAGGCTTAATGTCAAAACAAACGCCGACCGTAAACGCCGCAAGAGCGTCATAGACGTTATGAAGCCCGACAGTCGGGATTGTGACCTTCTGTTCCTTATTATTAAAGGAAACAGTGAACGAGGTGCTTTCGCCGTTCTGGGTAATGTCACGCGCCAGAACGTCATTCTCTTTATTATTTATGCCGTAATGAAGGATTTTATAATCGTCTTTTTTAACGGTTATCAGCTTGTCGTCGTCGCCGTTGAGCGCCGCAAACGAGCCTTTTTTCAAGCCCTCGAAAATTTCGCATTTCGCCTTTAAAATACCGTCTCTCGAGCCGAGAAACTCGATATGGGAAACGCCGATATTCGTTATTACCGCCATAGTCGGCAGACAGGTATTCGTAAGCCTTGAAATTTCGCCGAAATGGTTCATTCCCATTTCAATAACCGCCGCTTCTGTTTTTTCGTCAAGCGAAAAAAGAGTAGTCGGAAGTCCGATTTCGTTATTTAAATTTCCCTGAGTTTTGAGCGTATTATACTTTTCGCTCAAAACGGAATAAATCATTTCCTTGGTTGTTGTTTTGCCGACCGAGCCCGTAAGTCCGACAACGGGAATATCAAAGGTTTCACGGTACATTCGGGCTATGTCAAGCAACGCCTTATGAGTGCTTTCAACTTTTAAGACGGGAACAGAGCAATCAACCTCTTTTTCACTTACAACCGCCGCCGCGCCGTTTTCAACCGCCTGGGGGATAAAGTCGTGAGCGTCAAAGCGTTCGCCCTTTAAGCAGATGAAAAGACAGCCCTCAGTTATCTTTCTCGTGTCAGTCGAAACAGAGGTTATAAGAGCTTCTTTATCCGTTTTAACGCCGAGACAGGCGGCAATATCACTGAGTTTGAGTTTCATTTAAAATGTCCTTTACAATTTCTCTTTCGTCATAATGAATCTTGCCCTCGGCAAGAACCTGATAGGTTTCGTGACCCTTACCGCAGAGAAGAACAACGTCGTCCTTTTTCGCTTCATTAAGCGCATAACGGATAGCCTCTGTTCTGTCGGTAATTCTTACTATTTTAGCCTTACAACCGTCCATACCCGCAACAATCTGGTCAATAATGCTGTCGGGGTTTTCGGTTCTCGGGTTATCGCTCGTTACAACCGCAACGTCGGAAAGGTCGCCCGCGATTTTGCCCATAATCGGACGTTTAGTGCTGTCCCTGTCGCCGCCGCAACCGAAAACGGTAATAATTCTCGCTTCGCTTACCTCACGCATAGCGTTGATAACGTTTTCAAGTCCGTCGGGCGTATGGGCATAGTCAATAATAACCGTATATTCGGTCTCGGTAGGTACTATTTCAACTCTTCCGGGAACGCCCATACAGATACGGAGAGCTGAAAGAATCGACTGAAAATCGAAACCGAGCTCGGTAAGACAGATAACGGCGCCCATTGAGTTATAAACCGTGAAGCCGCCGGGGATATTGACGTGCGCCCTACCGATATTTTCCTTGCCTACGAGGTCATACTGAACTCTCGAAGGCTTATGAACAATATTTTTAGCCGTATAATCGGCGAAATCGCTTTTAACGGAAAATGTTGTAACCCGGCACTGTGTTCCGCTTACCATATATTCGCTTGCGTTATCATCCGCATTGATAATAGCCTTGTCGCACATTTCAAACAGCCTGTGCTTAGCCGCCATATAGTTTTCAATCGTGCCGTGATAATCGAGGTGGTCCTGAGTGAGATTGGTAAAAATCGCCGCGTCAAAATGACAGCCGTCAACCCTGCCCTGAGCGAGCGCCTGGGAGGAAACCTCCATTACGCAGTATTTGCAGTTATCATAGACCATCTCACTGAAAAGCTTCTGTAAATCCTTGCTGTCGGGGGTTGTCAGCGAAGCCTCATATTCCTTTTCACCGACGCAGTTTTTAACCGTGCCTACAAGACCGACCTTTTCGCCGAGGGTTTCAAGGATACTTTTGATTATAAAGGTTGTAGTTGTTTTTCCGTTCGTTCCCGTAACGCCGATTAAGTGAAGCTTTGAGGACGGGTTTCCGAAATATGCGGCGCATATTCTCGAATAAGCGGAACGGGTGTTCTCAACAATAATCTCATTTTCAACGCCTACGCTGTGTTCGCATATTACGGCTGCGGCGCCGAGCGTCTGAGCCTTTGAAGCTACGGAATGACCGTCAAACCTTGAGCCCTTGATACACACGAACACGCAACCCTCGACGATTTCGGAGGATTTGTCCGTTACGGAAACAACCTCTCTGTCCTCGTAAGAGCTGTTCGTTTTAATGTCCTTTAATAATTCGCTTAGTTTCATTTGTTTTCCCCCGTGGAATATATAGAATTATTAACCGTCTACAACGTTTACGCTTGATTTGAAGTAAACCGTGATTACGGTTCCGATTTCCGCCTCGGAGCCTGCTTCAAGGCTCTGGCGGTAGGATACAACCTCGCCGTTATTATAGGTTGCGCCGATAATCTTTATGTTGAAGCCGTAGTCAACCGCCGCGCGGTTCGCCTGGCTTATTGTCATACCTGTTAAGTCAGGAACCTTCATTGTCTGAGCCGCCGAATCCTGTTCGGTGTAGACAACTATTACGCCGTCCGCAGGAAGCGAGGAGTTGGGCGCAGGCATCTGGGAAACGACCGTTTCGCCGTCGCCGACAACCTTAATTGAGAAGCCCGCTGCGGAAACCTCGTTTCTCGCCGCCGAAACAGTTTTTCCGACTACGCTCGGAGCAGTTTTTGTAATCTTCGCAAGCTCTTCGTCGGTATACTGAGCTTCGACATTAAGATATACAAGAGTTTTTTCAAAAATCGAACCTACAACGGGAGCCGCTATTGCACCGCCGCCGTGCTCGCCCTTGGGCTCGTCAATAGCGACAAGAACTGCTATTCTCGGATTATCCGCAGGCGCAAAGCCTGAGAACGAAGCGATATACTGACCGTCGTTTGTCAGCTTTTCCGAAGTACCCGTCTTACCCGCTACGCGGTAGCCCGCAACATAGGCGTTTTTACCTGTACCGTGAGAGACAACCTCTTCCATAATGGAAGCGACCTGCTTTGAGGTTTTTTCGCTTATGACCTGACGGCGTACGGTGGGCTTTGTCTCGGTTATTGTATTTCCCTCGCTGTCGATTGTTTTCGCAACGACATAGGGCTTCATAAGATAACCGCCGTTCGCGATACAGGAAATACCCGTAATCATCTGAATAGGACTTATCTGGAAGGTCTGACCGAAAGAGCTTGAAGAAAGCTCGGGGAGGTTAAGTCCCTCAAGTGTATGATAAGTTACTCCGGCTTTCGGCGATACCTCGCCGGGGAGGTCAATACCGGTTTTTTCGGTAAAGCCGAAAGCTTCGAAGTACTTGTAGAATAAATCTGCGCCCATTCTCTGTCCGATTGTAATAAAGAACGGGTTGCACGAATTCATAAGACCCTGGGCCAGTGTTTCGTGACCGTGGCCGCCTGCTTTCCAGCATTTGATATAGTTGTCGGCGACCTGAATACCGCCAACGCAGGTATAGGTCGTGTTTTCGTCAACTACTCCCTCTTCGAGCGCCGCCGAAAGAACATAGGTCTTGAAAACCGAGCCGGGCTCGTATGTATCGCTGACAACGCGGTTTCTCCACTGAGCGAACAACGCGTTGAGATAGTTTTCGTTTTCTCTTATTTTTTTCTGCTGCTGACTTGTGAGAACCCTTGTAGCCTCAGTCTTTTCGTCTGTTGCTTCTTCTTTTTCGTCAGAGGGCTTTGTTTCCTCCTCTGTTTTTTCTTCCGCTTCCTCTTCGTCAACATCTTCAAGAAGCATATCAATAAGTCTCGGGTTTGAAATAGTTCTCGGGTCGTTAAGGTCATAACCCGGCATTGTTGACATAGCGAGAATTGCGCCGGTCTTAACGTCCATAACAATTCCGTAAGCGTTCATAGCCTTATGGTCGATTACCGCCTGAGAAAGCGCTTCTTCAAGATAATACTGGATTGTTTCGTCTATAGTAAGAACTACGCCCGCGCCCTGCTGAGCTTCATAAACGGTTTCGTAGTCCGTTCCGATAGTTTCGTTTCTGCCGTTCTTTGAGGTGATTCTTCTTCCCTCAACGCCGGTAAGAACGTCGTTATATTCCTGTTCAACGCCGCCGTTACCCTCGCCGTCGGCATTTACAAAGCCGATTACCGAAGAAGCGAAGCTGTTATACGGGTAATAGCGTTTCGAATCCTCGTCAATACCGATAACTTCCTGAAAGTCGTATTCGCTTCTGAAATCGACTATTCTTTCTTTCGCTTCCTTTTCTACCTGTCCGGCAACCTTAACATAGCCTGAATCGTGATTTTTCAGCTTTTCCCGCATATCATCCTCGTCGACGCCTAAAATCTCGCCGAAATTGGCGACGAGAAGCTCAATCTTTTCTTCGGCTGTTCTTCCTCCGTCCTTGTCGTCGTTTATCATAGACGGGACGGCATATATAAGCCAGGTCGAAGCGCTCTGAGCGAGAACCTTCATATTAGAGTCATAAATTGTACCTCTTCCGGCGGTGATAACGCTGTCGCTTAACTGTCTGCGCTCGGCTTTGTAGCGCAGTTCTTCACCCCTATACAGAGAAAGATAGCCGACTCGAA
This sequence comes from Oscillospiraceae bacterium, assembly GCA_015066565.1. Classification (GTDB taxonomy): domain Bacteria; phylum Bacillota; class Clostridia; order Oscillospirales; family Acutalibacteraceae; genus Fimenecus. The sequence goes on along the minus strand of SVOB01000002.1, from coordinate 266,334 downwards.
GTATAACCGAAAGAACACCAACGGTTAAAACTGAGGCAGCTATAATTCCACGCGCCCGAAGGCGTAACGAATGCTTAAGAGCCATATTAAAAACACTCCGTATCAAGTAGAAAAGTGGTTAAAAAAGTTCGCTATAATTCCAAAACAACGAGAGTCGGTGCGCCAACTCTCGTCGATATATTTTTATTACAAAATCAGTTTCCGTATTCGCCGATTTTTAATTTTTGTGAAGAACTGTTTTCTTCTTCAAGCTCTGCTTTTTCTTCTGCGGGCAGGTTGAGCGTTTTGTTCCCCGAAAGGACAACCCGATTTTCACCCGAAAGGTCAATGTATTCGACCTGTCCGGATTCGATTTTAACCATTCCCAAGGTATTGACCGCATAATCCTCAACCTTGTCAATGGAGATTATTGAATTGAGTTCCATCTGAAGCCTTACGGTTTCGCTCTTCGTTTCCTCAAGAGTTTTTTCGGTTCGGGCTATCTCACGGTTGACGTTATCGAGCTTCGCCTGCATATAAATTACCATTCCGAGCACTGCAAGCAAACAGAAAAGAACCGCGCCTGCCTTCAGAACCGAATTTCTTTTAACGGAAGCAGGAACAATTTTATTAAGTTTATTTTTTCTTTTGTTGTTGACTACAACGCGCATCTGAGGCTTCTTTTCCTCGGCGCGTTTTTTCGGGGCGGTACTGATATTGGCCGCCGTGCCCGTTTTCATCTCAAACAAAGAGAAATCATATTGACTTTTCGGTGTCGGGTAAGCCATTTTCCTTCTCCCTTTCTTTCAACTTCCTGACGGCGCGAAGCATAGCGCTTCGGCTTCTCTGATTAATCTCAAGTTCTTTTTCAGAGGGCTTTTTACTTTTGAACACCAGTTCGCCTGACGGCGTCCTCCCGCAAACACAAACGGGAAACTCCCTCGGGCATATACAGCCCTGACAGAACGAAGCGAACCGCTGTTTCACCATTCTGTCCTCAAGCGAATGGAAGGTGATAACTGCAAGCACTCCGCCGACTGAAAGACAGTCAAACATTTCGTCAAGCGAAAAGGAAAGCTTTTCCAACTCGCCGTTGACTTCAATGCGCAGCGCCTGAAAAGTGCGCCTTGCGGGGTGCGAGTCCCTCATAGCCTTCATAGGCATTGATTTTTTTATTATGTCCACCAGTTCAAAGGTGGTTTCTATTCGTTTTTCTTTTCTTGAAGAAACGATATTTGAAGCGATACTCTTCGCATATCTTTCTTCGCCGTAATCGCGGATAATTCTTGTAAGTTCTTCGGCTGAAAGCGTATTCACAAGGTCAGCCGCCGAAACGCCGCTTTTGCTCATCCTCATATCAAGGGGCGCGTCCTTATGAAACGAAAATCCCCTTTCGGCAGTGTCGAGCTGAAAAGAGCTGACGCCGAGGTCGGCGAGAATCCCGTCGGCCTTTCTTTCGCCGAGAATGGCTCTTATATTGTCAAACGTATCGTTTACGATTTCAACGTTGTCAAAATCCTTAAATCTTTCTTTCAAGACCTCAATCGCATCGGGGTCACGGTCAACAGCGATTAACTTACCCGTGTCAAGCCTTTTGAGTATCTCAAGCGAGTGACCGCCGCCGCCCGCAGTACAGTCAACATAAAGACCGTCGGGCTTAATATTGAGAGCGTCGATTGACTCGGCTTTAAGCACGCTGAAATGTGAAAACTCCATAGCTTATCAGAAATGGATTTTGGGATAGGTGTCTTTCTGTTCCCGAGCTCTTGCCATATGCTCTTCACGGGTAGCCTTATCCCAGATTTCAACACGCTTGCCTACGCCCGCTACGACAACCTCTTTAGTCAGGTTTGCGTACTGACAAAGCTCTGCCTTAAGAGTAATTCTTCCCTGCTTGTCAACCTCAACGTTGACAACGTCCTCGAAGATAACTCGCTGCATATCGAGGTTATCGGAAGCGATAATCTCTTCGCAAAGCTCGTCCCACTTTTCGTTGGAATAAGCGAAGAGAACCTTTTCGGGGCCTTTACAGATAACGAAAGTATCGCCTAAACCATCACGAAGTTTAGACGGTATGAAAAGACGCTTTTTAGCATCAAGTGAATGGTAATGGACACCGCCGAATGCCACGTCCTTCTCTCCTTTCGTTTGAAATCCAAGAAAAAGGTGTGGGATTTAATCCCTTTTCATCCCTTTTTCTCCCCTGTGCTACCATTATAAACGCAAAACAATTTATAGTCAACACTTTTTTTGATTATTTGTGCCAAAATTTTTCGGTAAATTTTGTAATAATCTACAAAAAGTAAAAGTCCGTTTTTAACCCACTACATATTGTGGTTTGGGTGTAAAAACGGACTGAAAAAATTATAAAAATTATTAAAAAAATAACCTTTCACTGTTGTTTTTGAAAGGTAAAAAGTGTAATATATATAAAAAGTATTGAGAGGTGTTTTAAATGGATTTTATGGATACTGCCAAAAAGCTTATTGACTCGGCTTCCGAGGATATAATGCACGCAGCGTTCAGAATAATCGGCGCGCTGCTTGTAATTATAATAGGCTTCAGAATTGTAAAATGGGTTTCAAAAAAGCTGCGCTCATCAAAGTTCTCAAAAAAGCTTGACGCTTCGCTCGCCTCGTTTTTAAACAGCTTTATTACAATCGCCCTTAACCTTTTTATAGTTGTAATTGCGGTTTCAATTCTCGGCGTTCCCATGGCGACAATCGTTACCGTTGTCGGCACGGCGGGACTTGCGGTAGGGCTTGCGCTTCAGGGCAGTCTTTCAAATTTTGCGGGCGGTTTCATAATAATTCTTTTCAAGCCTTTTTCCGTAGGCGATTTTATCGAGGTCGGCGGTTATTCGGGAAACGTTACCGACATAGGTCTGTTTTACACCACTCTCGTTTCTCTTGACCACAGGCGTATTTCACTGCCGAACAGCGTTGTTTCGAGCAAGGAGCTTGTAAACTGCTCGGCGATTGGCACAAGGGTTGTAAACCTTGAAATCGGCGTTTCGTACGACACCGAAGTTCCCAAAGCGGAAAGAACGCTTATCGCAGTTGCTAAGGACTGTGAATACTCGTTAAAGGACAGAGAGCCGATAGCATTCGTTACAAAATACGCGGACAGTTCGATAATAATAAACCTGCGTTACTGGGTCAGAAGCGACGATTACCTGACAAGTCAGGCGGACGTTATGGATAAAATCAAGGTTGCGTTTGATGAAAACAGCATAACCTTCCCCTACCCGCAGTTGGATGTGCATCTGGATAAATAATTATAGAAAAGAAAAACGCCTCCCTTTTTATCGGGGAGGCGTTTAATTATTCAAAGACCAAATGTAAGTTCAAAAACAGAATTTTCATTTGACAAGATGTAATTTTTTTCAGTGGTTTCTGTTTCATTTTTTTGATATGTTTCAGAGCTCTCATCATATTCAACCGATAGATTTACAATCGGTTCACCGTCTTTTTCTCTTATGTCTATAGTGAAAAACATATCTGTTATATTCCACCAATTCGAATTGAGATACACAAAACTCAAAACTGTTTTCGGCAAAGCGTTAAAAGAAATATTATCAAAATGGTTTCTTATAATATCGTTGTCTATACTGAACGAGAACTCATATTCGCCGTATTCTCCGCCTTTTATAGAAAACTCTCCGTTTTCTATCGACAATTCTGTTTCTTCTTTATCAGTCGGTGTTGTATATTTTAAAGAATCTATGCTGTATTGTGTACCATTTATCAATATTTCGACGTGTCCTTTTATTCTGTCTTTTAAATACAGCCTCGTTTTAATAAACGGAAAGAAAACCACAGTCAGCGTTATTGCGACAGCAATAACTACTCCAATTGCTATAAATACTTTTTTCTTCAATTTCGGTTCTCTCCTATAAGAATTAATTAAGAAAAATGTTTTTACACATTATAATATTTCTTCATTTTCCTCTTATGAAGGACGGTAAGGACAATTATCAGAACAATCACCGCAAGTACCGCAAAGAAAGTTATATAAATCCCTTGAGCGTTGTTTTCGCCCTTGACCTTCATCCAGAGGGTGTTCATATACTGAAGCGTGTCGTTCGGCAGATTGTGGAACTGCTGAACAGTAATGCTGTCGGGGTCGGGATAGACCGCCTCGGAGTCGGCAAGAGAAAACTCGCCGCTGTCAATTACCGCCTTGTTTGCCGTTGCGTAGTAGATATACTCCGCATTCGCAAGCGCAACCTCAGGCTCAAGCATAAAGTTGATAAACGCCTCGGCTCCCTTTTTATTCTGGGTTGAGGTGGGTATGCACATAGCGTCATAGAAGGTATTGACGCCCTCCTTCGGGAAAGCAAAATCAAGGTCGTCGTTGTTCTCCTTCATCAGCTCGTAGTCGCCCGCATAGTAAACGCCGAGATAATAGTCGCCGCTTTCCATCTTATTGAATATTTCATCCATTACATAAGAGGGCGAAACCTTTTCACGCTGTTGTCTTAAAAGCTCAGCCGCCTTATCCCAATCGGCAGGGTCGGTTGTGTTGAAATCCTGACCGAGATAAGCCTGGGCAATAGCGAAGGCGTCACGGGGGTTGTTGAACATAAGAACCTTGCCCTTGTACTGTTCATCCCAGAGGACGCTCCAGCTGTCGGGCTTTTCTTTAACATACTTTGTATTATAAATGAGAATCGTTGTTCCGACGTTGTATATAACGGCATATTCCGAAACCTTTTCGCCGTTCACCTCATCAGAAACAAGGTAGCCGTAATCCTCGGCGTCAAAGTATTTTTCGTAATTCGGAATATTACCGAAATCCAGCTTTTCGAGCATACCGTCGTTCATAAGCTTTTCAACCATATAATCCGACGGAATTACGATATCGTAGCTTACTCCGCCGCCCGAAAGCTTTGAATACATATTCTCGTTTGACTCAAAGGTAGTGTAATTTATATTACAGCCCGTAAGACGCTCAAACTGAGAAACGACGTCAAGGTCCTCGTCGTCAATATATTCGCCCCAGTTATAGACGTTAAGGGTAGTTCCCTCAAGCCCGAGCGATTTATAATATGCTACGGTTTCGTCCGAAAAGACCTCGTCCTCGCAGAAAGCAGGCAGGCACATAGCCGCCATAAGAAAAAGCGAAAGGAAAACGCTGAATAATTTTTTCATTATTTTTCCTCCTTTGCTTTTCTCTGCTTCTTATCGCTCCTTGCCTGAACGATATTCATTAAGATAAGAAGAAGGAATATCGCCGCAAACATAAGGGTTGAGAGCGCGTACATATCGGGCTTTACGCGTTTTTTAGTCATTGAGAAAATATGAATCGGCAAGGTCTGGAAGGACGGCCCGTTCGTGAAATAGCTTATGATGAAATCGTCAAGCGAAAGCGTAAACGCCATAATAGCGCCCGAGATTATACCGGGTAAAATCTGAGGGAACACAACCTTGAAGAACGCCTGAACGGGCGGACATCCGAGGTCCTGAGCCGCTTCGTAAATTCTTCTGTCGGTCTGGCGAAGCTTCGGCAGAACCGAAAGAATAACGTAAGGAAGCTGGAAGCTGATATGGGCTATAAGGATAGTTCCGAAGCCCAAAGTATCCCTCTGACCGAGAAGTCTTCCCGCAAAAACAAAAAGGAGCATCATTGAAATACCGGTTACTATTTCGGGGTTCATCATCGGTATATTCGTGACCGCCATAACGGTTGACTTTATTCTTTTCTTTTTGAGCGAGTCAATGCCGACAGCCGCCATAGTTCCCATAACGGTTGAAATAAAAGCCGAAACAACGGCGAGAATAACCGTGTTTTCAAGCGCATTCATAGTTATACTGTCATGAAAAAGCTTTGTATACCATTGGGTTGAAAAGCCGCTGATAATATAGGTGCTGTCGCTGCCGTTAAAGGAAAAGACCATAGTTACGACCATCGGGGCGTAAAGGAAGATAAAAATCAAAGCAATATAGAGCTTTGAAAGACGTGAGGTTTTTGTCATATTAAAACACCTCCGTTATCTTCGCTGTCCGTAAAGTAGTTGAGAACGCCCAGACAGATTAAAATAAGCACCATAAGAACGAGCGACAAAGCCGCGCCGAGATTATAGTTATAAGCCGTCTGGAACTGACCTTCAATAACGTCGCCGATAAGGTTAATCTGACCGCCGCCGAGCTTTTGGGTTATATAAAAGGTTGAAACGGACGGAACAAACACCATTGTAACTCCGCTTGCAATTCCGGGGACTGAAAGCGGAAGAATAACTCTTCTTAAGGTATTAAGCTTACTGCTTCCGAGGTCCTGAGCCGCTTCGACAAGGGAATTGTCCATTTTATCCATTACCGTATAAAGCGGTAAAATCATATAGGGCAGGAAATTATAAACCATACCGAGAATTACGGCGCCCGGCGTGTTAAGCAACGGAAGAGGCTCCTTTTTTCCTAAAAGGAAAAGGAAATTATTGACTACGCCCGAATCGCCTAAAATCGTCATCCACGAATAAGTGCGGATAAGAAAGCTCATCCACATAGGAAGCATTACAAGCATTACGGACATCCTTTTAAAAGAAACTCCGCAGTGAGCAAGAAAATACGCAAACGGATAAGCGAGTAAAAGGCAAATCACGGTTGCAACGGCGCCGTAGCCCATTGAAAGAATAAAGGTGCTTGCGTAATCGCCTATCTGCTTTATGTTATCGAGCGAGAAAGCGCCGTCAGCGTTTGTAAAAGCATAATAAATTACCATAATAAGCGGCGCAACGGTGAAAAGCACCGACCAGAGCATATAGGGCGCGTTAATTATCTTTTTAAGAAAGGAAGACTGTTTCATCACTCTTCCTCCGATTCGGCAGTCGGGTCGGAAAGCTCGTCAAATTCATCACTGAACGAGCTGTAATCGCCGTAAAGTCCCGAATACTGACTCTTCTTCATAATATGGATTTCTTCAGGCTTGACGACAATTCCGATATAATCGTCAACCTCGCTTTTTTCGGTTGTCTGAATCATCCACTTAAAGCCCTCGACGTCAACTATGATTTCATAGTGAACGCCCTTGAAGGTAACGGACGTAACAAGCCCCTTGAGCATTCCGTCCTCGGGCGGAACAACGTCAACGTCCTCGGGGCGTATAACAACGTCAACAGGCTCGTCTTTTTTAAAGCCCTTGTCAACGCACTGGAATTTAATCCCTGCAAATTCAACCGAGAAATCCTCGTGCATAATGCCGTCAAGGATATTACTTTCACCGATGAAATCGGCAACGAAGGCGTTTGCAGGCTCGTTATAAACGTCAGTCGGAGTGCCTATCTGCTGGATTTTACCGCTGTCCATTACGACAATCGTATCGGACATTGAAAGCGCTTCCTCCTGGTCGTGAGTTACATATATAAACGTTATGCCGAGCTTTTGCTGAATACTTTTCAGCTCAACCTGCATATCCTTACGAAGCTTGAGGTCAAGAGCGCCGAGAGGCTCGTCAAGAAGAAGCACCCTTGGCTTTACCGCAAGCGCCCTCGCAATAGCGACGCGCTGTTGCTGGCCGCCCGAGAGCGAGGCAATATTTCTGTTGCCGAAGCCCTTTAAGTTTACGAGAGAAAGCATTTCGCTTACCGTCTTCTGAATTTCATCCTCCTTTTCCTTTCTGAGTCTGAGACCGAAGGCGATATTCTCATAAACATTCAGATGCGGGAAAAGCGCATAACGCTGAAAAATGGTGTTGACCTGTCTTTTATAAGCGGGAACACCGTTAATTTTTTTACCATCAAAAATAACATCACCCTTATCAGGCTCCAAAAACCCCGCGATTATTCGCAGAGTAGTGGTTTTACCGCATCCGGACGGTCCCAACAGCGTGATGAATTCGTTTTCGTCTATTTTGAGCGATATATCGTTTAATATCGTCTCTCCGTCGAACGCGACGGAAATGTTTTCAAGCTTAATAATCTCCTTGCTGTTTTTCAATTATGCAGCCCCTTTCCAACCGATAGATATAGTTGAATGCCACCCGTTTTTATAAGGATTTACGCATTCTAATTGGTATAAGTATAAATATACACTTTTTCGGTAAAAAGTCAATAAAAAAATAGGGCGTACTCGGTACGCCCCTGATTTAACAATTTATTCTCTGTGCCACTTAACTCCCTGAGGCGTGTCCTCAAGAACAATTCCCTGTTCTTTCAGCTCGTCGCGGATTCTGTCGGCAGTTGCCCAATCCCTGTTCTTTCTCGCCTCGTTTCTCTGTTCAATAAGGCTTTCAATCTCTTCGTCAAGGTTTTCTTCCTTGCGGTTATAAACGATACCGAGAACGCCCGTTAAAGTATCGAAGAGCGAAACGGCATATTCAACCGCCGCCTTTGAAGCGTTATTCTCAATTACGTTGATATTTATATCCCTTACAAGCTCAAAAATCGCCGCAAGAGCGTCCGCTGTGTTAAGGTCATCCTCCATAGCTTCGTCGAACTGGGCCTGACGGGGTGAGAGAATTGACTTAACTTTTTCGAGGTCGCTGTCGCCCTCAGCCGCATTTTTAAGCGCAAAATCAAGGCTGTCACGGCAGGTATAAAGGCGGGAAAGAGAAGCCTTGCACTGCTCGATAATATCAATGCTGTAATTAATCGGTCCTCTGTACTGAGAGGAAATCATAAGATAACGGATAGGCTCGTAGCCGTATTTGTCGGCAACGTCACGGACGGTAAAGAAGTTTCCGAGCGACTTTGACATTTTTACGTTATCAACGTTAATATAGCCGTTATGCATCCAGTAATGAGCGAACGGCGCGCCGTTACAGCATTCGCTCTGGGCAATCTCGTTTTCGTGGTGGGGGAAAATCAAATCCTGACCGCCGCAATGAATGTCAATCGTTTCGCCGAGATAACGCCTTACCATAGCCGAGCACTCAATATGCCAGCCGGGTCTGCCGTTGCCCCACGGGCTTTCCCAATAAGGCTCGCCGGGCTTTGCGGCTTTCCAGAGAGCGAAGTCCATAGGGTCCTTTTTGACCTCGCCTATATTTATTCTCGCGCCCGCTTCAAGGTCCTCAAGCGGCTGGTGAGAGAGCTTTCCGTATTCGTCAAACTCTTTAGGCGAAAAATAAACGTCGCCGTTTTCGGCGGGATAAGCATAGCCCTTTTCAACAAGGGTGCTTATGATATTGATTATTTCGTCAATATTTTCCGTAGCCTTGGGATGAACTGTCGCCTCACGGACGTTAAGCCCCTTTGCGTCAGTCCAGAACTCCTTTATATATTTTTCGGAAACTGTTTTGTAATCCGAGTTTTCTTCAATAGCTCTTTTTATTATTTTGTCGTCAATATCGGTGAAATTCTGAACAAAGGTTACCTTATTGCCCTTGTATTCAAGATAGCGGCGTAAAACATCAAAAACGCAAAGAGGTCTTGCGTTGCCGATATGAATAAAATTATATACCGTCGGGCCGCAGGCGTAGATTTTATACTCGCCCTCGGTAATGGGTATGAGTTCCTCTTTTTTTCTTGTAAGCGTGTTGTAAATTCTCATTTTTTACTCCTTAGTCTTTATTACACTTTTTAATTCGTCAATCTGTTTTTGCAATTCGTCAATCTCCTGCTGAATCGGGTCGGGAATATCAACCTGGTCAAGATAGTCAACCCTCTCGCCGTTCATTCTGACAACCCTTGCGGGTACGCCGACAGCGGTTGTGTTGGCGGGTATTTCTTCAAGAACTACCGCTCCCGCGGCAATTTTAGCGTTGTCGCCGACCTTGAACGGTCCTAAAACCTTGGCGCCGGCTCCAATCATAACGTTGTTGCCGATAGTCGGGTGTCGTTTGCCCGTGTCCTTACCCGTACCGCCCAAAGTCACGCCCTGATAAAGCGTAACGTCGTCGCCTATTTCGGTAGTTTCGCCGATTACAACGCCTGTTCCGTGGTCGATAAAAAACCGTCTGCCGATTTTTGCGGCAGGGTGAATTTCAATTCCCGTTATTCTCGCCGCACGCTGTGAAATCCACCTGGCAACGAACTTCATATTATGACGGTAAAACCAGTTCGCCCTGCGGTGCATACGAATTGCCTTCGTTCCGGGATAAAGGAAGAACGCCTCAAAATTCGACCTTGAAGCGGGGTCCCGTTCACGAACAGTTCTGACGTCCTCTTTTATTCTGTCAAACATATTTTTCCCTCCAGAAAAGGAATAAAAAAACGCCCCTGTTAAAACAGAGGCGTAAAACGCGGTTCCACTCTTATTTATTACTCAAAGACCCTTAACGGAGTCACCCGTGCGAGTATTTCCCCTCGCCTGCCGCAAAGCGCATTTCACGTCTTTTACCTGCCCGTCGCTTACAGCCGATGACGACGGTTCTCTTTCAGACAGTCAGAAGCTACTTCTCTTTGCCGTTGCTTTAATTATTGATTTCGATATATTTTATTCTATTTTCGTTTCTTTGTCAACAAGTTACGCTCTTTTTTATTGACAAAACAGAGTTTTAACAGTTATTATCATTTAAAGAAAAGAAAAAACGGTGAAAAAATATGAGTGAAAAATACTTCTTTGCGTGTCCCGTGTGTAAAGGCGAACTGCTTGACAAAGTTAAGTCGGTTGAATGTGAAAACGGGCACTGCTTCGACAAGGCTAAGCAGGGATATGTCAACCTGCTTTTAAGTCAGAAATCCTCAAAATCCCATCACGGTGACGACAGGCTTATGATAGAGGCGCGTCAAGGCTTTCTTGACAAAGGATACTACAAAAACCTCTGTAATTCCGTTGCCGATACAGTATTGAATCACGCCTTTGAAGGCTGTGTAATTCTTGACGCAGGCTGCGGCGACGGATACTATCTGTCAAGTATTTATGCTTTACTTAAAACAAACAATATTAACGCCTCTGTCGGTGCTCTGGACATATCAAAGGAAGCGGTAAAATACACCTTGCGGAGAATTAACGGGATTTCGGGCGCTGTCGGCTCGGTTTTCAGCCTGCCGATAAAGGATAACAGCGTTGACATTCTTCTTAATATCTTCTCGCCTATGGCTTCGGAAGAATACAGAAGAGTAATCGGAAGCGGCGGCGTTCTCATAAGCGTAACGCCCGGCGAAGAGCATCTTTTTGAGCTTAAAAAGGCGGTTTACGATAATCCGCTTAGAAACGACAGTACCGAAAAAACGCTTGACGGCTTCACGGTTGAAAGCGAAACAAGGCTTACAAATACAATTGAAATTGATAATAACGAAGATTTGTTAAATCTTTTTATGATGACGCCCTATTATTACAAGACGGGAATTGACGACCAGAACAAGCTAAAAAAGCTAAACCGCCTGACAACGCAGACGGTTTTTGACATAACTGTCTATAAAAAGAATTAACCGAAGAGATTTATTATCAGTTTTCTCGCTTCGTCGGCTGTATAACCGCCCGGCGAATTATCGAAATTAGCCGCATTTTCCCAGAAATGAAGGTATTTTTCGAGTTCGTTTTTATCAAGGTCAATTTTAACGCCTGATAATGACATTACTGTTTTTTCAAACGAGTCAAAGTCGGTTTTCATTACGGAAAGTATCTTTTCTGCGCTTTCTCTGTTAAATTCAAGAGCCCTTTTTACATATTCGGGAAGAAATACCGCGCAGGCTTTACCGTGGGGTACGGAGTGCTTTTCAGTCAGAAAATACCCTACCGTATGCGGAAAACAGCAACCCGTTTTTTCAATGGCAAGCCCCGCAAAAACCGAAGCGTCATAAAGCTTATCCCTCTGCTCATTATCGGGCAGAGTTTTTTCTTTTTCAAGGCAGGAAAGCTCTCCCCATAAAAGCGAAACTGCCTTCTCGGAATAACTTTTTGAAACAGAATCAGCCTTATTTGAAAGGTAACTTTCAACGGCGTGGCAAAGAGCGTCCAGCGCAGTTGAAACTGTAACCGAAAACGGAAGCGAAAAGGTGTATTTACTGTCGGCAAAAACAAGCGAAGCATAATAGTTTTCGCCCTTAACGCTCTTCTTTTTTCCATCACCGTTTGTAAGAACGGAAACGCCCGTGACCTCACTCCCCGTCCCTGCGGTGGTTCCGATTAAGACAACAGGTAACGGCTTATTTTCAACGGGCAAAGAATAAATAAGGTCAGGTGAACTTATTTGACAATTTGCCGCATAAACGCCAACCGCTTTCGCCGCGTCAAGCGCTGAACCGCCGCCGATTCCGATAATAAAACCGGCGTTGATTTCCCGAGCAATCCCGCCCGCCTTAAAGCAGTCGGCTGTCCTCGGGTTTTCGGTTATTCCGTTAAAGACGGAAAAACCGATTCCGTTTTCAGATAAAACCTTTTTTATATCTGTCAGAGCGCCGCTTTTTTCGGCGGCAGTTCCCGAACAGACGATAAGACATTTTCCACCGAATTGTTTCAACAATTCGCCGTTATTCAAAACGGAGTTTTCGCCCGAAATAACTCTGACGGGCTTTTCAAGATTAAAGCTCATAAAATCGCCTCAAAATCTATGTAATATGTTAATATTTTAACACAATATTTTGTAAAAATCCACTAAAAATTTCCGGCAATTTTATATTAAATAATGATTGAAATAATATCTATATTTATAGTATAATTATTATTAATTTCAGTGGGGTGAAAATTCGGTGAATTTATCGAAAAAAACTAAAATAATCATCTCGACTGTTGCCGTCATTTTTCTTATTATTCTGGCAGTGGTCGGATTTTTTATGTTCAATAACAAGCCCTACGAGGAAAAAAGCGAGCTTGGCTTCGCCATGGGCTCGGTTGTAACTGTTAAGACCTTCGGCAGTGATAAACAGGGCGTTGAAAAAAACATTATTGACGGCATAAGCAGGCTTGATACCGAAATACTGACGGCTAAAACCGACTCTTCGCTCGTCGGCAGAATCAATAAGGGTGACAGAGTTAAGGCAGACGGCATTTTCCTTTCGATTCTGAATGACACTTTAAATATTTATTCAAAGACAAACGGTAAGGCGGCGGTTACCGTAGGAACTCTTTCTTCGCTCTGGGATTTTGACTCAGGCAAAGAGCAAATCCCCTCGGACGGACAGATTAAAGCCGCCTTAAAAAAGACCGACGACAAAAAAATCCGTATTGACGGCGAAAACGTATTTGCTTCTTCGGGCGTCAGGCTTGATTTAGGCTCCGTCGGAAAGGGCGCTGCCTGCGACCTTGCGGCAAATATGCTGAACGATAGCAGAATTGATAACGCCGTTGTTGCCGTAGGCGGAAGCATTTTCGCCAAGGGCGAAACAAAAAAGGGCAAAAAGATAAACGTCGGCATAAGAAATCCTTTCGGCAACGAGAACGATTATTTCGGCTACATTTCAACCGATTACGCCTTTGTTTCGACCTCGGGCAACTACGAAAAGGTTTTCGAGAAGGACGGAAAAACCTATCATCACCTGCTCGACTGTACTACGGGCTACCCCGTAGAAAACGAGCTTACGGGCGTTACGGTTATCTGTGACAACGGGGCTAAAAGCGATGCGCTTTCAACCGCCTGCTTTGTAATGGGCTTTAACGGCGAAACCCTTTCGCTTCTTAAAGAAAACGGCGCAAAGGCGATTTTTGTGTTCAAGGATAAAAGCGTTAAAATTGACAGCGGTTTAAGCGATATTTTCACTTTAACCGACAACGGTTTTTCGGTGAGCGAATATGAAGCGTAAACTCTTTTCAAAGGTTGACCTGATAATCATTTCGGTACTTCTTGCCGTTTCTCTCGCTTTTCTTTTGCCGAGGTTTTTTAAAAAAGAAAACCTTAAAGCAGAGATTTTTCAGAAAGGCGAAAAGCTTTATACAATTGAGCTTTCACAGGTTACGGAAAGCTATGAATTAAAGCTTGACGGCGCGGTTATTCTTGTTGAAAAAAATGCGGTTTCGTTTAAAAAGGCCGACTGTCCCGATAAGCTATGCGTAAAATGCGGGGTTCTTTCTCATTCGGGCGACACCGCTGTTTGCGTTCCGACCGCAACCGTAATAACCGTTTCGGGCGGGTCAAATGAAATAGACGTCATTTCGTATTAGGTGGAATATGAAAGATAATCTTACAAAAAAGGTTGCCGTTTACGGCGTAATGGGAGCGATGGCGTTAGTTCTTTCGTTTCTTGAGGGACTGCTTCCCGCTTTCCCGTTTCTTCCGCCCGGCGCAAAGCCCGGGCTTGCAAATATCGTAACGATGTTTGCCGCCTGCACCTTTTCGCTTCCCGCGGCGTTATACATAGTTTTCATAAAAGCATTTTTTGCGTTTCTGACAAGAGGCGTAACGGCGTTTTTTATGAGCCTTTGCGGAGGGGTATTAAGCGCAGTTACAATGTATCTGTTATTCAAGCTGTCGGATAAAATCGGGCTTATCGGGATTTCGGTTCTCAGCGCCCTTATGCACAATCTGGGTCAGCTTATCGTTTCTTTCTTCCTTGTCGGAAGCTCAGCCGTATTCGGCTACGCGCCGTTCTTAATTGTTTTCGGCGTTGTTTCAGGTATTCTCACGGGCATTATTTTCAAGGTTTTATTGCCCGCTGTCAATAAATCAGATATCAAAACTCAAAAAGGGGGTTAATATATGGCAAACGGCATTTTGCACGCAGTTAAGCAGGTGCGCGGCGGCGTTATGGTTTCACACCATAAAAACACCAAGGATATGCCTGTTGAGCGCATATCGGCGCCGAGTCAGGTTGTTCTTCCGATGCAGCAGCATATCGGCGCTCCCTGCCAACCGATTGTCTCCGTCGGCGATACAGTCGAGGTAGGACAGAAAATCGGCGACACAGACGCATTTGTCAGCGCGCCTATTCACTCGTCAGTTTCGGGTAAGGTCACTGCCATAAAGGAAATCAAGACGGCTACGGGTATGCCCGTAACGGCGGTTTTCGTTGAAAACGACGGTGAAATGAGGCTTCACGAAAGCGTTAAGCCTCCCGTCATTAATTCAAGAGAGGAATTTTTAAAGGCTATAAGAGAATCGGGTCTTGTGGGCTTAGGCGGCGCCGGCTTCCCGACCCACGTCAAGCTCGCTTTCAAGCCTGACGCAGGCATTGATACTCTTGTTATCAACGCCGCCGAATGTGAGCCTTATATCACGGTCGACTACAGAGAATGTATTGACAATTCAAGAAACATTCTCGCAGGCGTTTATGAGCTTCAGAAATACCTCGGCTTTGAACAGATTGTTATAGCGGTTGAGGACAACAAGCCCGACGCTATCAAAATACTTAACGAAATCGCTCACGACGAAAGAGATATAGGCGACAAGGTCAAGGTAATGACTCTTAAATCGAAATATCCTCAGGGCGCTGAAAAAATGATGGTTCAGTCCGCTACGGGAAGAAAGGTTCCGCCCGGAAAGCTTCCCGCTGACGTAGGTTGCGTCGTTATGAACGTAGGCTCGGTCGGTTTTGTCGGAAGATTTTTAAGAACGGGCAGACCGCTCGTAAGCCGTTCGCTGACTGTTGACGGCTCGGCGATTGCCAACCCGAAGAACGTCAGAGTTCCCGTCGGCACCTCGCTTCAGGATATTATTGATTTCTGCGGCGGCTTCAGGGAAGAGCCTGCAAAAATTATTACGGGCGGCCCGATGATGGGCGTTGCGGTAATCGGAACGGAATATCCCGTTCTCAAACAGAATAACGCTATTCTCGCTTTCACAAAGAAAGAAAACGTTTATAAAAAAGAACGCGACTGTATCCGTTGCGGAAGATGCGCTAACGTTTGCCCGATGTCGCTTATGCCGACTCTTATCGACCGTTTCGCTCTTGCCCGTGACGTCGAATCGTTAAAGGGTACCGGCGTTATGGTTTGTATGGAATGCGGCTCGTGCGCATATTCCTGCCCCGCAGGCAAACCCCTTGTTCAGTCAATGAGAGAGGCCAAGGCGCTTCTCAGAGAGGAGGCAAAGAAGAAATGAGTGAAGAAAAAAGACTTCTTAACGTAAGCGCTTCACCGCATTTCCGTTCAAGCGATACCGTAACGGGCATTATGCTTGACGTTATTATTGCGATGATTCCCTCGCTTTTGGCCTCCGCTTACATATTCGGGCTCAGAGCTCTTCTTGTAACGGCGGTAAGCGTTGCTTCCTGCGTAGGCTTTGAGTTCATTTCACGCAAGATAATGAAAAGGCACAACACCCTCGCCGACCTCAGCGCAGTAGTTACGGGTATGCTTTTAGCCTTTAACCTTCCCGTTGATATTCCGCTGGCTATGGTAGTTATCGGCGCGGCGGTTGCGATTATCGTTGCAAAGCAGTTCTTCGGCGGTATCGGACAGAATTTCGTAAACCCCGCCTTAGTAGGAAGAATTGTTCTTATGGTTTCCTTCCCCGTTTATATGTCAAATTACGGCATGCCCTTTGCCTGGCAGCACAAGGGCGTTGACATTGTCACTACCGCCACTCCCCTTTCGGTACTCGGCAACGTCGCCGACAAGGCTGACATTTCGGGCGAAGAATTGCCCTCGCTTTTATATATGCTCATGGGTATCCGCCAGGGCTCAATCGGCGAGGTTTGCGCAATAGCGCTGATTTTAGGCTTTATCTATCTTCTTGTAAGAAGAGTTATCAAGGCTACGATTCCGCTTTGCTTTGTCGGAACGGTTGCGCTTATTATGTTAATCGCAGGCAAGGGAAACCTTGAATTCGTAGGCTACGAGGTTCTTTCGGGCGGACTTCTTCTCGGCGCTATCTTTATGGCTACCGACTACACCACCTCGCCCGTCAATTTCAAAGGACAGGTTATTTTCGCAATCGGCTGCGGAATAATCACCTCGGTAATAAGGCTGTTCGGCTCGCTTCCCGAGGGCGTTTCGTTCTCGATTATCATTATGAACATACTTGTTCCTCAGATTGAAAAATTCACCACTCCAAAGCCCTTCGGCACTGTTAAGGAAAAGAAACAGAAAAAGGAGGCGGCACAATGAAAAAGGCAAACATTATGAAGGATGTTTTCATTCCCGTTCTCTCGCTTCTGATAATCTGTATAGTTTTCACCTTCCTTTTAGGTCTTACCAACAAGGCTACGGCGGATAAAATCAAAACCCTTTCGCTTCAGGCTGAGGCTGAGGCGAGAACGAAGGTTCTTGACACCGCTAAAACCTTTTCGGACGAAAAAACCGAAAACGGAATTACCTATTATGAGGGATATGACGGAAACGGCGAAATCGTCGGCTACATTTTCCCCGAGGAGACAAAGGGTTACGGCGGAACGATTTATATGCAGGTCGGAATAAACACCGACGGAACTGTTCACGGCGTTGAAATCACGGAATTGAGCGAAACCGCAGGTCTCGGCATGAACGCCAAAAACCAGCCGTGGTTCCTTGAACAGTACAAAGATATGGGCGGCGTTATAGGAGTTGCGAAAAACAACCCTGCCGACACCGAAATTCAGGCGCTAACGGGCGCAACAATAACCTCAAAGGCAGTTACGCTCGGCGTAAACAATGCTATAGAAAGCTTCAATAAACTTACGGGAGGTGAGAATAATGGCTGATAAGAAAAAACCTTTATACAAGGAATTTACAAAGGGATTAATCAAAGAAAATCCCGTTCTCCGTCTGGTCTTAGGTACCTGCCCGACGCTTGCGGTTACAACCTCGGTTGAAAGCGCAATAGGTATGGGTCTTTCAGCTTCATTCGTTCTCATCTGCTCGAACATAGTTATTTCGGCTCTGAGAAAACTCATTCCCGATAAGGTAAGAATCCCCTGCTACATAGTTGTTATCGCTTCGTTCACAACTATCGTTCAGATGCTTGTAAAGGCGTTTCTTCCCGAAATCGACAAACAGCTGGGCGTTTATCTTCCGCTTATAGTCGTTAACTGCATTATCTTCGGCAGAGCCGAGGCTTACGCAGGTAAGAACAGGGTTATCGCTTCGGCGGTTGACGGCGTAGGAATGGGCGTCGGTTTCACTATTGCGCTTTTCCTTATGGGAACGATAAGAGAGTTCTTCGGCTCGGGCGCTTTCTACGGACACAAGATTTTCCCCGAAAGCATACCCGCTATGACAGTATTCATTCTCGCTCCCGGCGGCTTCTTCGTATTCGGTCTTCTTATGGCATGCGCTAACAAGCTCGCCGAAAAGAAAGGCGTTCCGAAAGCCGAGCTTAAAGGCTGCAGCGCATGTCCTATGGCGCAGAGCTGTAAAATCGCGCTTATCGACAGAGAGAGCTGCGACGAAAATAAGGCAAAGGAGGCGGCTGCTGAATGAAAAACTACGGCTTCTTTGCAATAATACTTACGGGTATTTTTACGAATAACTATATCCTTTCAAAGTTCCTCGGTATCTGCCCGTTCTTAGGCGTATCGAAGAAAACAAAAACGGCGGTCGGAATGTCCTTGGCGGTCATCTTCGTTATGGTAATGGCTACGGCGGCTACATATCCGCTTAACACCTTCCTTGACAACCACGACCTTTCCTATCTTCAGACAATCGTTTTCATCCTTGTAATCGCAACTCTTGTTCAGTTCGTTGAGATTACAATGAAAAAGTTCATCCCCTCGCTTTACAGCGCTTTAGGTATCTACCTTCCGCTGATTACAACCAACTGCGCAATCCTCGGCGTTACAATCCTCAATATTGACGAGCAGTTAAGCTACGGTCAGTCATTGGTAAACGCCTTTGCCTGCGGTCTGGGTTATCTTGTAGCGATGGTTATGTTCTCGGGCGTTAGAGAGCGTCTTGAGTCGGCGGAAATTCCGAAATTCTTAAAGGGACTTCCCTCCACTCTTATCGCCGCTTCGCTTGTTTCGCTTTCGTTCCTCGGCTTTACGGGCCTTGTCGAAGGCATATTCGGTTAAGGGGGTAGAAAAATGAATCCTATTTTATTAGCTATCATTCTTCTTGCCGCCCTCGGTCTTACAGCAGGACTTATTCTTGCTATTGCATCAATAGTTATGGCTGTTCCCGTTGACGAAAAGCAGGTTAAAATCCGCGAATGCCTGCCCGGCGCTAACTGCGGCGCCTGCGGTTTCTCGGGTTGCGACGGTTACGCCTCGGCGCTCGCTTCGGGCGAAGCGAAGGAAACAAACCTCTGCGCCCCCGGCGGAAACGAGGTTGCAAAGCAGGTTGCGGCTGTTCTCGGCGTTGAAGCGGGCGAGGTTAAGCCCATGGCGGCGGTAGTTCTCTGTCAGGGACACCACGAAAACGCGCCTATAAAGCTCGACTACACGGGACTTAAAAGCTGCCGTATGGCTAACCAGCTTTTCGGCGGACCGAAGGACTGTGTTTACGGTTGTCTCGGCTTCGGCGACTGCGTTGAGGTATGCGAATTCAACGCTATTCATATATGCAACGGCGTGGCGAGAATTAATCCGAGCTACTGCAGGGCTTGTAAGAAATGCGTTAACGCCTGCCCGAAGCACTTAATTGAGCTTATGCCCCTTCACGAAACAAAGGCGGCGGTTCTCTGTAAAAACAGAGACAAGGGCGCTCTTACAAGAAAAGAATGTAAGGTCGGTTGCATAGGCTGTATGAAATGCCAGAAAAACTGTGAGCAGGGCGCAATCACGGTTGAAAACAACGTCGCTCACGTTGATTATGACAAATGTACCTTCTGCGGCAAATGTATTGAAAATTGCCCTGTAAAGTGCATTAGTATTGTTGAACTGTAAAAAACAAAGCAAAAAAGATTTAGAACAGGCTCGGTTTTCAAGCCTGTTCTTTTTTATTGACTAATTACAATAAACTGTGTTAAAATACAGTTGCCAAATATTATTCCAATTTTATACCCATACTAAGTATGCCGCTTTTTTATCTTCCTGATAAAAATGCATACTTCTTTTCGGTGTGCTTTTA
Source organism: Oscillospiraceae bacterium (assembly GCA_015066565.1). Classification (GTDB taxonomy): domain Bacteria; phylum Bacillota; class Clostridia; order Oscillospirales; family Acutalibacteraceae; genus Fimenecus. The sequence goes on along the minus strand of SVOB01000002.1, from coordinate 246,616 downwards.
TGGGTGCTTCGGAATAATGTTTGGCGACAGTTGAAGTTTGCGTTTTTTGTGCGTGGCTTCGGCTGCGCACTTTTTATTTTTAGGAGGTAAACCATGAATTGTCCAAACTGTGGATCACAAAACCCAAATGGAGCGAAATTCTGTGGTAAATGTGGCGGAAACCTTTTTGATTCTGTGATTAATAACCAAAACAAGCAACAGATAAAAGAATTACCAAAATATCCACAACAAGTGCCAACAGTTCAAAGCAAAAAGAAGCTTGGATGCCTAACAGTTGGTCTTATTGTGTTAGGCAGTTTATGTGCTTTATTATTTATTATCATATTATTAGTAGGTATTTTTTCTCCCGACGTTGATGAAAGCAACTCAACAACTACAAAATCAACCGCCCAATCTACAACCCAAGAAACCACCACGAAAGAAGAAACCACTACAAAAGAAACAACCGAACTGACAACATCAAAAGAAGATTATATTAATTCTTGCAAAGAGTACGCATATAAGGACATTGCAAGGAACCCAAATGATTACATTGGTAAACAAGCAAAGTTCACAGGCAAAGTTGTTCAAGTTATGGAATCATCTTTTCTAGGTAAAAAAACGCTAAATTTAAGGGTTAATGTAACTCGAAATGACTATGGCTATGGTTATGTTGATTATGAAGACACCATCTATGTTACTTATTATCCCTCGGATAACGAAAGTAGAATACTCGAAGACGACATAATCACAATATACGGTGAATTAACAGGTTTATATACTTATACATCAGCACTTTTGACTGAAATCACCATTCCTAGCATCGATGCTAAAATAATAGAGTTTGATAATGAATAATATAATAAACTCTATAATTACATACAAAACAACAGGGCACGGAGTTTTCCGTGCCCTTTTTTTATTGGCTTCCCCTTGAGGGGAAGCTGTCGCATTTATGCGACTGATGAGGTGGGAAACTAATCGGATATGTTATTAACGGTGCTACGCACCTACACCTCATCCGTCTTGCCTTCGGCAATCCACCTTCCCCTCAAGGGGAAGGCTTTTTCGGGCGGCCAATGACCGCCCCTACGTGTTGGCATTTTATCGAACTCGATGTAGGGCGGTGGCTTGCTGCCGCCGTTTGCGGCAAATTGCCCTTACGGGCACGGGACGTCGAGGACGCCGTCCCCTACAAAACTACAGGGCACGGAGTTTTCCGTGCCCTGTTGTTTAATTTATTATTAAATTATTTGAAAAGATATATTTCCCAGACTGCAAAAACTTCACGCGTGAAGTATGTGGGTATTGACCAGAAACCCGAATATGCAGGGATTGAAGATGCGTTGAGCGAATACTTTTCAGCTGTCATAGCCGCTCGTTTCTGATTGTAAGCTGTTGTCACAATTGCAACATCTGTACTTAGATTATTTTGGTCAATTATCTCTTTTGCAAACTTTATATTCTCGTCAGTGGTTGTGGATTTATCTTCAATATAAAGGCGGTTTTTGTCAATGCCTTTTTCCTTAAGAAGATTAAACAGGCACTGTGCCTCGCTTATATCCTCATCATCACCTTTTCCGCCCGTAAGAATTGCAACTGCTTCGGTATTTTTTTCAAGGTACTCAAAAGCGGCATCGCACCTTTTCTGTAATTCTCGGCTCGGCTCAGTTCCGAATACACGGCAACCGAGTACAATAACTGTTGTTTCATTTTTTGCGGTATATCCCGACGACCTAATTACCGAAAACAAAGTTACTGAAAACACCGCAACAAATGTAATAACAAAGACGAGAAATACTCCGATAATACATTTGCCGAACTTTTTTGATGACAGCCTTTTTATTACAACCGCAAACTTGTTGTAAAACACAAACACAATAATCAGTACAATTCCGACTGCCATTCCCAAAAGGTTTGCGATATTAAGAATCCGCCCGATAACAGGTGCAAAATAGATTATAAATATCAGCAATCCGAATACTAAAAACAGATATCTTATAATTTTACTTTTCTTTTCCATAGGTTATTTTTCGATTTCCTGTCTGAGTTCTCTCAAATCATACGGTGTTTCCTGATATACGTAATAATTAAGCCAGTTTGAGAAAAGCAGGTTTGCGTGGCTTCTCCAGTTGAAAATGATTTTTCCGTCGGGGTCGTCATTTTCAAAATAATTCTCGGGGATTTCGGGATTAAGCCCCGCCTTTAAATCTCTTACATATTCGTTTTTGAGGGTGTCTCTGTCATATTCCATGTGACCGAAAATAAAAATCTGTCTGCCGTTATCGGTTGAGAGAATATGCAAGCCCGCCTTGTCGCTTTCGGCTAAAACGCGAAGCGCAGAAACCTTTTCAACGTCCGCCTTGTCAACATAAGTAAGCCTTGAATGAGGAGCGTAGAAAACCTCGTCAAAGCCCCTTACGAGAGGATTTTGGGGACGTGTTACCGTATGAGCGAAAACGCCGCTTAATTTCTTTTCAAGCGGTTTTTTCTCAATCCCATAATGATAGTAAAGCCCCGCCTGAGCGCCCCAGCAGATATGAACGGTTGAATAGACGTTAGTCTTTGAAAACTCAAAAAGGTCACAAAGCTCTTTCCAATAGTCAACCTGCTCAAACGGAAGAGTTTCAACGGGCGCGCCTGTAATAATCATACCGTCATAGCGGTTATTCTTGACCTTGTCAAAGGTGGTGTAAAACGCCTTCATATGCTCCTCGGTTGTGTTCTTCGCAACGTGGGAGTCCATTCGAAGCAGGGTTAACTGAACCTGCAACGGGCTGTTGGCAAGCACCCTCGCAAGCTGAGTTTCGGTTGCAATTTTCGTCGGCATAAGGTTGACTATAAGAATTTTCAACGGACGTATCTGCTGATTCATAGCCCTCGCCTTATGCATTACGAATACGTTTTCGTTCTGAAGCGACGAATATGCAGGTAGGTTTTTAGGAATAATTAAAGGCATTTTCTTTACCCCTTATAAGTAGTTGAACACTATTATATGAGATTTTACAATTTGTGTCAAGGACGCAAAAAAGCTCTTCCGACGGAAGAGCTTTTAATTATTTGTTCTCAAGTTCAGCCTTACCCTCGGGCGTGTCGCGGTAATACTGGGTGTGGGTGTCCTTATGCGTTGTTGAGTTCCAAAGAACTTCAGCCTTAGGCGCCCAATCCTTCGCAAACTCCTCACATTTATCGCAAAGAGTATCGACGTCCTCCTGATTAATAAGGTCAGAACTTTTAGCCTTTGTCTTTTTAATCATATCGCGGAGTATTTCGGGGTTTTCAAGCATCGGACAGGGTCGAAGATGGTTATCGTTAAAGGGCTGGCCCTTATGATAAGCCATAAACAACGGACTCTGCAACGCTTCAAGAAGCGTTTTTTCACGGATATTTGAATCCGAATAATGAATGAATACGCAAGGCTCCATATCGCCCGCGGAATTAATATGGAAATAGTTTCTGCCGCCTGCGATACAGCCGCCGACATACTCGGCGTCGTTCTGGAAATCCATAATGAAAATCGGCTTGCCGGTTTTACCGTTGCGCATAACACGAAGCCATTTATACATATGGGTTCTCTGCTCGCTTGTGGGAATAAGCTCGGGCGTTCCCGTATGGCCTACCGGCATATAGTTGAAATACAAAGCGAATTTAGCGCCCTTGTTTATAAGCATATCCATAAACTCGTCGCTCGTAACCGCTTCAACATTTTTACGTGTGTAGCAAACCGAAACGCCGAAAAAGCACTTGTTCTTTTTAAGAAGCTCCATAGCCTCGATAGTCGTGCGGTAACTGCCCTCGCCGCGACGCCAGTCGTTTGACTCCTCGGTTCCCTCAATACTGAGAGCGAGAGAGAGGTTTCCGACGCGGTTCATCTCTTTACAGAGATTTTCGTCAATAAGAGTTGCGTTTGTATAAGCGAGGAAAACACAATCGGGGTTGTCCTCACAGAGCTTAATAATATCGTTCTTTCTTATAAGCGGCTCGCCGCCCGTCATCATATAAAGATGAGTTCCGAGCGCCTTGCCCTGAGATACGATACTCTGCATTTCGTCAAAGGTCAACTGTGACTTATGGCCGTATTCAGCCGACCAGCAGCCCTTACAGTGAAGATTGCAGGCGCTTGTCGGGTCAAAAAGAAGTAAGAAGGGTATATTGCATTTATACTTCTCACGGTTCGCCCTTACCGCCTTTGTTCCGTAAAGACCTGCGTCAATACCGAAGGTCATAAGCATAGTTCTGACAGTATGGCGGTCAAGGTCATTAATGATATTAAGCCCGAACTGAGTCCAGACATTTTCGTTATCGCTGACCGCTTCAAGCATTTTCTTAAAGTTCTCGGGAGGGAAAATCCGGGAGAAAAGAGGCTCAATACGTTTAACGAGCTTTTGCATATTCTTCTGCGGGTCTTTATCGACATACTTCAGAATTCTGTCAAGCGTAAAGCCGAGAACGGCTTTCTGAACGCGATGGCTTTGGCTCATTTTTCTCCCCTCCTGTCTCTAAATTAAAATACAATTCAAATTGAAATTTTATCATAAATAAATATTGTTGTCAATTAAATAAAGAGAATGAAATTGAGTTTTTTATATTTTTTCTTCTTCGGTCAAGAATAATAACAGTTTTGACGGAAGGAACCGATTTTAAACATGAAAAACCAAAAAACAGGAAAAAGACTTAAAAAGAGCCTTAACATCCTTTACAGAGAATACAGAAACGAAAAAAGTCCGAACAACTGGCTAAAGGATAATTACTATATTTTTGAGCGCGAGGGTCAGGGGCTTTTAAAATTTTATTCCGACAACAGAAGAAAACCGATATATTCTTTAATGCTTTCGCTTTTTGAAATCTGCCGTGAAATATACCTTAACGGTTATTTATCCGACAGCGATAAAACGGGAAAAACAATCGCAGAAAACGAAAACAGCCTCTTGGCGTTTGAACTGGCGCCGCTCGCCTTTAAAACGGTAATAATCACTCTTGCGGGCGAAAACGCTTCTCAGGAAAAAGAAACCGAAAGGGCGGTAAAGGCTTTACGGGCGGTTGAGGAAACCGATTTTGAAGCCCTGAGCGAAAAATACTGCGAAAACGAAAAGCTTTTAAACTCGGACGAAATATATTCGCTGATGACCGAAGAATGTAAAAGCGTTTACAGGAAGAAAATTTTTTCGCTCGCAAAGAGAAACGGCGAAAGCGAACGGGCAATTACAGAAAGGCTGTTAAAAGAGAAAAAGCATATAGGATTTACACTGTTTCCCGAAAAGAAAAGCAAAAATAACGGCTACGTTTTTATTGAGCTTTTACTTGTTTTGGCAACCTGCCTTTCGGTTTCAATCCTTTCGGGTCACCTTCCGCTTTTCTTTTTATTTCTCTTTCCCGTCTGGCAGATACTTGATGTTTTTATCTGCTCGGCGCAAATGAAAAAGAGTCCGCCGTCAAGGGTTTTCTCACTCGACAGGAAAGAAATACCGGACAGCGCAAAAACTCTTGTGACTGTTTCAATGCTTTTGCCCAATGCCAAGGACTCAAAGAATATTGAAAAGCATCTCACCGACCTTTACGCTTCAAACAGAGATAAAAATATTTCCTTTTGTCTTCTTGTTGATAAAAAGGAGTTTTCTTCACCCGAAAAGCCCGACGACGAGGCAAATATTGCGGCGCTTATAAGGGTTATTGAAAGGCTCAATATTAAATATTCAAACTCGTTTTTCCTCTTTATAAGACCCCGTGACTATTCAAAAACCGGACGTGTATTCACAGGCAAAAACAGAAAAATGGGTGCGATTTCTGCACTTGTAAAACTGATAAGCCGAAATGAAAACGGCTTTGAAACTATCGTCGGCGACAAAAGCGTAATCAATCAGTTCAGATATATTTTCGCTCTTGATTCGGACACGTTGCCGTCATTTATGACAACAAGAAAGCTCATTATGACCGCCCTTCACCCGCTTAACAGAGCCGTTATTGACGAAAAGAGCCGAAAAATCAAAAGCGGCTACGGTATTTTTTCGGTTCAGGTGCTTGACAGACTGAAAAACGAAAATGACAGCTTCTTTTCGCTTATTATGTCGGGAAGCGGCGGCTTCATAGCCTACGATAACCTTTGCTGCGACAGGTTTTCTGACGTTTTCGGTTCGGGAATTTTTGCGGGCAAGGGCTTAATTGACATCAGGGCGTATGACGCGGTGCTCTGCGACAGATTTAAAGACGAAAGAATTTTAAGCCACGATATAATCGAGGGCGAATTTCTTAAAACCCTTTTTGTGTCGGACGCTCAGGTTCAGGACGCCTTTCCGAAAAGCGAAGCCTCGTTTTTACAAAGGCTTCACCGTTGGATAAGGGGCGACTGGCAGAATATCGGCTTTCTTTTTTCGCATCCGTCAGCGCTTATAAAAAAAGAGAAAAATCCCCTGCCGTTTATTTCAAGAGTTAAGCTTTTTGAAAATCTCAGACGAAGCGTAACCCCGGTTTTTTCGCTTCTGCTTCTGCTCGCTTCCGTTTTGTTTGACGAAAAAACAAGAGCGGTTATGATTACAACAGCTATTCTCGGCGTTAGCGTAAACGAACTTTACTCATTTTTAAAGTCGCTGATTTCCGGCGGCTTTGCTATGCTTTCAAGACTTTATTATTCCTTTGCCTTACCCGAAGCGCTCGGCCGTCTTTCTCAGGCGTTTTTCAATGTTTCAATGCTTCCGGCAACGGCGGTAAAAAGCTTTGACGCTGTTTTAAGAGCGCTTATAAGACAGTTTATAACAAAAAGAAAGCTTCTTGAATGGGTCACGGCGGCTGACAGCGAAAAAAGCAGTTCGTTTCTTTCGGTAATTTTCAATAATAAATTCAACCTGCTCTGCTCGGCTTTTCTTTTTATATTTCACTCGCCGTACACTGTTCTTTGCGCTATCATCTTTTTACTGAACATTCCGTTTGACTTTCTCTCATCACGTCAGACAAAAAGGCAAAGCTCGTCTCTTGACGGACTTACAAAGGAAAGAATGGTATCGCACGCGGCGGCTATCTGGAAATACTATGAAAAATATGCAGATGAAAAAAACAGCTTTCTTCCAGCAGATAATGTTCAGTTTTCACCCGTGTTCAGAGTCGCTCAACGCACCTCGCCGACAAATATCGGGCTTTTTCTCGCTTGCGTTATAGCGGCAAAAAAATATGAATTCATAAGCGAAAACGAAATGCTTTCAAAAATCGAAAGCACGCTTAAAAGCGTTGAAAAGCTCGAAAAATGGAACGGAAATCTTCTCAACTGGTATGACACAGTAACGCTAAAGCCGCTTGAGCCGAAGTTCGTTTCAACTGTTGACAGCGGAAACTTTCTCTGTTCGCTTATTGCGGTAAAGCAGGGGTTAAAGGATATTTCGGGTAATGACAAAAGGGCGGCAAAGCTAATTGAACGGATTGAAAAAATAATTGAAGAAACCGACCTGTCCCCTCTTTACAATAAAAAACGTCACCTTTTTCATATAGGCTTTGACTTAAGCGAAAAAAAGCTTTCAGGCTCGTATTACGACCTGATTATGAGCGAAGCGAGAATGACAAGCTATTTCGCCGTCAGCCAAAGGAAAACAGAAAAAAGGCACTGGGGCGCGCTGTCGAGAATACCGGGGAAAGCAGGACGGTATACGGGACCTCTTTCATGGTCGGGAACAATGTTCGAGTTCTTTCTGCCGAATATTTTTCTGCCCGCCGAAAAGGGCACGTTTTCCTATGAGGGACTGAGGTTTTGTCTTTACTGTCAAATGCTTTTCGCAAAAGGGAAAAGAATTCCCTGGGGAGTAAGCGAGAGCGCTTTTTACAGCTTTGACAGCGAATATAACTATCAGTACAAGGCTCACGGAATACCGAAGCTCAGGCTGAGCCGAGGTAATTCGGACGACCTTGTCATAAGCCCGTATTCATCATTTCTCGCCCTCCCCTTTTCGCCGAAAAAGGCGGCGGCAAATATAAAAAGACTTGAAAGGCTTCACCTGCTGGGCCCTTACGGGCTTTACGAAGCCGCTGACTATACAAAGAGCAGGAACAAAAACGGAGAATGTAAAATTATTAAAAGCTATATGGCGCACCATCTCGGGATGAGTTTGCTTTCAATTCTCAACGCTACGGACAGTTTCTATATTCAGAAATTATTTATGAGCGATATTGATATGGCGGCGGGCAAAACTCTTCTTGAAGAGAGAATACCGACATTTACACCGATTCTCAAAAGCAGAAAAACAGCTTTACAAAACCAAAAAGACGAAAGGCGTGAACGTTTTATAAAAACTGCAAATTCTTTTTCCGTATTAAACCCCGAAGCGGGTTGCTATTCAAACGGCGAGTGGACGCTGACCGTTTGCGAAAACGGAGTTACAAAAAGCACATACAGAGACAAATGTATTTTCAGACACAGCGACGATTTTCTTTTCAATCCTCATTCCGTTACCGCTGTTTTAAGGGCTAACGGGAAAGCATTTCATTTCAACCCGTTTTTAAACCTTAAGGAAAAGGATAAATACCGCTGCGCCTTTAAGGAAAACGAAGCGGTAATCACCTATTCCGACAGGGATATAAAGCTTTCTCAAAGGCTTTCGGTTCACAACTATCTTCCCTGTGAAAAAAGGGTTTTCACTCTTACGAATCAGTCGAAGAGGAGCTTTGACGGCGAAGTTTTAATCTATTTTGAACCGAGCCTTGCAAATTATGAAGCCGAAAAGGCTCATCCAGCTTTTTCTCACCTTTTTCTGACCGAATCGTTTAATGAAAACAAAAAAATACTCTCCTTTACAAGAAGAGATAAAGACCCCGATAATCAGTTTTCGGTAAGCTGTCGGTTTTCGGGGGACGAAAAGTTTTCTTATTCCTGTAACAGAGAAAGAGTTTTAAAAAGACCTGACGGTATTTTTTCAATTGAGAATTTTGATAACGACTATTCGAACACCGTCGGCACGCCCGACTGTTGCGCCCTGTTTTCTGTTCCCGTAAAGCTTTCTCCCAGAGAGAAGAAAAGCATAACGCTTGTTGTTTCCGCCGCAAAGACGGTTGAAAAAGCGGAGGAAATATTACTTGACGGAAATTTAAAAACCTTTGAAAACGCTTCTTCTTTAATGGACTATAACTCGCAGAGCGGAATAATTTCTAAAAAGATTCTTCCCTCGCTCGTCTTCAGAGGCGAGCTGACTAATGAACAAAAAGAAGCCGTACCAAAGAATTCTTCTTCGGTTGACACTCTCTGGGGTCTTGGAATATCGGGCGACAAACCGATAGTTCTTTCAATTATAAAGTCGGACGACGACCTGCCATTTTTAAGACGGCTGTTAAAAATTCACAACGCGTTCTCAAACGTGTTTATCAAAAACGACCTTGTTATTCTTTTGGAAAACGCAGGCGACGGGCTGAAAAATGAGGTCAGTTCGGTTTTAAAGGACTCGGGCTCGGGCAAAAGCAACACCTTTGTTTTTAATTCCGAGGATTTAACCGACAAAGCGAAAACGCTTCTCAAAGCATACTGCTCATACTTTTTTACTAAAGACAGGCTATTCACGGCGGCAAATAAGGAGTTTTCTCCCGTAGCCTTTCTTTCGGGGAAGAACGAAAAATCAGAAAACAGCCTTGTTGATAACGGATATGAAGTAAACTCCTCGCCCGTTCTTCCCTGGTGCTTTATTTATTCAAACGACTTTTTCGGAACCGTTGTGTCGGATAAAAGCGTCGGCTTTACCTACGCTTACAATTCGTTTCTGAACAGGCTGACGAAATGGACTAACGACACAAGAACCGATTTCAATTCGGAATTGATTTTAATAAAAATCGGTGAAAGCTTCTACAATCCTGTAAAGAATTCTTCAGTTGTTTTCACAAAGGAAAAAGCAGTTTACAAAAGCATTTGCGACGGTGTTGAAATAACGGTTGAAATCCGCGTTGAAAAGGAAAAAATGCAAAAGGATATTTTTGTCAGGGCAAATAATTTAACCGATACCGAAAAGCCGTACAAGATTATTTATTCGGTTGAACCGATTATGTCCTCCGGAAGCGGAAAAGAAAGGCTTTTACACTTTGAAAAAAGCAAAAACGAGATTGCCGTTTTCAACCCGCTCAACAGGGATTTCAACGGTGTTTTAAAGCTAAAAAGCGAATTTGATTCAAACCTTTATCTGTTTGACAAAACCTCGCTTTTCGGCGGTGAATGGCGGAACAACAACCCTCTTGCAAACGCCTTTCCTTTAGCGGCTTTAGGTAAGTCCGTAACACTTAAAAAAACTGACGAAGCCGTCTTTTCGCTCGGGTATGAATTTAACGAAAGCAACGAATACTCCGAAAGCGAAAACAGAATAAAAATACTAACTCCCGACAAAAATCTTGACGCTTTAATCAACACCTTTCTCCCCGTTCAGATTATAAGGGGCAGGCTTCAGGCGAGGACGGGCTTTTATCAGTGTTCGGGGGCATACGGCTTCAGAGACCAGCTTCAGGATTGCCTTTCCCTTTCCTTACTTGACAGAAAAAGGCTAAAAAAACAAATACTGACCTGTGCCCTCGCCCAGTTTAAAGAGGGCGACGTTCTTCACTGGTTTCACCTTATGCCCGACGGAAAACTAAAGGGAGTAAGGACAAGATATTCCGACGACAGGCTGTGGCTTCCGCTTGCTTTAAGCGAATATGTCAGGGTAACGGGCGACACGGATATTCTTGAGACCCAAATCCCCTACCTTGACTGTGAAGAATTGAAAGCAGACGAAAACGAAAAATACGTTGAACTGTATTCGTCCGATGAAAGCTCAAGCCTTTTTGACCACTGCGTCAGAGCTATTGAAAGAAGTCTCTCTTTCGGAAAAAACTCTCTTCCGCTGATTTTCGGCGGCGACTGGAACGACGGGTTTAACACTGTCGGTCGGAAGGGAAACGGCGAAAGCGTTTGGCTCGGTGAATTTCTTATAATCGTCCTTGAACGGTTCTCGGTTTTCTGTGAAAAGGAAAGGCGGAAAAAATACCTTGAAAAAGCGAAGGAGCTTCGTGAAAGCATTGACAGAAACGCCTTTGAAAATGACAGGTATATAAGGGCGTTTCTCGACGACGGCACGCCCGTCGGAAGCGATAAAAACGGCGAATGTAAGATCGATTCTCTTTCGCAATCGTTTGCCGTGTTCTGTAAGATGCCCGATAAAAACAGAGTCAGAACTGCCCTTGACACAGCCGAAAAAATGCTCGTTGACAGAGAAAACGGAGTTATAAAGCTCTTTTCGGACGGCTTTAAGGACGACAGACGGGCGGGCTATATTTCAGCCTACCCCGTAGGGCTTCGGGAAAACGCAGGTCAATACACTCACGCGGCGGTCTGGCTCGCCTCGGCGTTTATTGAAAGCGGACAGACGGACAAGGGGTATGAATTGCTTAAAATTATTAACCCGCTTAACAAATACGAAAACGAAGAAACGGCAAAAAGATACCTGACCGAACCGTATTTTCTTGCGGGCGACGTATATTCAAGGAAGGGCGTCGAGGGCAGAGGCGGCTGGTCAATTTACACGGGAAGCGCAGGCTGGTATTATAAGACGGTTATTGAAAAGCTTTTCGGAATTAAAAAGACTAACGATATTATTTTTATCGAGCCGTCATTTCCGTCCGATTGGGAAAACTGTTCGCTTCTTCTCACGCTTGACGGCGCAAACTACGAAATTGAATATAAAAGAAATGACAAAAACGTTATTTTTGTTGACGGCTCGGTTTCGCCCTATATTCAGGTTGACGGCAAAAGTCATAAAATAATTGTAAATTTCTGTGGAAATAATTAAACGCTTATGATATAATATTTTCTTGAATTTGATTTTACAAAGGAGAGAAAAGCGGATGAAATTCTTTACGGATTACACCTCGGTTGAATTCACCGGCATAAAGCATATTTTTGACGTAAGCGAAAACTTCGTTGAAATCGGCGGAATTACAATCAAATGGTACGGCGTTATAATCGCTTTCGGCTTTTTGCTCGCAGTTCTTTTCGGCGGAAGAATGGCTTATAAATACAAAATAAACCTCAACAATATGGTTGACGTTCTCATCTTCGGCACTATCGGCGGAATTGTCGGCGCAAGGCTCTATTACGTTATTTTCGAATGGGATTATTACAAGGACCATCTTTCCGAAATATTCCAGATTTGGAACGGCGGACTTGCGATTTACGGCGGAATTATAGGCGGGCTTCTTATGGCTTACTTTGTATGTAAAAAGCACGAAATGAGCTTCGCCCAGCTTCTTGACTTAGCCGGTATGAGCCTTCTTATAGGTCAGGGCATCGGCCGCTGGGGCAACTTTGCAAATCAGGAGGCTTTCGGAACAAACACAAGCGCTCCCTGGGGTATGTTAAGTGAGAAAACAACGGCTTACCTTACCGAGCATTACTCGGAAATCACGGCTAAGGGAATAGAAATCGACCCGAGCCTTCCCGTTCATCCGACCTTTCTTTATGAATCCGTCTGGTGCTTAATCGGCTTTATTATTATTTATACAATGTGCAGAAAGTTCTATAAGTTCCACGGTCAGCTTTTCTTAAGCTACGCTATCTGGTACGGAATAGGCAGAACGATTATCGAAGGCTTCAGGACGGACAGCCTTTATATTGCGGACACAACAATAAGGGTTTCCCAGGCTCTTTCGTTAGGTATTGTGCTTTGCTGTACCCTTCTTATGATTGCAAAGATTATTGATATGAAAAAGAAAAGCTCAAAAACAGAGGTGGCGATTGAAGATGGCTCGGATAATTGACGGTAAGCTGGTTTCCTCGGCGGTTAAAGAGGGAGTAGCGGTTAAGGTTAACGAATTAAAAAAGCAGGGAATAAACCCCTGCCTTGCAGTTATAATAGTAGGTAATAATCCCGCTTCGAGAACCTACGTCAACAACAAGAAAAAGGCTTGCGAAGCGACGGGCATTATTTCTAAGGAAATTGCGCTTGACGAAAGCGCTTCCACCGAAGAGCTTTTAAGCGTTGTTGAAGAATTAAACAAAGACAGCTCGGTTCACGGTATTCTCTGTCAGTTGCCCGTTCCCAAGCAGATTGACAAAAACAGAATTCTCGCCGCTATTTCTCCCGACAAGGACGTTGACGCCTTTCACGCAATTAACGTCGGCCGTCTTTTACAGGGCGTTCAGAGCTTTCAGCCCTGCACCCCCGCAGGCGTTATAAGAATGTTGGAATACTACAATATTTCTGTTGAGGGTAAGAACTGCGTTGTAATAGGAAGAAGCGATATCGTAGGAAAGCCTATGGCGGTTCTTCTTATGCAGAAGGACGGCACGGTTACCGTAGCCCATTCAAAAACAAAAAATCTTAAAGAGGTCACAAGCAAAGCCGATATTCTGGTTTCCACCGTCGGCAAGGCGAATTTCGTCACTGCCGATATGGTCAAGGACGGAGCCGTTGTTATCGACGTCGGCATCAACAGAAACGCCGAGGGCAAGCTTTGCGGCGACGTTATTTTTGACGAGGTTGAGAAAAAGGCTTCGTATATCACCCCCGTTCCGGGCGGAGTAGGACCCATGACGGTTTCAATGCTTCTTGAAAACACTGTTACCGCCGCTAAAATCCAGAACGGAATTGAATAATTCATTGACAACAAACAGTCAAAGTGATAAACTCTTCCTGATATTTCTCAGGGAGAGTTTTTTTACAGTGGAAAAGAAAAAAATAAGCATTAAAGAAATTTCGTTAATCGCTATGATGGCGGCTGTTATAACGGTCTGTTCGTGGCTGAGTTTACCCGTAATGACAATTCCCGTCACGCTTCAGACCTTTGCGGTATTCTTAACGCTGTTAATACTCGGCGGAAGAAACGGAACTCTTTCAATTCTTGTTTATATTCTTCTCGGACTTGTCGGCGTTCCCGTTTTTTCAGGCTTCAAGGCGGGCCCCACCGCGCTTTTCGGAGTTACGGGCGGCTATATTATAGGCTTTTTACTGACGGGTATCATCTACTTTTTAATGACAAAATTCGTAAGCGAAAAGTTGGTCGTCAAAATTATTTCGTTGGTTATCGGACTTATTGTCTGCTACGCTTTCGGAACAGCTTGGTTTATTTATGTCTATAACACGGGTGAAACACAGATAGGCTTGGTTTCGGCGCTTTCAATGTGTGTCTTCCCGTTCATTATTCCCGATTTGTTAAAGCTTGCTCTTGCGACGGCGCTTTATAAGCTGCTCGACCCCGTTCTTAAAAAAACATCATAATTTTAATATCTGTTATTTAAACCTCTCATTCTTAATGAGAGGTTTTTTGCATATTTTTGTATTTTTATTGAAAAGAATGTATATTTATGGTATTATATATTATTATCACTGAAATTCAAAAGGAGGCAAAGGAATGAACACACAGATTATAGTTATTTTCATACTGTACGTACTTATGATGATTGGCATAGGCGTTCTTTTTTACAAAAGGAACAACACAATCAAGGACTATGTTCTCGGCGGAAGAAGCTTAAACCCCTGGGTTACGGCTATGAGCGCTCAGGCGTCGGATATGAGCGGCTGGCTTTTAACGGGTCTTCCGGGTCTTGCGTATGTTTCGCTCGCGGGAACTAAGGAAGCCGTCTGGACAGCTATTGGTCTCGGTCTCGGCACTTATCTCAACTGGCTTTTCGTCGCAAAGCGTTTTCGCGCTTACACCGAAGCCTCAGGCGACTCGCTTACAATGCCGACCTATTTTGAATCAAGGTTCAGAGTTAAGAGCAAAGCTCTTAAAATAATCTGCGCTTTGTTTATTCTTTTCTTTTTCCTTATCTATACCGCGTCAATGTTCGTTGCGGGTGCAAAGCTTTTCGTAAACGTTTTCGGCATTACCTACGGCAAGGCTCTCGCTATAGGCGCAGTCGTAATTATAACTTACACCACGCTCGGCGGTTTCCTTGCGGTTTCGTGGACAGACTTCATTCAGGGCATTCTTATGTTCTGTTCGCTCGTTGCCGTTCCGCTGATTATGATTTTCAAGGACCCGAGAGTTCCGTCGGCAGAGGGTCTTGCGGCTGTTAAGGACGGATTTTTAAACATCTTTCCCGACAGCGATTTTTCGGGACTGGTTATCGCTTCGGCTCTTGCGTGGGGACTCGGTTATTTCGGTCAGCCCCATATTCTCGCAAGATTTATGGGCATCAAAAAGCCCTCGGGCGTTCGCCCTGCAAGAGTAATCTCGATGGTATGGGTTATTATATCAATGGCAGGCGCTCTCATGGTAGGTATGGTCGGCAAGGTTTTCTTTGCTGAAAATCCCCTCGCCGACAAGGAAACCGTATTTATGGATTCAATTCAGGCGCTCTGCCCCCCGGTTCTTGCGGGTATTCTTCTTTCGGCAATTCTTGCGGCTATTATGTCAACCGCCGACTCACAGCTTCTCGTTTCTTCGTCGGCTTTCGCTAACGACATTTACGCCGCTTTTGATAAAAAAGCGAGCGACAAAAAGCTTATGTGGATTTCAAGAGGCTCGGTTATAGTTATTTCACTCATAGCCGTTGCCATCGCTTCAAATCCCGACAGCGAGGTTTTCGGCATAGTTTCCTATGCCTGGGCAGGCTTCGGCGCTGCCTTCGGACCTGCGGTTCTCTTCTCAATTTTCTGGAAGAGGATGAACGCTCCCGGCGTTTATGCAGGCATTATTTCGGGCGGCCTTTCAACTATTATTTTCCACTATCTGGGCACACTTAATATTGAGGGCTTCTGGGGAACGGTTTTCGGCATCTACGAAATCCTGCCCGCATTCATCATTTCGTCAATTTTAATTGTAGTTGTTTCGCTTCTCACAAAGGCTCCGTCCGAAGAAATTCAGCAGGAGTTTGAAAAAGCAAAACAGCTCGCTAACGCAAAAGACTAATCCAAAGAGGTACTTAAAGTGATTGAAAGAGTAAACGAAAACAATCTGGCAGAATACGAAAGCTTTATTAAAAATCATCCCAAGGGACTTTTCCAGCACTCGTCAAAATGGGGCAAGGTTAAGGACGCGTGGAAATGGGAAGCGATTATGCTCAAGGACGAAAACGGGGTTATTAAAGGCTCGGCTTCGGTTTTAATCCGTTTTATGCCCGTAGTTAAATATTCGCTTTTCTACGTCTGCCGGGGCTTCGCCGCAGACGAGGACGACTTTGACACCTTCGACAAGCTTTTTGACGGGCTTCTCGATTTGGCAAAGGAATATAAGGCTTACTGTATTAAAATAGACCCCGAAATTACGGTTGAAAACGAAGCGTATAAGAAGCATCTTCTGGAAAAGGGCTTTAAAGAGCTTAACCCGGGTTGTATGGATTTTGAAAACGTTCAGCCAAGATTTGTTTATTGCTTCGACTATAACGGGATGAACGAGGAAGAGCTTATGCTCACCTTCAAGCCCGATTACCGTAACCGCATAAGAAAAGCCCCCAAGAAGGGCGTTGAGGTTAAAATAATGGGCGTTGAGGCGCTTGACGATTTCGTTTCGATTATGAAAGAAACGGGCGAACGCGACGGCTTTTCGACCCGTCCGAAATGCTATTTTGAAAAAATACTCAACTGTATGGGCGAGGACGCAAGGCTTTATATGGCTTATTACGAGGGCAAGGCTATTGCAGGAACCCTCGCAATAAAATGGGGACAGAACGTTATGAAATACCAGTACGGCGCGTCCTCAAACGCTCACAGAAACGTCTATCCGAACTACGCTTTACAGTGGGCTATGATGCAATGGGGTATGGAATGCGGCTGTAAGGTCTATGATTTCGGCGGCATAAGCGGCGACTGTCAGAATCCCGATAATCCGCATTACGGTCTGTGGCGTTTCAAGCACGGCTTCGGCGGATATATGAAAGAATTTATAGGCGAGTTTGACTACGTTTTAAAGCCCGTCGTTTACAAGAGCTTTAATATAGCGAATGAAATCAGGAAAAAGATATGAACGAATACGTTATTAAAACAGAGGATTTAAAGCACAATATTGAAATAATCAAAGAAAAGGCGGGCAACGAGGTCATAGGCGTCTTAAAGGCTGACGGATACGGTCTGGGCAGAGATTTTCTCGCTTCGGCCCTTAAAAAGGAGGGTATAACCTCTTTTGCCGTTGCCGAAGTCAGCGACATAGAGCCGTTAAGGGAAAACGTCCTTGACGACACCGATTCGCTTCTCGTTATGCGCTCGACCTGCATAGAGGACGAGGCGAGAATTATCGCTTCAAACGACTGTATAGCAACCGTCGGCTCGGTTGAAAGCGCAAGGATTCTCAACGAAGCGGCTCAGAAGGTCGGAAAAGTGGTCAAGGCTAATATCAAAATTGATACGGGTCTTTCAAGATACGGCTTTTTACCCGAGGAAACCGACACAATCGAAAAGGTTTACCGTGAGAACGGAAACATTGATTTTATCGGAATTTACACTCATTTCAGCTCAGCTTTTACTAACGAGGCTCTGACAAAAGCCCAGTTAAATAAGTTTCTCAATACCGTTGAGCAGTTAAAGTCAAGGGGAATAAATGTAGGAAAGGTCTATGCCGCTTCCTCCCCTGCTCTTCTCAACGTCAGCGGAACCGAGCTTGACGCAGTGAGAATCGGCTCGGCGTTCACGGGCAGAGTTATTACAAAAAGTCGCCTTGACTTGAGAAAAATCGGAGCTTTAAGAAGTCAGGTCATTGAAATCAAGAATATCAAAAAGGGCGTATCAGTTGGCTACAGCGGCGATTTCACCGCAAAGCGCGACACGGTTCTCGCCATAGTTCCCGTAGGTCACGCCGACGGGCTTGGCTATGAAAAGACACAGGAAATCAATTCACTTTCACAGCTCATACGCCGTATGCTTTCCCCTCTTAAAAAGTTTCTCAAAAAAGACTGCCTTACGGTTAAAATCAACGGCAAAACAGCAAAGATTGTCGGCGCTGTCGGACTTACGAACTGCACTGTCGACGTAACGGGTATGGACGTAAAGCCCGGCGACGCGGTTGAAATTGATATGTCACCCGTAAACGTAAGAGGAAACGTTAAGAGAATTTACGAATAAATAATTGATTTTTGGATTAAGTTTATATATAATTATTTCAAGGAGGGTTTTATATGAAAAAAATGTTTGCAATCGTTGTTGCTTTGGTAATGGCTGTTTGCGCCTTATCAATAATCGACGCTTCTTATGACACGACCCCTGAAAAAGTTATAATTAAATCCGAAACGGCGAACGCTATTGCCACCTCCTCTGCTGACCTTTACACAGCCGACAGGCAGGATTATCCCGTCGGGCTCAACGAAGAAAATCAGTATGATATTCTCGCTGAAAACGAGCTTTACGGTCACGCAGACTACGGCGATTATGTTCCCGCCGAGGTAAGATATGTTGACGGTTTTCCCGTTGTGGACGGCGAAAAGACATATAACAGCTATTACGGCTCAGAGCGTTACGTTGACCCCGGCGAGCAGGAAAAGCCCCGCGAGGACTGGAATCTTCACGATTATCATAAAAACGGTGAGTTTTTTGAATCGGTAGGTCACGGCGCTATGTATTTCAATTCCGTTGAGGATATGCAAGCCTACGCTCAGATGATGAAAGAGGAATTCGGCGAAAACATTCACGACACCTACTATGATGTTGACGGCAATCAGGTTGACCGCGGAAGCAGCCTTATTGACAACGCCGAGGCAATCGTCGGCGACGTTAACTCAAGACAGCAGGATACCCTCGACGCAATTGACGCTATGGAATAATCTGACTGACATATTAAAAGCACCTGCAAATGCAGGTGCTTTTTCATGTTCCAATTGGAAAGCCTTAATTATTACTCTTGACTGTGTTTATTGATGAGATAAGCATTCTTCTTATACTTCCGCAACTATTTGCAAGTTTCTTATAGTCATTTTCCTCAAGGCAGTGACTTTTATAAAGCAATTCGAGCCAGTATTCAGTTTCATAGCATTCCTTTAACGCAATCTGCATTTTAGAAATAAAATCCGCCTTACTTTGAGCATATTTTGACTCGTGTATATTAGCTCCTATTGACGTTCCTGAACGAAGCAGTTGATTAACCAGTACCGACTCCGCCTTGTTTTCTTTTACCTTTCGACAAATCAATACAATTTCAACCGCAAAATCCTTTGCGTTATTAAGCATTATACTTTCAGCCATTTTTACCACTTCCAATTATTGCTAAATTGTCGCTTCACGACAGCGAAATTATTCGCTCCGCTCATAGCTAAATAGAATCCGCTTATAGCTTGGCAAAGCCAAATTCAGCTTGCGCCAGCAACTTTAGCTGACCAAGGGTCAATTTAGCTCGCCTTCAGGCGAATTCAGCTGAAAAAACGGCTTGCGAACAAGCCGTTTTTTCAATGGAGATGGCGAGAGTCGAACTCGCGTCCGAAAACCCATCCGCACAACTTTCTACGAGTGTAGTTAAGAATTTGCGTTCCCCTTCTCAAACGGCTCTTAACAGCCTTGAGAGAAAAGTAGCCACATTGTTCATGACGGGCTATGCGGCGCTCACCCGTTCACGTTCACTGCTCCTTGACGCTCTTTCCCGGGCCGCAGTACTCCCGGGAAGAACGGCCGCCTAAATTAGGCAGCTTTTAATTCTAATTTTTCGTCGTTTATTTCTAAACTTGAGGCTTTTAAAGCGGTTCCTCACCGCTACTCGCTTATCGTGGTTCAAAGTCCCCGTCGAAATCCTTTCATCCCCTCGTTCTTTCTTTCATTGTTCTCTCTATTGTTCTTTCGGCTTCTTTTTTAGCGGCAACGGCTCGCTTGTCGTAATTCTTTTTGCCCTTGCAAAGACCGACCTGCATTTTCGCCTTGCCCTTTTTGAAATAAATGCTTAAGGGAATTAAGGTAAGTCCCTCCTGCTTTATAACGCCGAAAAGGTGGTTAATCTCTTTTTTATGCATTAAAAGCCGCTTAACTCTTAACGGGTCACGGTTAAAAATATTACCGTGGTCATAGGGTGAAATATGAACGCCGTTTGCGAAAATTTCGCCGCCGTCAATACTGCACCACGAATCCTTAAGGTTGACCTTGCCCGCCCTGACTGATTTAACCTCAGTTCCGAAAAGCTCAATCCCCGCTTCATAGCTTTCAAGCACAAAATAGTCGTGAAAGGCTTTTTTATTATTTGCAATTGTCGTGTTTTTATCGGACATAATATTTGCCTTTCCTGATAAATTCGGATTTTTCGCTTTGTTCAGAATGACATTTAAACACGGGACGTCGAGGTTACGGCTTCGCCATTACCCTTTTGTCACTTCGTGACATTTCCCCTATCAGGGGAATCTTCACCGTCCCCTACGCTAAATAACCTGTCTGCCTTCAAGCGCACGGAGAAGCGTTATTTCGTCGGCATATTCAAGGTCGGCGCCTACGGGAACGCCGTAAGCAAGCCTTGTAACCTTAACGCCCATAGGCTTTAAAAGACGGGAAATATACATAGCCGTCGCTTCGCCCTCAACCGTCGGGTTAGTAGCCATAATGACCTCCTGAACCTCGTCGGAATTCATTCGGCTTAACAGTTCTTTTATGGTAAGCTGCTCGGGGCCTACGCCGTTCATGGGCGAAATTGCGCCGTGAAGGACATGGTAAGTTCCCTTGAATTCGTGAGTTTTTTCTATAGCTATAACGTCTCTCGGGTCTTCAACAACACAGATTACGGACCTGTCCCTTGCGGGATTGTCGCAGACATTACAAAGCTCTTTTTCGGTAAGGTTGCAACAAACCGAGCACTTATGGATTTTTTCGTGAGCTTCAAGTATGGACGAAGCAAATTCCTTCGCTTCATCCTCACTCAGTCCGAGTACATAAAACGCCATCCTCTGAGCGCTTTTTGCGCCGACAGAGGGCATTTTCTGGAACTGGTCTATCAACTTTTGAAGTGTCGCTACATTATATGACATAAGTATTGCCTCAGTTTTCGGTTTTTATTCTTACAGACCGAGTCCGCCGAGACCGGGGATATTAAGTCCGCCCGTAATCTCGCCCATCTTCTGTTCCATAGTTGAGTCAACCTTATGCATAGCCTCGTTAATAGCCGCCGTGAGCAAATCCTCAAGCATTTCGATATCGTCCTTATCGACAACGTCTTCCTGCAATTTGATTGACTTGATTTCGTGCTTGCCGCTGACGGTAACCTCTACCATTCCGCCGCCTGCGGAGGCTGTGTATTCGCCCTGCTCAACCTCTTCCTGAGTTTTCTGCATATTATCCTGCATCTGCTGAAGGCGCTGCATCATATTGCCCTGAGGCGCGTTTGGAATTCTTGCTTTCATTTTATTCTTTCCTTTCAACGTTTAATCCGAGATTCTGTGCTTTCTGAAGAAAGCTCTCAAGCGGGTCTTTTTTAGGCGCTTCGGTTTCCGAAGCGTTCCCGTTATAAATACCGAGCCTGTATTTTTCACCCGTTATTCTGAAGATTGCGCTTCTTATAATCTTTGTATGGTTTTCCTGCTTCAAGAAGGTCGCAAGAACGGGATTGTCGGATTTAATCAACACAATATTGTTATAAATCACGGCTGACGTTCCCGTAAGGAAGCCTATAAGCGGAGCGTCAACACTGCAGGCGAGCTTAACAGCCTCGGGCCAACGGTCAAAGGGTCTTTCACCGCTTGGCTGTTCGGCAGGCTGAGCCTGTTTTTCTTCAACCGGCGGTTCATAGTCGGGTACAGGCGGTTGCTCGGGCTCCTTTATTTCTTCGTTTATTTCTTCCGTTATTTCTTCTTTTTTCTCTTCAACCGGCTCTTTTTCTTCTGTCGCAGCAATCTCTTTTTCTTCGGCTGCAGGCGTTTCTTCCTTAACCTGTGAAACCCTGACGCCGGAGGACTTTAACATTCTCACCTCGGCTTCAAGCTCGGAAATACGGGCAAGAAGAGCGTCGTTGCTTTTGTCAAGCTCAGGCGAGCAAAGCGACATAAACGCCGTCTCCATTTCAATTCTACGGTTAACCGACTTTTTAATAACGGCGAGCGCTTCGTTGAGCCTGTTTATCGTATGAAGAACCGCTTCAAGCTTAATCGTCTTTGACTGTTCAACGAGCTTTTCGAGCTCTTCGTCCGAACAGATAATCAAATCCTTATAATTCTTAACGGTCTTTGCGACCATTATATTTCTGAAATGGTTTGTAAGCTCGGTTATGAGCCTTTCCATATCGCACGAATTCTTATGAAGCGTGTCGATAATTTCAAGTCCCTTTACGACATCCTTTTTCGCAATACAGTCCGCAAGCGAGAAAAGGTAATCCCTGCCCGCTATTCCCGCGGCGTCCTCAACGGTTTTTTCGTCAATCACTCCGCCGAAGGAAGCGCAACGGTCAAGAAGCGACAAGGCGTCACGCATAGCGCCGTCGGCAAGCCTTGCTATTAACATAGCCGCGCCGTCGGTCAGTTCAAGGTTTTCGTTCTCACAGACGTATTTAAGCCGCTGACATATATCCTCGGGGGTAATATGCTTGAACTCAAATCGCTGGCACCTTGAAAGAATAGTCGAGGGCAACTTATGAACCTCGGTTGTGGCGAGAATAAATTTAACGTGCTCGGGCGGTTCTTCAAGCGTTTTAAGAAGCGCGTTGAAAGCCGAAATCGAGAGCATATGAACCTCGTCGATAATATAGACCCTGAATTTCGCCGTTGCGGGAGTAAAATTCGCTTCATCTCTTAAATCCCTGATGTTGTCAACGCCGTTATTTGAAGCGGCGTCAATTTCAATAACGTCAAGGCACGAGCCGTTGTCGATAGCCCTGCACATTTCACATTCGTTACAGGGGTCGCCGTTTTCAAGGGGGTGAAGACAGTTTACAGCCTTCGCAAAAATCTTCGCACAGCTTGTCTTGCCCGTTCCTCTTGAGCCGGTAAAAAGATAGGCATGGGAAAGCCTGTCCTCTTTTAATTCGTTTAAAAGAGTCGAGGTGACCTGCGGCTGACCGCAAACGTCGGAAAAGGTTTTGGGTCGCCATTTTCTGTAAAGCACCTGATACATTCCGCATACCTCCGTAAAAATACAATAAAAACAGCCGCATGCCATGCAGACTTGTCTGCGGCGCACAGGACAATCCGCTTAATGCTGCTCGGTTCCCCGCCTGACATGGTTCACAGCGTCCTGTCGCACAGGGCCCACACGGCACACGACCAAAAAATATTATACAATATTAATACGGTTTTTTCAATAGTTCTTTCGTATTTTTACGCTAAAATATAAAGCAACGCCAGAAGCAGCATTTCATCCGCACCCTCGTTTTTCAGAAGCAGAAGAATAGAGAGAATCATAGCCCTGTCGGCATCGGGCGCCGAGAGCTGCTTCTCCTCTTTTATTTCCTCCTGTCGCTTTGGAATATTAACGGGAAGCGAGGTGTGCTTCGGCTCTCTCGGAGTATAGTTATAAACGGGCTTCGGCTGAGGCGGAGTTTCGTTTTTTACAACCTGCTTTTCCTGACGTGAAATATCCCCCGCCCGCTTCATAGCCTGCCGTTGCATTTCCATTATTTCGGAATAAGAATCTATTGCCATTTTACCACCTCACACGGGCAAATCGTTTATATTCAAATCCTTTATCATAGGAAGTATTCTCATCAGCTTTAAAAGCCTCATCGCTTCGTCCGCACGCTGTTGCTTTTCAGAGCTTAAAAACGGCTTTAGAGCGCGGATAAGCTCGGTTTTGTCGTCAGTGGAATTGATATTCTGCATTATCGAAACAAGCGCCGACGGAGGTTTGAACGAAGTATCTGTTTTGACCTCGGAGGGCATAAGCGACGGCGCAATTGAAGAAGCGACATCCTTTAGCCTTTCCATTTCCTCGGGTGAAATTGAAGATAGAAGAGAAGAAATATCGTCCAAAAAAATCACTCCTTTGAGGTCAACTGTTTAATAATTTTCTGCGCCTGCTCGGAGGACAGAAAATTCCTGACCGCTTCGTCATTTGAAATAATGCTTTTTAATTTCTTGCTTTGCTCGTCGGAGAGCTTTGAGAGCAGAAGCTCTTCAGCGGACTGGTTTTTATCCTTGTTTTTCAATTCGTTCAATATTTGTTCAAGCTTTTCGTTTTTGCTTTCGGACATTGATTTTCCTCCTTAAAAAGTATATATTATAGTTATGAAAAAATTAAGGAGATTATGAATGAGGCTTCTTGTAATTTCGGATTCTCACAGGCACTACCCAACGCTCAGAAAAATAATAACGCTTCACAGAGAGGCTGACAGAATAGTTTTTCTCGGTGACGGAATCGACGATTTTGACAAGCTCGATTTACCTTTCCCGATTGCGCCCGTGCTGATAAGCGGAAACAACGACTGGGGCTCGATTGAGCCAAAAAGCGAAACCTTTACTGTTGACGGGGTTAAAATTTTTTGCACTCACGGTCACCTTGAGCACGTTAAATACGGGCTTGACCTTTTGAAAATTATCGCCTCGGAAAACGACATTTCGCTCGTTCTCTACGGTCACACGCATTTTCAGTCATACGAGTATTCCGACGGACTTCACCTGTTTAATCCCGGCGCGGTGATGGACGGGTGCTACGGACTGGTCGATATAGTCAACGGGCAGATAATATGTATAAAGGCGAATATCTACGATTCACCGTGAACCGTTTCAAATTATTTTAAAGGACAGTAAAAGGGCGGCCGATGACCGCCCCTACGATTATATTTGGATTTTCATCAAACTGTAGGGACGAGTATTACTCGTCCGTTTTGAATTCTAAATCAAAATAAAAATAAAAACAGCCACCTAAAACGAGGTGGCTGTTGTATATCGGCTTCCCTTGAGGTGAAGCTGTCAACCGTCAGGTTGACTGATGAGATGGAAAAGCAAATAAAGGATATTTCTACACCTCATCCGTCTTGCCTTCGGCAATCCACCTTCCCCTCAAGGGGAAGGCTTTTTTACGCTTTCTTGCAAACGCCTTTGGAATCTGCTTTCCATTTAACGCCGCTTACGGAGAATGTCTTGCTCTTATACATTACACAGTCAGAGCCGAAATAGTATTTCTTTCCGCTGAGTGAAGCGAACTTCGATTTATAAGCAATACAATCCTTACCGATATAGTATTTTTTACCGCTAACGGAAATGAGCTTTGACTTGTAGGCTACTCCGTCCTTACCCATATAGTATTTCTTGCCGTTTACGGATATGAGCTTGCTTGTATATGCCACGCCGTCGGCGCCCATATAATATTTCTTTCCGTTAACCGAGATAAGGCGTTTTGTATAGGCAACGCCGTCCTTGCCCATGTAATACTTTTTGCCGCTTACAGATATAAGTCTGCTTGTATAGGCTACACCGTCAGCACCCATATAATATTTCTTGCCGTCAACCGAGATAAGTCGTTTCGTATAAGCCACGCCGTCAGAGCCGAAATAATATTTTTTGCCGTTTACGGAAGCAAGGCGCTTAACATACATTTTACCTTCGGAGGTAAAATAGAATTTTGCGCCGTCGCTTGAAGTGTAAAGTCCCTTTGCAGGATGCTCGGTATAATCCATATCAAGCTCGGCAATAAGATAATCCGAACTGCCGTCAATTACATTACCGATTACGAATCCGTCTTCCTTATTTATCCAGACATACGCTTCTGCATCGGTTGTAAATTCATAACCGTCATCAATTATAAGACGAAGCTGAACGCAGTAATGGGTATCGGGCTTGAATCTTTCGCCCTTCTTCATAGCCCTTGTTCCGTTCTCAAGCCATTTAACGCCCTTTACAAAGCCGTCGCTGTTATAGCTTTTGTCAATTCTTACAACGCCCATCGTCATTAATTCAAGGTTGTAAGCGAGCTCACAGCATTTCGGGTCGTCTTCGGGATTTATATTAACTCTATCTACCTTTCCCTTTTCGCAAACAAAGGTGCCGTATACTCTTGCTTCATTTGAAGAGTTACCGTCAAAATCGGAATTATCAGCGTCAACAATGTATGCGTTGAAATTATTATCAAATACATCCTCGCTCGGATCTTCCGGTGAAACCCAGACATAACATGTGTATTCCTTACCTTCGGCAAACACATCGCTTTCGTTCATGAACAATCCGGCTGAAACATCATACCAGGCAACACCGTTGATATAATCGCCTACAGTATAATCCTGAACCTCAACTCCTTCTTCGGGATAAACAATATAAGCTTCAAAAACAGGGTTTTCGCCGGGGATTGGCTGATAAACCGCAACTTCAACATTATTGAAGTTTTCTGCCGAAACAGCAACAGCCATAATGCCCGTAAGCATAAGAACGCACAAAAGAATACTTAATGCTTTTTTCATAATTCTTCCTCCATAAAAATTATTTTTTGTAATATGGTTAAATTATCTCCCTTCAATAAGAAAACCTATACATATTCATTATGCAATAAATGTAAAAAAAAGTCACTGGCACAAGTGCCAGTGACCTGAAAAATAATATCTATTTTAACGTGGTGACAATCAGCTTATTTTCAATTACCGCCGCAAGAAGCTCATGCTTGTTTTCAAAGCCGCCCTTTTCGACGATTCTGTCAAGATTCCATCTGACCCCGTTCTTTGAAATCCCAAGCTCCGCAGCGATTTCGTCATAGGTCATTCCCTTTACGAACAGGCGGAGTATTTCCATCTGTCTCGGGGAAATATCGGAAGAAAACATCTCGTTGAGTTCAACGTTCGGCGAGGAGTCGGGGAAAACATTTTCGCCGTTTAAGGTGCGTATAATAACGTCCATAATATCGGCGTCTCCGTGGTCCTTATACCAAAGGCTGTCTGCGGCTCCCCTCTTGGCTTTGAGAAGCACCTCGGGGTCAATAAGCGAGGTAACGACTACAATTTTAACGTCCTTTTTCATTTTCTTTATTCTCTCGCCCGAGGCTAAGCCCGAATGGTTATGAAGCGTCTGGACATCCATAAGCACAAGGTCAACCTTGCTTTCCTTCACAGCCTGCTCGGCGTCATGGGAGTCACGGAACGAGCCGACAACATTAAAACGTCCGTCAAACGAAAAAATATCGGTCAAATGCTTTTGCATATAAAGATTGTCTTCAACAACAATTACGTTATACATCGCCGTCTTCCTCCTTTTTCAGTAATAATTGTAACTCAAAAGCGGGAGAATGTAAAACCTTCATTTTTCCGCCCGCATTTTCAATCCTGTTTCTCAGGGACGACAGCCCGCCGCCCTCTGCAATCGGCCCGTCCGGCTGAACACCGTTATTGGTAAACGAAACGAAAATATATTCGCCCTGCGGTTTTATTTTTACGTTCACCCTGTCGCCCGAAGCGTGCTTTACGCAGTTTGTAACACATTCACGGCAGGCAAGAGCGATAAGTCGTCTTATGCTTTCATTTTCGGGAACAAGACCGTCAAAAACAACTTCAACGTTCATTTCCCCTGCGCTTGAAACAATTTCGTCAAGCGTCTTTGAGCCGTAGCTTCTGTCAGTTGAAAAGTAACCGACAGCGCTTTGTAACAGTCTTAACTGCGTTTCCATATCCTCGTCGGCGCCGCCCGAAATAATCCGTGAAATTTTTATAAGGCTTGAGCCGATATCGTTATGAACCCTCATTTTAAGCGCCAATGTTTCCTGCTGGCGAATTCTGTCCGAAAGTCTTTCAAGCATTTCGGAAATCTTTTCGTTAGTTACGCTCATTCGTTCGTTTTCTTCTTCAAGGCTTTTATTCGCATTAAAAAGCTCGGTTACATCCTGGGCAACTGTCTGGGTAAAGCCACGAAGCGAAGCATCGGTCAGGGCGATATTGTAAATTCTCCTGATTTCGCCGTTTTCAAAAGCATAAAGCTCCTGATTATTTTCACCGTCAGCCATAGCCGTTTTTTCAACCGATTTCAAAGCAGATTCTATTTCGTCAAGCGTTCTCGGGTAAGAGCCTTTTAGAGAATAAACCAGCTCGCCCAAAGTACGGTTAATAAGAACAATATGTCCGACAGAATCCGAAAAACAAACGCCGCTGTTCAGCTTATCAAGCGCCTGCCTTATTGACAGAGGGGAAATCTCGTTTCTTGAAATACGGTAATTCCTTATAAATCCCGCAACGCTGTATACAGTCAACAAAAGAATAAGAACAATTACCGAAACAAACGGAAAACTGATTTTCACGACCCTTTCGGGGTCGGTTGAATAAGCGGTAACGTAAGAAAGAACAACAAAGGAAACGATAAATATAAATATATCCGAAACACAGCGAATTTTCTTTCTTTTCCTTTTTATCTCGTATAGCGTTAATGCGCCCTCAAGAAGCGTTGAGAGGAAAAGCAATCCCGAAATGAGCAATTTAATCCAGATTGGAAGAAGCGAAAAATCAGTCACCCGAAACACCCCCTCCCAAATCGAGAAGAAGCATATAGCCGTCCTCGTCAAGATTCACAAGCCTTGACAAGGAATATTTTTCTTTAATATGTTCAAATTTCGGAGGAACGTCCGTCAGTACGCTCACACGCAGATTTTCGCCTATAAAGCAGACCCTTGCGTTGATATATTCAGCGGTTTCCATAACCGATTCGGTTGCGTCCTCGAAGAAATCGTATGCCGCCGTCAACTGTTCTCCCGTCGCTTTTTCGCCTGTTTCAACAAAGTATTCGCCCTTTATATTGAGAAGTCTCAAAGCCCTGAAGGATTCTCCGAGAGCGCTTGTGAGCATACTTTCGCTTATCTGCGACGAATAATCATAGGACAAAGCGAAATCCTTTCTTCTTTTTATAAAGCTTCCGAGAACTACGATATATGAAAGGATTCTATGCTTTCGTTCATCCGTATCGGCGTCCTTGTACTCTCTTACGAGCTCGTTTATCCGGTTCAACTGACTTTGAGTTTTGCTCTGTAAAAGGTCATAAAGTCGGTTTTGTTCCTCAACTGTTTTATGCTCTTTTTCTCTCTTGTATTCAAGCTGTAAAAGGGCGTTTCTCTCCTCAAGCTCCTCTTTCCTGTCAGAAAGGCTTTCCTTGACCGAGAGAAGCTGTGAAATATCCTCCGTCCAGACTGCGAAGCCTCCGTTTACCGACAGCGAATGTAATAGCCGTCCGTTTTCAAGAACAACGGGTCCGCCCTGAGCTTTTCTCATCAGTTCCTTATCAATCGGTTGCGCTTCACTTGCGGAGAAAACAACATTGTAGTTCTTATCAACAATCTGCGCCGAAATATCCTTTGAAGCGACGAACAAATCAAAATAGCGGGTGTTCGTCTGAATGAGTCCGACCTGAATACAACCTTCAAAAAAGCCCGCAATCGCAAGGCAGAAAAGCACGGCTATATCGCCCGTAACTCTTGAAGCAAACGGGATTTTTAGAGCATATATAAGCGTATTTAAAGTTCCGATAATAATAGGTATAATCGGCAACCACTTGATGAATGAATTCTTTATCCACCTGGATTTAATAAGCATCAGCACAAGCGCCGTAACCGAAAGAATAACGCACCAGACTGCCGCTATTACAAACACCGAACCGTAAGCGTAGTCGGTTTCGGTCCAGACATACGCCGCGTCAGGAAACCTGAACACAAGCTGATGAAAATCATTTGTCAGCACAAGAAAAATCAAAATTCCCGACGGAACAAACAGCAGCAAGCTGCTTTTCGGCAGTCGGTATTTCTCGCTCTTGCCTAAGGAGAGCGAAACAAAAAGGGCAAGCACGGGAATAATTATAATCGGTATATAATAGGAATACCAGAGGTAGCGTATAACCGTCGGGTCAGAGATAAACCTGAATTTAAACTCCCTGACCGTCAGCCACAAAACCATAATGACCGAAACCCAGTTGAGAATCAACCTTATCTGGCTCTGAACAACACGTCTGTTAACCGAAACTCCCCAGGACGCTATAAGACCTATGTAGATAAAGGTTCTTACAAAGTTGAGCATACGGCTGAAAAACGCGTTCGTTTCATAACCTATGATACGGCAGACAATCGCCGTAAAAATAAGCGCGATAACGAGAATTATAACTCTCAGATACCTTTTACTCCGTTTCAACCGTATCCCCCCTTCGCCTGTTCTAATTGCATTTTATCATAATAAACTTTCTTTTACAATCGGCAATTACCTATAACCGACGTCAAGAAAACCTCCAAAAACAAAAACTAATAAAATTTTTAAAAAAAAGATAAATTTTTACTTGATTAATGAGGAAAGATGTGTTATATTATCTCTTGCTGAAACGAACAGAATATTTAGAGGCATAGTGTAACGGTAACACTCCGGACTCTGACTCCGTCATTCAAGGTTCGAATCCTTGTGCCTCTGTAAAAGAGAGAAACACACCGCAAGGTGTGTTTTTTCTTTTACACAAAATGTGAAAAAAAGGATTCGAACCGAAGGATTTGAGCGTTAATAAAACAGTTCAGTGAACTGTTTTTAGCGAAAATGTGTGAAGGCGTAAGCCGAGCACGCAAAGAATTGTGCAAGCAATTCTTTGTCGAATCCTTGTGCCTATTTTTCTAAAGTATTGCAAATAATTCTCATTTATGATACAATACGATAAACTCAAGGCTCGGTATAGAACGCAAGTTCATCTATGAGCACCGAAAGGGGCAGGGGTGTGAACGACCGCGTAAGTCGTTTCCGAGTAACGACCCGCAAAAGGCGCCCTGCTTTAAAGAACTCACTTTTTCAAGTGAGTTCTTTTTTTGCCCGAAAACGGCTGATTTTCCGCCCGTTTCCGCCTGAAAATGACTTCAGCCGCCCTGTTTCGTGGGCGGCTGATTTTTAATGTATTTTTGTGAGATTTTTTCAGAGACTTTAGTGAGACCGAGTTTTTTCATATTCTGACTACGTCCAAACACCTCAAAATACGGCGGGAAGAAGAGAGACTTTTCGGAGATTTCCGATTCTGTGTTTCACATTCCTTTTCCCATCATAATCTTATCCATATTAACTTCGCCTACAGATCTCAGTCGTTTTTCTATTTTTCGAATGAGCGGGCGTTCATCCACGCCCCATGGCATGCCGTATTCAATAGTTGGAGATAGCCATTTTGGAGCTTTTGGTGAGTTCTTATCAAAAGGAATTTTTTCCCTTTTTTCTTTTGGCAGCCATTTTGAAAAAACAAGTACATACGCTTCGCCCACATTGCTCCAGTAATAACTGAATTTATATACTCTGTATTTTCTGTTGTTATCGATAAGAATAAAGTAATCCCGACCACAGTTTTTTGCATAAAAATCTTGTATGATAACCACCTTCTTTTGTGTACCTATTAAGCCTTCATCACAACTCAAACAGTTTATAAATACTATCATTCATATTTCAAAATCACACCGCCTTTAATCAGTTCCTGCACCTTTGGATGTTCTATATTGATTTTTCCTGTAACTAAACAGAGATAAGTATATAACGCTTCAATATCTTCACGGTCAAAATTGACTGAGAAATAATTGCAGGTCAGTGCTCCTTCATCCCACAAGTGGACTTTCAATTCCATATCAATATCCGTATACTTACTTTTTGGATGCAAAACAAACTCGAGATCAGGTTCAATTGGTTGATAAGTTGTTTCTTGTTCCATTTTATTGTCAAGCAACAAGCAAAGAGAATCTCTTATTTCGTCAACCTCACAGTTCTCCAATATTTCTTCGTGATGCTTCGAATATTTAAGTATATTCGGAAGTTCAAAGCTGAATGAGATTTTCGCCCAAGAGTCGTCAAAATCTATTTGGTCTTTAATATACTCCTCAACCTTAAAAAAGAATTCTATTCCCTCAAGGTTTAATCTGAGCCACATTTATTACACCCTCTTTTTCCTAAAATCCACCTTAACTTCAAATTTAGTATATCACCACATATTATAACTTGTAAACCCCATCAAGCCGCAGTGTCCCATAATTAGTACGCATTTTAAAGTCTTGTTCAACCCAAGGTGACCAGTAGTAGTTTGTATAAAGATTTAATAGTGGGGGTAGTGCAATTATTTGACATATCCTTGACATTTTCAGAAGGTTCGGATATACTATTATTAGGAATTGTCGCGGATGTTTCGTCCGTAACCCCAGCATGTATAGTCTGGGGGGCAGTTCCTTTTTTTATTGCAAAGGAATAAAACCAATCGCTTGTAGAAGAATGCTTTACATCAATATTCATATAGCAGTCAATTCTTGAGCCGTCATCTTCTTCGTAAACAAGGTCTGTAACAAAATAGTTCCATTCAGTAACTCCGCTATGTGCTGGGTTATTTGTATTGTTATACCCTGCCCTCGCAGCACAAACAAATACCGTATAACTTTTCATAAGTCCGGAAGAAAAGAAAAACCGCATCCCATCAGGAATGCGGATTATCTTTTATTCTTTTAATATCTTACGCTCTGGTTGATTTCGGTCAGACCTATGGCAGCCGATTCAATGAATGCGTAGTCATTGATATCAACTGTTCCATCGCCGCTGAAATCGGCAGCTTCAAGATATGCTCCCGAAAGGGTCAGATTATTGCTCATCGCCCTGTCGGATAAAGCAAGGTCAAAGCCGTCAACCACGCTGTCGCTGTTAATGTCGCCGTAAACAACAACCGTCAGCTCGTCAAGAACGACCGTATCGTCATTTGCATCGACAAGGCGGATAATTGTACCCGTGCCGATACAGTCGGAGAAGCCGAGCGCATTTCCGTCTTTGTCAAGAATCTTAATCTGCTCGTGATTATTTGAAAACTGACTGAGCAGATGCGGCAGTTTCATAGCGCATGTCAGGTTATAGATAAAACCGTCGTCACGGTCAATTATAGCCGTCGCATCGTCATAAAGTCCGATATATGAATCGGCGCTTCTCCACTGCGCGTAAAGGATAAGCGAACCCGTCGGTGTGATTGTTTCGCCGTCGGCATAAGACGTGCCGCTGCCGTCTGCGGCTGTGTTCCAGCCGAGGAAAATATAACCCTCTCTCGTATAGGGATTTGCAAGAATATTTTCGCTGTTCCCTCTCGGGATTTCCTGAAGGACGGTTTCATCATTACCGAAATTGCTGTGAAGATTAACGGTATATGACCTTGTCCACTGCGCATAAAGAGTCATATCGGCAGAAAGCTCAACATTGTCATTGGGCTGATAGGTTGTGCCAGAACCGCTTGATTTTGTATTCCAGCCCGTGAATGCGTAGCCGTTTCTTGTGAATCCGCATTCGGGAACGGTAAGGAAGGGGTCGGCCGTCAGGCAGTATAGTCTTGACATACTGCCCGTGCCG
The DNA here is from genome assembly GCA_015066565.1 of Oscillospiraceae bacterium. Taxonomy (GTDB): domain Bacteria; phylum Bacillota; class Clostridia; order Oscillospirales; family Acutalibacteraceae; genus Fimenecus. Next base: position 213,556 of record SVOB01000002.1, on the reverse strand, counting down.
CTGTTTTTATTGAACGACATATAATAGGCGTCGTCCCAGATTGCATAGTAGGTAGTATCCTCCGACGGAAGTGATGTTGTCTCATTCGGAATATAATAGTCGCCCGTACTACCGTCGGAAGAAGTATTCCAGTTGTTGAAAATGCCGTGCGAATTACTGAAAGTGTTTTCAGGAAAAGTGAAAGACTCTTGCGTTTTAAGATATTTCTGAGTGAAATAGTCGCTGTTGTTTGTATTTCTGAAATACAGCGTTGTGTAATTCTGCCTCGAATAGAAATGCAGATTAAGCGTAACATCACCTGCAGGAATGAAGCTGTAGCTTGTTGTGCCGTCAATTATTTTAATTGTACTGCCGCCGTTGATTATTGTTCCGTCACAGCCGTAGCCGTCAGGAACATTCAGCCTGAGAGTAAGCATATCGTCTTCCGAAGCCATACCGCCCGTGGGAACATTGACCGAACTTCCCGAAGCATAGCTGTTGCCATAGCCGTCTTTAAGCCTCCAGAGAGTTTTTGTATCAAGATTACCGTCAGCCGTGAAATTGATTGAAACTGTCGGAGTTGACGAGAAGGTTACATTGACGGTTGAATGTGAGCCGTAATCAAAAACATAGCTTGACTGACCGTTAATAATATCGGTTATTCTCAGGTATTGAGAGCCGCCGCTCATTGGTATTTCCGACTGAATTGAACCGCTGTAGCTGTAACCGCTCGCAGCAGTTATTTCCATAACCGCATCAGCAGGAACGCTGACCGTTGCTGTCTGCTGGGTTACGGTTGCAAAAACGACGCTACTGTCGTTTTTGTCGCGGAAAATCACCTGATTCCCCGTTTCCGCACCGGTAATATTAACCGTAACGCTCGGAGCCGCAACCCATTTGGCATAAAGGTCGAAGCTTTCAAGAATGGTTTCGGAGAAATCGTATTTTTCACCGCTGAAATCGCTGTTCTTATACCAGCCCTCAATATATTCGCCGTCAACAACCTGACCATCGGGTTCGCTTACCGTATTGCCGCTGAAAACAGTCTGAGCGGCGGGATTTACGCCCTTTGAGGAATGGAAGGTAATCGTGTTTTCGTTCGCAGTCCATACGGCAGAAAGAGTTACAGGGTTATCGGGGACCGTAAATGAGCTTCCCGCATTGTATTCATTATTAGCCGCATCCTTCCATTTGCCGAATGTATATCCCTGAGCAGTTACCGAAGGAAGAGTAATCTGACTTCCGTTGTACGGATAAACCGTTGCGGGAGCGGTTCCGTGTTCGGTAGTAAATGAAACGGGCACACGGTAGTGAAAACCGTTTTTATCGCCGGGATTTTCAAAATCGATTCTGTCAAGAAAGCGTTTTTCACCGTCGAGGTAACGATAATTGGAACTGCCAAACGAGTAATTATACACTGTTATAACCGAGGTTGGTAAGGTAATTGACAAATAATGATTATCACACCCAAAAAACACACGACCGTTAGTTTTGTAGTCAAAATAGCTTTCGCCTATTGTTTTTACTCCGTAACCGATTGTAACAGATTGAAGATCCTCGCAACCGTAAAACGCATAAGCGCCTATATTCGATACAGAGCCGGGAATATAAATTGACTGAAGGGATATGCAACCAAAGAAAGCTTCGTCATATAAAAAACGAAGATTTGACGGCAAAGTTACATTATCAAGCTTATAACAGTCCATGAACGCCTCATACTGAATGCTCTGAACGCTTTCGGGGATTGTTACGGTTTTAAGGGAAACACAACCTAAAAACAACTCTGCGGGAATAACGGAAATGTTATTCGGCAAAACAGCGCTTTCAACTGAACTACAGCCACTGAAAGCCTCGTTTCCTATCTGATTAACCGAATCCGGCAGGATGACGCTTTCCAATAAAGAACAGCCAATAAAAGCTCCATTACCTATGGCTTTTAGTCCGTTGTTAAAATTCACGGTTTTAAGAGAACTGCAATACGAAAATGCAACTTCTCCAATACTTATAAGGGATGAAGGGAATGTAAGCCCTGTCAGAGAAGCGCAATTATAAAAAGCATTTTTGTCAATATACTTAAGTCCCGACGGAAGATTAATGCTTGAAAGGTTCCTGCAAAAATAAAAAGCTTCATCCGATATTCTTTCAACCGTATCCGGAAGAGTAACGCTTTCAAGCGTAGCGCAACCATTTGCAAACTGTTTCGGTATTTCCGAAACCTGAAGCTCAAATGTAACGGTTTTTACATTGGTGTCAATAATTCTTACAATATTTTCATCGGTAAAACCCGTAACAGGGACTGCGCCTATATGGTCGGGAACTACCAAATTGGTTGCGTCTCCTTCATAATAACTCAACTGTGCATATCCGCTCCAGTAATATCTGTAATTCCAGCCGTTTGATTCAAGGTCTACATAGCTTTCCGCAAAAGCAGTAAGCGGCAGAACGGAAATAATCATTATAACCGCGAGTATTATTGATAACGCTTTTTTCATATTCTCAAGCCCCTTCATAAAATGAGCGATTGGTCTTTGTTATTTTTATTATACTACAATGTTTAAGCAGAGTAAAGAAAAACCGCACGCCCTGACGTGCGGTTATATTATGCCAGCTGTACCGATTCGTTTTTCTGTCTTGCATAGTCTTCAAGCCGCTGACGGTTCTGCTAAAAGAATGGATGGAAGAGAATTGTAAAAAATGAATTATAAAAGCAAACCACCCCGAGCATTTCTGCTCGGGGCGGTGTTTTTTACTCTTTAACTTCTCTGCGAATAGTAGTATAATACCTGCAGGACCGTTATTATTTCGGAGGCTTTTATGAACAGTCATTATGTACCGCAGTTTATCTTAAAAGGATTTTGCAACGAAAACAATCAGCTCATATATTGTGATTTTGATAAAAGCACTATTTATACACGCAATACAAAATCTGTTTTTTCGACGGATGGCTATTATCCGGATGAGTTAGAAAAAGACCTTTGTCACAGAATTGAATATCCTTTTGCAAATTTGTTTCACAGCAAAATTGAAAACGCAAGGGATTCTATTGATTTGTCATCAAATGAATTGTTCTTATTAAGGAAGTATCTTATAATTTCTTGTTTAAGATATAAGTATGATATGACAGAAAATGACAAGAGTTTTCTTAGAAAGATACCGGAAGAATATCATCATTTATATAGAGTTGATTCCATTGAAGCAGTAAACAAAATAATCAGCATTGAAAACGACGATGAACTAAGCCAATACTTTGAGCATATCATGGAAGCTCGTCGTTTTTCCTATAACGGTCAAACCGATAAGTCCGATTACAATCTTCAAATCCTCATGGATGCGCGGGAAGCATATTACAACGATTTGATATTCTTACATTCAAACGATAAAGAAGAATTTGTCATCCCCGACACCAGCCGGGCAATGTATATGGTGAAAGACCCTTTAGCAAAAATGTTTTTTGCGATTTCACTAAAGATTTCCGAACCTAATCATCATCTGACAAATTTAATTGATAAGCTTACTCCACGCGACTACACATTTTATCCTTTATCAAAAAACCTAGCATTGTTATCTGTCAGCCCATTTTACAAGGAATTGATCGACATTTCAGAAGAATATAAAAAATACAATGTCAAGAAATTTTCCGAAGCCCTCGGTTTTTCTGATTACAAGATTATGGAATCGTTTGCCGAAAAATCAAATGAGAATTATAGCTTTCCGATATTATCAATCGATGATTATGATATTCAGCATTTCAACAGTCTTTCTATAAATCAAGCGAAACACTTTATAGCTTGCAGTGACCTTTCCAAAATACAACAAAGTGTAAACTTTGCAAAAGATAAGCTTGACCGTGAAATATCATTTTTACAAACAGAGGGTTGATATGAAAAGCTGTATTAAATCACTCAAGGTGTGCTTTTTTATTTACAAAAAGAGTTAGAATAAGGATTCGAACCGCAGGATTTGAGCGTTAAGAAAACAGTTCGGTGAACTATTCAAATGACAAATCAATTCGTGTTGTTTTTAGAATTAGGTTAGTGTATAATAAAATTAATAAATCAATTTGTGAGTGCACTAAAATGAACAGACAGGAAATAACGAATTTCATTCAGGAGGAATTTGACGTTCAGGGCGAACAACTCTGGGCGACATTTCCCGATTACACGGTTTTCAGAAATCAGAGAAACAAAAAATGGTTTGCTATCATAATGGATATCGAAAAGCAAAAGCTCGGATTAAAGGGCAAAGGGAAGGTTGATATAATTGACCTTAAATGCGACCCGATTCTTATTGGCTCGCTGATAAGAAATGACGGCTACTTACCCGCTTACCATATGAGCAAGAAAAGCTGGATAACCGTTCTTCTTGACGGGAGCGCTCCCGATGAGGAAATAAAGGACTTAATTCACCTGAGTTTTGAAATTGTTGATAAAAAATGAAATGATACATAACGGCATAATAGCCACTGTCAATTTATTTCATACTTAAAAAGAGACTGCTAACACAGTCTCTTTTTAAGTATATATTATAATATCTTCACCTTATGCTCTTTTCTCGGGGCGATTCTTTCGTATTTTACGTCCGGATACCCGAAGATAAGGCAGGTAACGACCTTATGCCCTTTCGGCAGTTTTAACATTGATTTGATTTTCGGATTTAATTTTGTGCAGGCGCAGAAAAAACCGCTGTAAAGTGCGCCGAGACCGAGTGTGTTCGCCGTAAGCTCCATATATGCGCTCGCTATCGTTGCGTTAACCGAGTCGTGACCCGAAACAACTATTACAAGCGGGGCACCCTTAAAGAAGAAATTATCCGTAATTTCCGTATTTTTTAACGATTTTGAAAACTTTGAGCCGACGCCGACTCCCGCGCGGAACAGTTTAACACATTCCTTTTCTATTCTCTCCTGCTTTGAACCGAGAATTGTAAAGGCGACGTTCTGGGAGTTGCCGCCCGTAGGAGCATACTGCCCTGCTTTCAGAATTTTATCAATTTTTTCCTGCTCTACGGGAATATTCTTATACTGTCTTATTGTTCTTCGGCTTTTAATTCCCTGAAGAAGTGTGTCGGAATCGAGTTCGCTGAGATTGGTGATTTCAACACAGTCGCTCTTATCATAGGCGGGCATATCCACCGCGCCGACGGGGCAAATCGCAAAGCAGTGACCGCATTCAATACAGCCCTCTCTTACCGAAGCCTTATTATCCTTGAGATACAGCGAAAAAGCAACGCAGTCCTTAACACATTTTCCGCAGCCAATACACTTTGACCTGTCAATAACAACCTTATTCATTTTATCACTCCCTGAATGTTTTATTTAAACTTATATGTTCTTATATACTTATCGACGGGCGCATCTTCCTTTATATAATTCAAAAGAATTTCGGCGCAGGCATGGGAGTCGCTTCCTGCGTGGTGATGGTCGAGCGAAATTCCGTAATAATCGCATAAATCGTTAAGTCTGTGGCGTATATTCGGCAAATGACGTCTGCCTACCTGAACAGTGCATAGATAGTGGGCATAGGGCTTCCAGTCGATTTCATAAGCCGTAAGACAGCTTTTAAGAACGCTCAAATCGAACGTAGCGTTATGCGCGACAAGAATTCCCCTGTTCATAAGAGGTTCAATCCTCTGCCAAAGGGCAGCAAAATCCGGCGAATCAATAACCGACTCCTCGCTTATACCCGTAAGCATAGTATTAAAACGGTCAAACGGCGCTTCGGGATTTACGAGCGAATAAAACTCTTCTGTAATAACCCCGTTTTCAATAACGGAAATTCCGATTGCGCTCATTCTGTTATTAAATCTGTTAGGCGTTTCAACGTCAAAAACTACATAATTATACATAGAAAAACTATATCATATATTTTTTATTTTGGCAAACAAAATTGAAAACTCCCCGAAGCTGTTACTTCGGGGAGCCTTTAATTAATTGTTGAAATTATTTGTAATACTCAACGGTCTGGTCAAGAGCCTTTGCGCCTGTCATCTGAAGCTCAACCATAGACATATCAAATCCGTCTATAGTGCCGTCATGGTAAACGTCGCCGGCGATTCTGAACAGGTTGCCTTCAATAGCAACACCGAACAGTGCCTCGTCAAACATAGCGTCATAGTCTACACTATCGATAAATCCGTCGCCGTTTATGTCGCCGTAGAGAATTACGGTAGCCTGCTCATAAACGATTGAGGGGTCCTTAACAGATACGCACTTGATAACGCAGCCTGTACCGATATGGTCCTCATCGCCGAGCTGATTTTCGCCTCTGAACGCGATAACCTGTCTGCCGTCGTTTTCGAGCTTAGCCTTTACCGAAGCGAACGAAGTATCGCTTGCATCAAGACCTACCATATAGTAGTAATCCGTATCGGTTCTGTCAACAATGATTCCGCCGTCGGTTGTGGGGATAAGCTTTGTTGTTTCAAGGTCGTTTATTACGTCCTTAAGCTCGTTGATAGCGTCAACCTTTTCCTGAGGAGTTGAGTCGGGATTGTTGATAACGTCTTCTGCGTTCTGAATGGCTTCTTCAAGAGCCTGCTTGCTTTCGTCGGTAAGGTCGTCTGTATCCTTATCCTTAGCGTCATCAATTACATCCTGAAGAATGTTGTCAATAGCGTCGTTAATAGCGTCTGTCGCATCCTTAACTTCGGGAACAGTTGCGTCGGGGTCGCCGTCAACATTATTGCCGTTGTTGATAGCATCTTCAAGAGCGTCTGCAAGGTCTTCGGGAAGTCCCGTTGTATCAATCGTTTCAGCCGCGTCGATTACTTCCTCAAGCTCTGTCTTATCGGGAGTAAGGTTGTCAATCGCATCGTTAAGCTCGTTTATAGCGTCAACCTTATCCTGAGGAGTTGAATCGGGATTATTGAGAACGTCCTCTGCGTGCTGAACAGCATCCTCAAGAGCCTGCTTTGTTTCGTCGGTATAACCGTCAGTGTCTGTATTGTTCGCCTCGTCGATTTCATTCTGAAGAATGTTGTCGATAGCGTCGTTAATAGCGTCTGTTGCGTCCTTGATTTCGGGAACAGTTGCATCGGGGTCGCCGTCAACATTATTACCGTTGTTGATTGCATCCTCAAGAGCGTTTACAAGGTCCTCGGGGATACCTGTTGTGTCAATCGTTTCAGCCGCGTCGATTGTTTCCTCAAGCTCTGTCTTATCGGGATTGAGATTGTTTATCGCATCAGTGAGCGCATTGATAGCGTCAACCTTTTCCTGAGGTGTAGCGTCGGGATTGTTTATAACATCCTCTGCGTTCTGAATTGCGTCTTCAAGATTTGAAGCTGTAACAGGTGTATATCCGTCAGTATCCGTATTCTTCGCTTCGTCAATGACATCCTGAAGAATGTTGTCGATTGCGTTAACTATATCGTCAACTGCATCCTTGACTTCGGGAACTGTTGCGTCAGGATTGTTGTCAACGTCCTTGCCGTTGTTGATAGCGTCTTCAAGAGCGTCAACAAGGTTCTGAGGAACGTTTGTCGTGTCGATGCTTTCAGCGTTGTTGATAACCTCTTCAAGCTCTGTCTTATCGGGTGTGAGATTATCGATTGCTTCTTCAACAGCCTTAATTGCGTTTGCAATTTCGTCTGTTGTTGCATCGGGGTTATTAATAACGTCCTTAGCTTCGTTAATAACATTTTCAAGGTTCTGAACGCTTTCGGACGTCATACCTGTTGTGTCGGTATTTTCAGCGTTTTCGACCGCTTCTTCAAGAAGGTTTTCAAGAGCATTCTTTATAGCTTCGGTTGCCTGCTTGATTTCCTCAACTGTTGCGTCGGGGTCAGCGTCAACCGCTTCGCCTGCCTGAACTGCATTCTCGAGAGCCTGTACGCTTTCGGGAGTGAAGCTGTCGGTATCGCCGCCGAGAATCTCATTGCCGTCGGTGATGGCCTGTTCAAGCTCTGACTTGTCGGGCTTAAGATTATTTATAGCGTTCTCAAGCTGTTCAATAGCGTCTGCAATTTCCTCCGGAGTTGCGTCGGGATTGTTTATAACATCCTCGGCGTTGTCAATAGCGTCCTGAAGGTCGTTTGCAGTGTCGTCTGTGTAGTCATCCTGGTCTATCTGCTTAGCCTCGTCAATGAGGTCCTGAAGCGTATCCTTGTTAGCTTCACGCTTAAGGTTGTTGATAGCGTCAAGGATTGCCTGTGTTGCCTGAGCAATCTGTTCAGCCGAAGCCTTTGTGTTTTCGTAAACGATATCGCCCGCTGTAAGAGCGTTTTCAAGAACTGCAAGTGATTCCTGTGTATACTTTGCAGCCTCGGTTTCGTTTTCGGTAATTGCCTTGCCCTGAGCAATCGCCTCTGCAAGAGCCGACTTATCGAGAGAAAGCTGATTGAGCGCATCTTTCAGAGCTTCAATTGCTTCGTTGATTTCGTTAAGAGTAGCGTCGGTATCGTCAAGAACTGACTGACCCTGGTCAATTGCATTCTGAAGATTCTGAGCTGTTTCATCAGTATATTTATCCTGATCGACAGCGTTAGCCTCGTCAACAAGGTCTCTGAGAGCCGATTTAGGATCGGCAATTGTTATTGTAAGAGTAATTGTGGACGAATTGTTAAGTGAAGTATCATCCTTGTTGTAAACCGAAATTTCAAAGGTATAAGTACCTGTTGAAGACGGAGTACCCGAAATCTGACCGTCCTTGCTTATGGTAAGTCCTTCGGGAAGGGTTGAACCGTCAGCGAGAATAAAGATAGCGTCCTGGTCGGTTTCAATTTTATCCGAATAAGGAACATCGAGATAACCGTTGTCAAGAGTTGTGTCAAGAACTGTCGGAACCTTGAGTTCTTCCCAGATAGCGTAGAAGGTTACGTTCTTATCAACGCCGTAAACATCGCCGGGCTGGATAACCGCGTCGGTTGCATCAGCGCTGATGCCCCAACCCTTGAACTTATAACCGTCTCTCGTAGGAGCTACTGAAGAAATTGTAAGTCCCTCGCCGGGATTTTTAATCTGTGAATCGGGAACGTTACGTCCGCCGTTTGCGTTAAAGTCAACCGTGTAGCCCCAACGAGCGTAAAGGTCGGCGTTACCGTTTGCCGTATATGAAGCGCCGTCAGCGTAAACTACGTCGCCGCAGTAAACCTGAGCCCAGCCGAGGAAGGGCTGACCTTCGTTTGTAAAGGTATTAGCCGTAAGATTTGCGGTGTAATTACCTGCCGCAAAGGTCTGGGTAACGGTTGTCTCGGGTTCTGTGTTGGAGTGGAAGGTTACCGTATAATCGGGAGCGATTGCCGTGAACAGAGCCTTAAGCGTAATATTCGAATTAACAACAAACTCCATGGGGTTGTTGCCCGTATCTATGCCAAGCTCTGCATCAGCCGCTGCTACTGCAGCGTCATACTCCGCCTGCTTTGCGTCAATTGATTGCTGAACCTCCTGAAGATGAGCGTTAAGCTGTGAAGAAACTGTTGTTCCGGCGCTTACAACCGAATTACACCATGTGCTGAAGGAAGTTCTTCTTGCGTAAGTCTTTGTTGAAAGATTAGCGCTTGTAATGGTGGATACAACATCACTGAAGGATGAGAAAGTTGTCTTGTATCCGTTAAGCGCGTTTACAAGTGTATTCGTATCCTCGATAAGAGCTCTTTTCTTATTCTGAGTAGTAGTGCTGTTTGTAGTGTTGTTTGCGTAACTGATATTGGTGTTTATATCATCAAGTGAGGTTGCGATATCCGAGATAGCGTCGGAAATGCTTGTTTTAAGAGCTTTAAGCTCTTCAAGCTCAGCCGCAAGAGAAGCAACCTCGCTGCTTTCGCCTCCGCCACTGACTACCTGCCAGCTGTCGAAATAGTAACCGCTGTCGGGAGTAGCCTCAAGAGTTACGGTTACAATATCTTCAACGCTTACAACCGAGCCGTCGGAAACTACGATATAGGAGTCGCCGTAGATTGTACCGCCCTTAATTGAGCCGTGCTCGGAAGCGATAACCTTGATTGTATAGATTGTTTTACCCTCGCCGAGTGAATTTGAAGAGCCGATAAGGGTTGTTTCCCTATCGCCGTCATCAAGAGCGTTGTCGACGGGTAAATCGGTGGCTTCAATGCCGCTTCCCGCGAAGAAGGTTGTATCTGTATTGCCTTCGCTGTCTTCGTCAGTGAAATACATTCTGATATTATCGAGGTCGGAATAATCGAAGTAAGTCGGAACGCCTTCTATATCACCCTGATAGTCGCCGCTTACCGGAGTATAAAGCTCACCGGAGGAATTCTGAACAACTGCGGGCTTGCTGAAGTCTGCGGTTGACTCTGTACCGTCGCCTGCAAGAACGTTACCCGTTACATACGCTGCGAAAAGTCCGTCGGTATTTGACGAGCAGTTTTCAAGAGTTGCCGTGCCGCCCGAAACAGAGCCTACGATTGAATTGTACGCCGTAACATTCGTGCCCTGATAAAGACCGATGTCACAGGGTGTAACAGTCTGTGAAGACTTGTTGATATAATAGTTGTTTGCAAAAATACTGTTGACTGCCTTGACAACGCAGTTGTTGTCGCCGATTGCGCCGCCGTAATTTGCGCCGCCGTTACAGTAGGTAACGTTACCGGTAAAGGTACAGTTCATTATATAAAGCTCGCCGCCCTTACAGACGTTGATACCGCCGCCGATTTCGGAAGAAGTATTGTTAGCTACCGTACAGTTGTTGAGGTAAGCATAGCCCTCGTTTTCACCTGCGCCGCCGCCGCCTGCATTATTGATTGAGCGGTTTTCAGAAAGCGAACAGCCGTCCATAATAAGAGTACCGTAGTTCATAAAGCCGCCGCCGTAGATAGCAACGTTACGTACAATACTCGAATTCTTCATAACAACGTAAGCGGTATTATGATTGACATTATTACCGTTCTGAAGCTTCTGAACGCCGTTTACTATAGCGCCGCCCGCGTTTGTTTCCGAACCGGAACGGGTTATGGTAACGTTATCAAGGTAAAGCTTACCTGTTTCGTTTACTATAGCCGAAACAGAGCCGCCCATGATAACCATATCGTAAATATGAACGGTAGCGTTAGCAGCCGTTTTAAATACGTTATAGTCAGAACCTGTCTGAACAATACCCTGTTCATCGACGCCCGTCTTCTGCGCTCTGACAGTTTTGCCGTTAGCGTATAACTCGGTACCGTCGGTAAGAGTTATTGTGTTCGCAACCACGATTTCGTCATAAGCTTCGTTACTGAGCGCGTCCTTAAGCGCCTGAAGCGTAGTGACTGTAATTGTCTGTGCAAACGAAAAAATTGAAAATGTAGGCAACATACAGATAACCAAGCATAAAGAGATAAACAAACTTGTTGCCTTTGTTACTAAACCGGGTTTTTTCATTTACAACACCTCCGAAAAAAACTCAAAATTTTAAACCGTAGAAATTAAAAATTAACAAACTTTTACAACTTTATTATTATACATTAACGATTTTATCAACCCATGTCCAACAAATGTCCAACAAAAAAAGGCGTTTTTTTGACAAATTACGGTATTTATTAATAATTTTACAAAAGATTTACATTTTTGTTGAAAAAACACCACATTTTTTCTCGATTTCCATCACAAGATTATATGTTTGAAATCTTTGAATGTCAATGCTTTTTTTAAAAAAAGGTTTCGATTTATTCCCGCTTTTTCATTTTTCATTTTTTTGCACAATTTTAGCATAAAACCGTGAAAATTTATGTATAATTTTTCACGGTTTTCGACGGCAAAAAATCCCCCCTCAAAGCGACGCTTTAAAGGGGGATTTTTTTACATTTTAATTTGTTATTTATTTACCAATTAAGTATTTGTTCCGGATTACCGATAAACTCGTCCATTTTATTGAGGAACGGAACTATGTCGGGAAAGCCTCCGATTTTATGGTCAAAAAGGATAGTAATGGGAAGTGTTTTTACTGTTTTCAGGTCTAGCTGACCGTCCTCTTTTTTATAGACCTTTTCCTCGTCAAGAACTCTTCCGAAAGCTATAACAGCCGTTGTCGGCTGAAGAACGGGCGAGGTCGTCGCAAAGCCCTTTCCGGAATAAATCGAACCCAAGTCCGAAATACAGACTGTTCCTTCGCCTATATCCTCGGCGCAAAGTCTGTCCTCGGGCTTTACGGCTTTTCTGTATTCACGCCTGACCTTCGGCGGCGCAAATTTAACCTTATGCTTGCCGATAAAGCTTGAAATACCCGTAGCAATCGCCTGAAGAGCATGGCCCTGTCTGACAAGAAGGAACATTCTCTGCTTGGCGACGTCATAAAGCGTTTCGTCAAGGATAGTGTTATAGGACTTTCTTTCAATTTCGGAAACGGCAAAAGCCATTTCGTCAAGTGTTTTGTTGCCCGCATCGTGAAGCACAAGCGGAATCATTCTTCCGTTAGGCAGAATAACCGGCATTGAAACCTCGATTGAGCCTTTATAGGTAAGCGTTCCCGTTGCATTGAACGGCTTATATTTAAGGTGGGCGTTAAGTATCGGCGCAGACTTTAAGCACTCGGCAAAAAGGCGGAGCATAAGCGTATTAAAGGTTATTTTAATCGGTCTTGACGTATCGGCGCTGAGCTTTTCATAAACCTCCCAGAGCTTAGTGACGTCCGCTTCTCTTACAAAGCCCGCAACAGGGATTGTCTGTTGAGAAATAGTCAGCGTATATCCCGTCGCTTTTCTTAAAAAGTCAAGGCTCTGTTCGTTTTCCTTAAGCTCATAAATCTTTTTTTCGTTAAACGCTTCTTTTCTTTCGCCTCGCTGATAACCGAGTGTATATTCCTTGTAGTTTTCGGACATTTCTGTTCCTCCGAATAATTGTTTTTTCAGTCTTTCGCCATTATACCATTAATATGTATTTTTTTCAATATGCATACAAATAAACATCAGACCCGAAGGCAGACGGTTTTACGTCAAAAGAAAAATATTTCTTTTACGGCTGAGTTGTGGTTTCGGTCTGTTCCTCCTGCGCTCTTGTCGGAGTTGTATCGGGTTGGTTAAACTGCTTTACATCTGAAATTATTGCCTTGCCCTTCAAATCCTCATATACATATACAAAGGCGTATTCGCCCGCCGCATCGGGAACTGTTGCCTTCATTTCGCAGAGCAAAGCATAATTTGTTCCCGCAACCGTCTGTGTTCCGAGAAGAGCTATCGGTTTATACTCTGCTCCCGTAAGCGTTTCGCTCGCTTTTTCAAGAGCATTTTTCGCTTCTGCCGTTACTACGGGTGACGACGGCGTTTCCCAACCGCCCTGCGCTTCGGAAGAAACAACAGCCTCTATAACGCTGTCGGTAATTGAGGTTATCTCGGCAGTTCCGTCAAGCCTTTCGTAAATTTTCAGAAGCGAGTAATAAGTCCTTGCGTTCGGAACTGTTGCGGTACCCTTACATAGAATAAGATGATTTCTTCCCGCTACAACCTGGGTTTCAAGATAAGCGACAGGCTCGTAGCTCATTCCCGTAAGCTCGCCCGCAGCCTTGTCAAAGGTCTTTCTGAGCTCGTCGGTAATTACGGGTGACGAAACCTTAGTCCAACCGCCCGCGCTGATATTCTCGTTGTTTTTCTTAAAAGGATTTTTCACAATACACACCCCTACAACCGCCGCCGTAACAACAGCGAGCGCAACTAAAATAATTATAAAGCTTTTTTTCATAGCATTCACCTCATCAAAGTAATAAAAATTTGCCCTTCACTTAATAAGAGTAAAAAAACGTCAGAAGTGTTGCAAAAAAATACTCTCCCCTGCTAAAAAAAGAGAGAGTATCGATTATCAGGTTTAAGCCGCCTTCTTTTTTCTGTAAGAAAGCTTAAGTAAAATCGGTGTTATAAACGAAGAGACGATTACGAGCAAAATTACAAACGGCATAAACGACTTGTTCATAAAGCCGAGGTTTACGCCCCTTTGAGCAGTAATAAGAATAACCTCCGCTCTGCACATCATACCGAGACCGACTCTTACGGATTCGTCGTTGTCAAAGTGACAGAGTTTCGCACCGATTCCTGCGCCGAGGAACTTTGAAAGAAGTCCCACCGCAACAAACGAAAGGCCGAACCAGAGAAGATTCATATTGAAGCCTGTCAATTGAGTGCCTATGCCGATGCTTGCGAAGAACACGGGTGAAAACAGAAGATAAGAAGCTATATCGACCCTGTGCTCAAGGTGCTTTGACTCTTTCAGGTCGGCAAAGGCGATTCCCGCAAAGAACGCGCCCGTAATATCGGCAAGTCCGAAGAATTTTTCAGCCGCAAACGAGAACACAAGACAGTTGACAAAGGCAAAAATGATATTTCTTCTCGTTCCCGGATTTCTGTCCTCAAGCCAGTGATAAATCTTTCTCGCAAGAGTTCCGACAATGTAAGAAACGACAAAGAAAAGAATAATGCGTATAACTATTTTCAAAACGCTGACATCGGGGTTTTTAAGACCGATGAATACGGTTAAAATCACAATTCCGATAATATCGTCAAGCACAGCCGCCGAAAGAATTGACGTTCCGACCCTCGTCTGAAGCTGACCGAGTTCCTTAAGCGTTGCAACGGTTATTGTAACAGAAGTAGCCGTAAGCATTACGCCGTAGAACATATTTGAAATCATCGTTTCCCTGTCAACGGCAAAACCGCCGTTAAACAGCGACGCAACAACATAACCGAGCCCGAACGGAACAATTACTCCGAACGCCGTTATTACAGCCGAAGCCTTGCCCGAGGACTTAATACTCTTAATATCGGTTTCGGTGCCTGCGGCGAACATAATCATTACAACGCCAAGCTCCGCAAAAATATTAAGCACTTCATTTTCTTCAACAAGCCCGAGAACGCTCGGCCCTATCAGCAAGCCCGCCAGAAGCATTCCCACAACCTCGGGAATTTTGAGCTTTCTGAGAAGAAGACCGAGAACCTTTGTTGAAATAAGTATAATTATCAGTTCATAAAAAATCTGAAGTTTCACTTTTTCACGCCTCCATAAACCTATATAATTATACTCTTTTGAATATGAGGTGTCAAACAGCACAATTGCACATTTAACAGTGTAAAACGGGGGTTTTTTATGAAAAATGCAAAAAATCAAAAATACACTTGAAAACGAAGCCCTTTTTATGTATAATATCAACGTTGTCAATAGTCATATAGTTTTGAGGTATCGCTTATGATTAACATTTTCAACCGAAAAGCACTGATAAAGGATACAAATTCCGAAGCAGTTGCGAATGTCTGGTCAACTCTTCGTCAAAACGGTATCAAATATGAGGTCATAACCAAAACCGGTTCATCCTCGTTCAGAAGAATGATGACGCAAAAAAGCAATATGAGCTTTAATATGGGCGGAATTCCGGCGTCCATGACAGAGCGTCCGGGCGATTACCTTTATATCGTTTATGTAAATAAAAAGGACTATGACAAAGCAAAAGAGGTTTGTGATTTATAAACCCATAAAATGCTACTGTGGCTGAAGTTGGGCGAATGAGTTTGCCGCTGTCGGTGACAGGTGAAGGCAAACGAATGAGGTGAAGAAATAGGGAGTATCACGAAGCGCTCCAAGCGATTGAGACGACCATATTTCTGAGGGAAGAGCAGCGCATTCGTAAGCCCAAGGCCATAGCGGCAAAAAACACTCAAAATTTAATAATATGCTACTGTGGCTCAGTTGGTAGAGCAGCGCATTCGTAATGCGCAGGCCCTCGGTTGTAGATAAGGGAAAACTTCCCACACAGACATAAATCAAAATTTCATATTCGCTGGTATGGCTCAGTTGGTAGAGCAGCGCATTCGTAATGCGCAGGTCATCGGTTCGAGTCCGATTACCAGCTCCATAGAAACCCCCGAAGCATCAAGGCTTCGGGGACTTTTTTATTCTTTATTCAGCATCGTTACATAAGAAATGAAAGCGTTATTTGATTGCGTAAATCGAGCAGTTCCTCCGTGCTTTTCTGCAATTGCCAGAATGCTTTTTAAGCCGTAGCCATGACTATGGTGGTCTCTTTTTGTTGTCTTCAAATCTTCGTTAATCTGCTCACTCGGGTTCTCCATCGTAATATTGATCTCAGAGTTTTCAACGCTGATAAGCAAATTAATGTATCTTTCACTTTGAGTTTTTTCGTTTGCTTCGATAGCGTTGTCAAGCAGATTGCCTATAATTATTGAAAGCTCGATTTCATTAACAACTATTTCCTCATTATAGAAATATTTTAATTCAGTCTTGATATTCTCTTCATCACATTTGCTAAGCTTGCTTTGAATAACAGCATCAATAGTGGGGTGGTTGGTATTAACAATCTTATCGCTCGAAGATAAGACGGTTATAGTATCATTTAAGTATCTCTCAACATCATCCAGTTTGCCGTTTTGAACCTGTGCCAATACCGCTGTATAGATGTTTTTTGAGTCATGCTTAATTTTGCTTATTTCCTGTTGAGAATTGTATATAGCTTCATAATGAGCAATTTGAGAATTCATATTCTCCTTTAGAAACTCCAGTTCCAAGTGGTCCCTCACAACTTTTGACTGCTTGTTAAGCAATTCAAATTCGGCAATATTGCTTATAAACAAAAGGACCAGAACAACTAAAAGCAAAATCTGCATTCCCCTGCTTTCCATATAAGACATTGCAAACTCAAGCATAAACATTATGATAAGACTCGTAAAGGGCATTATGAGCAAAAGAGGAATACTCTTACTGTCATAATACCGTTCGCTTTTTCTTTTCTGATGTACCAGTTTCGTTATAAGAATGGTTATATAAAGCAATAACTTAGTGGCAATTCCGAGAACAATCCATTCTATACCTTGGTCGTCTGAAATATAATAATTCGTGTTTTGAAGCAGCATAGACAAGGCGCCGATGACTAATTCACAAACAACTGTGTCAATGACAAATATTGCTGTAAATACAAATTTAAGATAAACCTTACAATCGTATGCAAAAGATAGCACGAAAAACAATATTAAAATCAGAGCTAATTGAATATAGTTAAGGTTTAGATAAGAATTAATCATATGCAAAAAGCATATGACACCTAAAAAGATATAGTGCTTTTTAAGGTCAAATTTCGGTTTGAAAAATGTACCTAAAAGCATATTGTAGCAATAAACTTCAACAACGGCTGTCAAAACCAAAAATATCTTGGATAACATATAATTCGCTACCTCCTGTTAACATATGCGTAATAAGCCTGCTTTGTATCAAGCTTTTTTCTGACAGAAATAGGAATCCGATCTCCGTTCATCAAAATAATCTCATCCTCATCAAAGGACTTAATATACTTCATATTGACAATAAAGCCTTGATGGCATCTTACAAAATCAAACTTTTCAACCTGAGAAAATGCCCTATTAAGCTTTCCTCTCACACTTACCTTTTCTCCGCCGATAAGGTGATAAGTGATTTTTCGGTTATATCCTTCGATATAGCAAATATCAATTATTTCAATGTTCGTAATATCATATCGGCTCTTTACCGCTATTGCCTGATGATACGAGTTGTATTTTTCAACAACTCTGTCAAGTGTTGCATTAAACTCTCCGTTGTCAATTGGTTTGAGAAGATAGTTAAGCGGCTCTGTTTCAAAGGATTTGAAAACATACTGTGGAAAAGCGGACACATAAACCGTGATTACTTGAGGGAAAAAAGACTTTACCTTTTTTGCTGTTTCTATACCGTTTTGCTCTTTGAGTTTAACATCTACAAACATCACATCAATACTGTTATTCTCTGCGAAGCTTAAAAAACTATTTTCATCATTAAAGAGAATAATTTCGCAGAAATTATTGCCGTATCTCCTGCATATTCTTTTTTCAATATCCTGACACACTAAATTGTCATCATCAATAACGCATATTCTCATTCTGCTAATCACCCATATTAATAATAGCATATTTCTGCAAAATATCAAAAACACTTTTACCATATAACTTAACACTTTTGCCGAAACTATGGTATTTTATATGCATTACTGTTAAAATAATGGTTATGGTTGTAATATGTTGAAAGGAGGACTGTTATGAAAGACCATTTCAGATATATGCTGAAAAATTGGCTGAAATGGGATAAAAAGAGTTTGAAATTCTTTTTCCTTTGGGTGCCGGCATTGGTGCTACAGCCACTGGTTACGGCATATATACCAAAAGCAATGATCGACGCTATTAACAAGGGCGTTACCGTTCAGAATATGACGGTTATTGTTGCGCTTCTAAGCTTGCTTTTAACGCTGACAATATGGCTTGATCCGTTTATGAAGGAGCTTGTTCGTGGCGGCGCAAGAATTGTTCGTATGCGTTACGCTGTTATGGCATTCCGTAAAACACTGACTACTGATTATGTTAATATAGAAAGCCTTGAAGGCAGAGAAAAGCAGAAAAGAGCAGAGGCGTTTTACAATGCAAGGTTTTCCTCCGGCGCAGCCTTTGTGGAGCAGTGCGCTCATTTCCTTGTATGCGTTATCGGAGTTATCGCCTCCACAGTTCTCATTTACAAAATCAATGTTTTTATGATTTTGCTTATTCTTATTACTTGTGTTTGCGAGTTCTTTTTGCTCAAATACTTAAACAAAAAGCAGAATGAGACAACTGATAATTATTCCAAGTTCGTTAATAAGTTTGAATACTTCTATAAGCTTTCAAAAAATGCTGAGGCGTCAAAAGATATAAAACTTTATGGATTTTCTGATTACCTAATCAAGACTGCCGCAGAGCTGATTTACAGTATTGAAAGTATCAACGCTAAATTCACAAAGCAAAGCGCATCGGTAAGCGGTGTCCGTGCACTGTTAAATCTCTTGCGTGAACTTGTGGCGTATGCGTATTTAATATATCTGGTTTATAGAAACCGCCTTTCAGTTTCCGACTTTATTTTCTATTTCGGTATTATTACCGGCTTTTCAAATTGGATAATAAATCTTGTTTTCAGTTACTCAGGCATTGAACGATGCTGTATTGACTGTGCCGCATACCGTAAATTCGTTGACGGCGAAAATGAAAGTGAAGGTAAGCCGTATATTGATTTCAGCGGCATTGATTCAATAGAATTCAATAATGTTTCCTTTACATACCCATCAAGTGAAACTCAAACAATTAGAAATATGTCATTCACCGTAAACAAGGGCGAAAATATCGCAATTGTCGGTGAAAACGGTGCCGGAAAAACAACTGCGATTAAGCTGCTTTGCGGACTATACTATCCCACAAGCGGTGATATCCTTATCAACGGGAAAAGCAGTAGGGAGTTCTCATCTGACAGTTATTTTGGTTTGTTTTCCGCAGTTTTTCAGGACTATTTCTTTATGCCTATGACGGTAGCGGAAAACATTACTGCCGAAAAGGAATATGATAGGGAAAAGTTGTATTCTGCATTTAAAAAGGCAGGGATACTTGAAAAAATTGAATCTCTTACAGATAAAGAGAAAACCTTAATGGTCAAAGAGGTATATAAAAACGCCGCCGATTTTTCAGGCGGTGAAAGGCAGAAACTACTGCTTGCGAAAGCTGTTTACAAAAATGCTCCCGTACTTATTCTTGACGAGCCAACGGCGGCACTTGATCCCATCAGCGAAAATGAGTTGTACCTCAAGTACAACGAACTGACCGAAGATAAAATCTCTTTCTTCATTTCGCATAGACTTTCCTCTACTCGTTTCTGCGACAGAATCTTGTTTGTAAAAGAAGGTGCCATTGCAGAGAGCGGAACGCATGAGGAACTGATGGCATTAAAGGGTGCTTATTACAGGATGTACCAAACCCAGAGTATGTATTACAAGGAAATGGGGGTGGCTGTCAATGAGTAAAGCAAAGCTTATAAAAAGAATGTACGGCGAAGTTCATTCACTTGACAAACGCCTTCTTCCTACCACATTTATTCAGGCAATAATTGACAGCATAAGACCGTTTGTAAATATTTATTATTCGGCAAAACTGATTTCGCTGTTGACAAACAAGGCGGATTCAATACAGTTGATTACCTGTATTGCACTGGCAGTCGGTATCAATTTAATTGTATTCTTTCTAACTTCTTTCTTAAATAACTACAATGAAACGCACCGAATGACCTTGCTCGATTTGGAGAATAAAAGGGTTGAAGAAAAGCTATATAACGCCGATTATGCACTGCTTAACAATAGTTATTTCAAAGACTTGGTGCATAAGCACGAGGAAGCAGGAAAGAGCCGCTGGGCAAGATTCCCGTATTTTATGTGGACAACGCTTCAATTTACAAGAGGTGTACTGACCACTATCATTTCATTTATTATCATTATTCCGCTTTTGAAATCAGGCTTTGTCAGAACGGGTGACACCTTTTTTGAAAGACCTTTATTCATCATAACGATAGTTGCGACTATTGTGATAATGGGCGGCGTAATCTTGGTTGTTGCTTCAAAAATAAATAAATCTTATCTTGAGGCAAACGAAAAATATGCTGAGCTTGACCGTATTTTCTATTCCTTTATTGACATTCTCGGCAACTATAAAACCGGCAAGGAAATTAGACTTTATAAAGAGCAGGGTTTGATTGACAGTATCGCTACAAAAAAAATACTGACTGACGGTGAACAGACGCTCCGAAAGATATCAATGAAAACAGCGAAATCAAGTTCATTCGTTGCAATTCTCGGTGCATTGGTCGGCTTCGGTGTTTACCTTTTCATCGGAGTAAAAGGATTGTTCGGTTTGTTCGGAATCGGCTCGCTTGTGTTGTATTGCGGATCGTTTATGCAAATAATAAACGGTATAATGATGTTTGCAAATACGCTCGGTAAGCTCAAGGAAATCATTCCACTGGCAAGAGATTATTTCAAAATAATTGAGGCTGAAAGCTCAACCGTTTACGGCGAGAAAGGAATAAATCCTGGTGAGAAATTTCAAATTGAATTCAAAAATGTTTCGTTCAAATATCCGGGAAGCGAAACATATGCTTTGAAAAACATTAATCTTAAAATAAACTGCGGTGAGAAACTTGCAGTAGTCGGCAGAAACGGAAGTGGAAAGACTACCTTTATCAAATTGCTTTGCAGACTTTATGATGCGGATGACGGCGAAATTCTTATCAACGGAACTGATATAAAAAATTTCACAAGAGAAAGCCTCAACACTCTCTACTCTGTTGTATTTCAGGATTATAATATTCTGTCCTTAAGTGTAGCGGATAACATTTCCGCAAGCGAAGAATATGACAAAGCACAGTTGTTTTCTGCACTCGATAAAGCAAATATAAAAGATAGAATTGAAACAATGCCGAAAAAAGAAAAAACTTATCTCTACAAGGATTTGGATAAGTCAGGCGTGGAAATCTCTGGCGGCGAGGCACAGAAACTCGCTCTTGCCAGAGCGCTTTACAAAGACTCGCCTGTGGTTATTTTGGACGAACCTACTGCGGCACTTGATCCGATTGCAGAGAATGAAATATACAGTCGTTTCAATTCCTTCGTAGAAAACAAAACGGCAATCTATATTTCCCACAGACTTTCAAGCTGCGCCTTCTGTGATAGAATAGCTGTGTTTGATAACTCAGAACTTGTTGAAATAGGTACACACAATGAACTTGTTTCGGCAAACGGTAAGTACGCAGAACTATGGAATGCACAGGCAAGTTATTATATGAAATAACTACTATAAAAAGCCTCCGATAACCTCGGAGGCTTTCATTGTCCCATAAAAAGTACACTACTTGCTTACCCCTCTTTACAACTGAAAAAGGACATGATATAATCATCCCCGAACAGAACATTTGTTCTAAATTGGGGATGATTTTCTCCGTTCCCGGTATGTTAAAAAATGAGCTACCCCCGTGCAATAAATTGCACACAAACAATATATAAACCCTTCCGGAAATTGTCGGCGGATTTTTCGGCGATATTCGAGCGAGCAGATAACGGACAACAAACTAACCGCCGAAGCAATCAAAACCGATTCTGCAGCATTTGTGAGAGCGTCAGGTGCTGATTCGGAGTGCTTGACAGATGTGTTTTTTCATTTACGAAACTGTCTGCTTTTCTCTCCGTTCAGGGCAGTTTTTCGGTGCGTATTTTCAAGCAGGATAAAGCCGCTCCCGTTAAAACGGGTTTGCGACGGAAAAACACCGCAGCAGCAACGCTGTGCGGGCTTTTGTTTACTCTCGTGTATGACGGTTCACGGGAGTGTTTGAACTCGTTACATAGCTTTTATCTTAGAAAAAAGCGCTTTTTCGGACTCGTGTTTGCGGGAGCAGGTAAAAACTCCCCTTTCGGAGAGTCCAAGCATCGCCTGAAGGCGTCTTGTTTCGGCAAGCCGAAAGAACGGGCAGAAGCCCGAGCCCACTTTACATACAGGAGGCAGAATATGGATCTTAAAGAAATCTATCTTGGAACAGGCAGAATCCCAATTGACGAGCGCGGATTCAAAATGAATACCCATATTGAAAACGGCGTTACATATTGCGTTATCAGCTACTTCAGAAAGGGCGAGCAGATTGAATATCTGCTCAAACACCTTATGGAAGATAAACTCGATTCGTTGGTTTCAGACAAAAAGTCGGATGAAAATCAGTCGCCTTTGGATATGGATAATGACAATGGTTAATGGTAGTGTTTGTGGCTGAAAGGATGTGATTTCATGATTACAAAAGAGAACGAATACCGTGCGGCTCTGTATTGCAGACTGTCCTCGGATGAC
Source organism: Oscillospiraceae bacterium (assembly GCA_015066565.1). Lineage (GTDB taxonomy): Bacteria > Bacillota > Clostridia > Oscillospirales > Acutalibacteraceae > Fimenecus. Next base: position 190,987 of record SVOB01000002.1, on the reverse strand, counting down.
GCTTATCTCGGCGAGAGCGGAAGCATTCAGACACAGAAAGCGTTGCTCACTCAATACTGTAAGGAAAACGGAATTGCGATATATGACATATATGCCGATGACGGATTCAGCGGTACCAACTTCGAGCGCCCGGACTTCAAACGGATGCTCAAGGACCTTGAAAGCCACAAAGCAAATCTTGTAATCGTCAAAGACCTCTCCCGTTTCGGCAGAGAATATGCGCAGATGGGTATGTATATCGAAAACGATTTCGAGGACTGGAACATACGCTTTATAGCCATAGGCGAAAACATAGACACGCTCAAAGGCACAGACGGAATACTGATGCCCATAACCAATGTTATAAACAGCCACTACGCAAAGGAATGTTCACGCAAAACAAAGCTTGCATTTCAGGCGCTTGCGAAGGAAGGTAAATACATCGGCAGCCACGCTCCTTACGGATATATTAAGGACCCGGATGACAGACACCACCTTGTAATTGATCCCGAAGCAGCCGAAGTAGTAAAAGAAATATTCAGAATGTTCTGTGACGGCATTGGATTTGTGAGAATGGCAAAGATACTGCGTGAGCGTGAGATACTTAATCCCCAGGCATACTTCAACAGAAACAATCCCGACTACTTCAAGAGCGACTACTGGCGGCAGGACTTTGACTGGCACGCAACATCAATCCGCTCTATACTTAACAACCCCGTATATCTCGGGCAGATAACCTTCGGCAGAACAAGAACAGTCGGCAGAACCAAAAAGAAAAAGGTCGCCACCGATGAAAAGGACTGGATAGTTGTTGAGAACACTCACGAGCCGATTATAGACAAACGCAGTTGGGATCTCGCGCACAGTATAATGCAGAAGCGCCGCAGAGAAAACAAACGAGGCGAGGTTCAGATGTTCGCAGGGTTGGTTAAATGCGCTGACTGCGGCTCGGCGTTGAATGCTTCATACAACAGCAAGCGGGAACAGTTCACCGGCTTCTCCTGCTGGGTTTACAAGAACTACGGCAAACAGCGTTGCACATCACATGCTATCGGCTATCAGACACTTTACAACATAGTGCTTGAGGACATTCGCCGTCAGGCAAGTGAAGCATATGAGAACAGAGATGTATATGCTCGCCTTCTGCAATACAAAATGGATGAGAAAACCGAGCAGGAAATCAAGGCGGCAAAGAGTCGCTTAAAGAAAATCGACAAGCGCTTGGAACAGCTCGACAAGATAATCGGCAAGCTCTATGAGGACAGAGTGCTTGAAAGAATAACCGAGGAACGCTACCTCGATATGAACGGCAAATACGAAACCGAATACGCCGGACTCAAATCCGAAAAAGAAGAACTGCTCGCCGAGATTACCGCCGTAACCTCTGCCGAGCAGAATGCAAAGCTATTCACAAAACTGATTGAAGAATACACCGACATCACCGAGCTCAACGCCCGGATTCTCAACGAGCTGATTGAGAAAATCGTAGTTCACGAAAAAGAAATCATCAACGGCACCCCACACCAGATGGTCGAGATATATTACAAGTTCGTCGGGTTGGTGTAAGGGGGATAATGGCACCAATGTCAATGTTGACATTGGTGCCAATCAAATGTAGAATAAACTATGTGAAAGGAGGTACATTATGGCAGAGCAAATGACTTCAATCAACTATGAAATGCTTAAATGGGCTAGAGAAAATAGCGGCACATCAATAGAAGAAGCTTACGAAAAATTTGGCAAAGTAAAAATTGATGCTTGGGAAGCCGGCAATGAGTATCCTACTTATGCTCAGCTCAGATCATTAAGCGACTATTATAGGAAGCCAATGGCTGTTTTCTTTTTTCCTCATCCTCCAAAGATGAAAAATCTGCAAGCCTCATGTCGAACCCTTCCCACCGAACTATATTCTCTTTTTAATAGAGAACTGGTTTTTGAAATCAATAAAGCTCGAGCTATGCAATTGAACTTGTATGAACTATACAACGACAAAAACCCTGCATTAGTTCGTTTTTCCGATTGTGTTTTTGATACCAAAAATATAAAAAAAGCCGCAGATCAACTTAGACGGCTTTTGAGTGCTCCTTTGTACGAACAAAAGAAAATTCGTAAAATGGACGATTACTTTGAATACTGGAGAGACAAATTCTACAATGTTGGAATTTTTGTGTTTAAAGCTCCATTCAATGATTTGGAAGTTTCGGGTTTTTGCTTGTATGACGACGAGTTCCCTGTAATTTTTATTAACAATACATATTCTCATACTCGACAGGTTTTCACTTTATTCCACGAAATATTTCATTTAATGGCAAAAACCAGTGGACTTGATATTTTTGATGATAAGGAGTTAACACAATTAACAATAGGTGAAAACGCATATATTGAAAGCTCTTGTAACAGGTTTGCATCTGTATTTTTAGTTCCCGATGATGATTTTACAGCCAATTATGTTGGAATAGATCCTCATAATGATGACGATATCAAAAAGCTCGCCTCTTTATATTCTGTTAGCCGTGAGGTTATTTTAAGAAAAATTAAAGATCGAGGAGATATCAGCAATGATGAATATATTTTGCGTGCAGAAAAGTATAATTTTGAATATTTCAGAGTTGCTAATAAAAACAAGAACAATAAAGGCGGTGGTGATTATTATAATAATCAGGTTACTTATAAGGGCAATCGTTATATAGAAGCAGCCTATACCAAATATTATGAAAGAAAAATATCAATTTCTCAACTTTCAAATTACATGGGAATGTCCATTCCAAACCTTGAAACTCTTGCAGCGAGAAAGGGGTGGATTTCCATATGATCTTTGTCATTGATAATAATATTCTTTCTCGAACATTTAAGAATATGCCATTTAAAGCATTTGGTGATATTATCTATGCGCCATTATCAGATATGATAAATTCTGGGGAAATACTCTCTGTCGATGAGGTGTATAGAGAATTAAACAGAAGATGGAACGATAAATCCCCTGAAGGAAAATGGCTAAAGGCTCACAAATCCTGTTTTCAAAATATAACCAATGAAGAAGGTTTTGTTGTTGCAGAAATATTTAAAAACAAAAAGTTTCAAGAAGGAGTTAAAGAAAAAAGTATAAGAGAGGGAAATCCGGAAGCAGATGCATTTATTGTTGCAAAAGCAAAAATAGTTGGAGGGATTGTTGTAACTGCTGAAAGTGATAATAAAGATCATTCGGAAAAGATACCCAATATTGCATCTTCATTGGGTGTTCCATATATGAAAATCGATGACTTTTATACCGTATTAACAAATGTTAGTCAAGGTAAACCTAATTTTGAGGGTGTTGAAGTGTATAGTTCTTTGAAAAATCCGGTTCCGTTATCATCGCTGTAACAACATGTTTTCTCGCTTATGATTTACTTAATTGGAGTTTTAATTTATGGAAAAAGAAGCAGTCTTATTATTAAAAATTAATGACGAAAAATGGATTAAAAAATTAAAAAACGGCGAGGTTTGTTTTAATCGTTCTGGCTTTTTTATTGAGAAAGCTTTAAAAGACAATAACAATGAACAAGGAGACTTGTTCGAAGGTGTTTTTGCACATATACATAAGGGAAATACACTATTGGTCGAATCAATAAGTAAGCATGGTAGCGATCTTGAAATAATAGACGATGGTAATTATGTATTTTTAAGAAGAAAATCAAGCAGAAATAGACCTATCTTTTGTATGTATGGAATAACTATAGATGACTTAGTTGTTAACAAAAAAGACATTGAAAAAGGGACTAATAAAGCAAAAGCAATATATAATATGCCCACAAAAATGTATGAAGGTTTTTTGGACAACTCAAATGATAATTTGTTTTCTGCATGGGGTTTTTATGCCAGTGCAGGATTCTTTCAAGATTCATTGAAGCAAGCCTTAAAAAGCAAAAACTATTCTTATTTGTGTAAAATGGTTTCTTATGATTTGGATTTAAGTCAGGAGTTTTATATTGAGCCGACTCCTGATTATCCTGAATTGTTTCACAAAAGGAAAGACTTAAGCTATCAACATGAAGTTCGCTATGTTTTACCAAAAGACTCAACAAGCGATAAAATAATAATTAATATGGAACCAATTTCTAATCATAGTGCAGGAATCGCAAAAGGCAACCTGCTGATGGAATTTACAGTTATTGTTGAGGAAAATAACAATTAATATATTTTAAGTTTTCCCTTACATACAACCAGAGGTCGTCGGTTCGAGTCCGACCAGTAGCTCCACGGCTTCCCTTCGGGAAGCCTTATTTTATGCGGTTTTCGGGCATTTTTCAATTTTGAAATTCAGAAAAATCCGGACCTAAAAATTCAAAATTTTCAACCGAAAATCCCGACAGAAAATATAAATCTCATCCCGAAATCCTCGGGATGAGATTTTTCTGAAAACTGCCAATGACCATCTAATGACCATCTATGAAAATATTAGGTTAATTCCGCAATTTCAATTTGCTTTGTCAAAATTTCAGGATACTGAATGGTAAGCGTACGTAACATACCGTTTTCCTCATACTCAATTTGAAAAATATGCGAATATACACCGATAATTTTTGCGGGCTTGTTGACTATGGCGATTTTCGGATTGTGCAGAAATTTGCTTACATGAATATTTGGATTCGTGTTAAAAAGCTGACGAATTCTGTTTTGAATCTCAGTAATTGAATTCATATTTTTTGCCTCATTTTGTTAAATAAGCCGCCGATTGCCCGGCGGCTCTTTAATTACTCAAAGTATTCCGATACATCCGTATTGTCATTATACTGTTTCCTGACATGGATTATTATCGAGCCGTCATCATTCTCGGCTGTATCGATAATCTGATACCTTGTTCTTGCACGCTCCAGCGTTGCTTTATAATGCTCAATTTCTTCTCGGTTTATTTTCAAGGCTCTTTCCTTGCTGTAACCGAATTCAGGCTTCTGGGCAAAAACAAGCGTTTGAAGAATGCATGCCGATTTTACACGTTTCACGTTGACACCTCCTTCAGGTTCAATGCATTACGGCAATAATAATTGACCTTTTTATGCAGAGAGATGTTTTTTCGGTATAAAAAGCGGTTTTTCTTTTGCCGAGATGAACCGTGCCGGATGCACTCTCGTGGCAGTTTTACTGCGATTAAATTATACCACAAATTATTTGTCATTTCTAATGAAAAAAGCATTGTAAAAACGACGAAAAAACAAGTCGAAAAGATATGTTTTTTCAACTAAAATTCCCATTTGACTTTTTTATCGATTATGATTAAAATAAAGAAGTTGTGTAGCACAAGTGCGTAAGTCCGGACGGGCTTACGCACTCTTTTTTTATGGAGGTAAAAATGAATAATATCAACCGTTTTTTATCAGAGGAAAAAATCTCAACGCTGATGCGAAAATATTCTGTGCCGTGCATTATTTCACTTCTTGTCGGAGCCTTATATAACATTGTCGATCAGATTTACATCGCCAACGCAAGTTACCTCGGCTCTTATGGAAATGCCGCAAATACAGTAGTTTTTCCGTTGACGGTAATAGCTCTTGCAATCAGCGTTATGATCGGCGACGGATGTTGTGCCATGGTCAGCAGTCTGCTTGGTGCAAACAAGCCGGACAAGGCTCGCCGTTCATTCGGTAATGCAATACTCATTACCGTCATTTCAAGCCTTGTTCTTACAGTTGCGTATCTTATTTTCTCTGACTCACTTATAACCTTATTCGGTGCAAGAGTTAATAACGAAACTTATAAATACTCGCATGAATATTTTTTCTGGATTACGCTCGGCATACCGTTTTATATGTTCGGTCAGGCTATGAATCCCGTTATCCGTGCAGACGGCAGTCCTAAATTTGCTATGGTTTCAACTCTTGCAGGTGCGGTAATAAATATGATTCTTGACCCCGTGTTTATTTTTGCCTTCAAATGGGGAATGATGGGCGCAGCTGTCGCAACGGTAATAGGTCAGATTGTTACTGCAGTTCTTGCAGTATGGTACCTGTTTCGTCTTAAAAGCGTTAAGCTTGATAAAGGATCGTTTGTTCCTGAAAGAAAGATTATCGGAAGAATACTGTCTCTCGGTCTTTGCAGCTTTCTATCGCAGATTTCTCTTGTTGCAGCTATGGCGGCTATTAACAATATGCTGCGCAAATACGGCGCACTTGACCCTGTGTTCGGAATAGAAAAATACGCTCAGATTCCTATGGCGGTTGTCGGTATTGTTATGAAATTCTTCCAGATAGTTATTTCGGTGGTAGTCGGAATGGCGGCAGGATGTATCCCAATCGTCGGTTACAATATAGGGGCAAAACAACCGGAGCGTGTTAAGAAACTTTTTACAATGCTTCTTGTTTGTGAGGCTTTAGTCGGCTTGATTGCGCTTATTATCGTTGAGTGCTTTCCAAAGCTGCTTATCGGAGTTTTCGGAGCTGCAAACGAAAGTGTTTATTATACCGATTTTGCGATAAAGGCGTTCAGAATATACCTTTGTATGATGATCTTTGCCTGTTTGAATAAAGCGACTTTTATATTCCTTCAGGCGATGGGAAAGGCAATTTCATCGACCATGCTTTCAATGGTTCGTGAAATAGTTTTCGGAGTCGGATTTGCTTTGGTTCTGCCGTTGTTTTTCGGACTTGACGGAGTTCTTTACTCTATGCCCGTATCGGACTTGCTGACATTCGTAATATCGGTAATTATCATAATCGGGACATATCGTGAACTGAATAACAGCACTTCAATATTGAATCAAAGTTTATAAAAACATATACCCACCGAATAAAAACAGGCAAGGAGCACCATAGACTCCTTGCCGTTTTTTCGCCTTATTATGCCGGGAAGTTGATTACATTATCACTCTTGTCTGCATTCTCAATTATGGCTTTCCTTTATTTGATTTGTCGGTCTTGACGGTATTTCTGCATATAGTCCATATTGATATCTTTTATCTCGCGTTTTCCTTCAATATAATCCCGATAGATCTCCCAAGGATTACCGCCTCCGAGCCAGCAGGATGAGCAGTTTTCACATCCGCCTCCGCAGTCAAGCGAGGCTTTAATTATTTCTTCCCGCTCTTCACGGGTTGTATCCTTAATTAGAATTGACTTCATATTGTAACCGTCCTTTTGCCGAAAGCAAATTCTTTTCGGACTTTTTCTACTAATAGATTTTCTTTCCTTCAAGGATCAGCATACTGTCCTTATTAGTAAGCACCTCGCCTTGTCTGACTTTTATTTCCCATTCGTCAGGAGTGAATTCGTCAATGGAAAGCGAGATTGCTTCCTGCGGACAGCCCCATTCTTCAAGAAAAACCTGATTGATTTTTTCTGCAACGCGTTTTTTTGTCTCTTCATCTTTCGGATATGCTTTAATTGCAATATACGGCATTATTATTCCCCCTTATTCTAAACCTAATTCTTTCATTTCAGCTTTTACGCTGTCCTCACATGAACGCATGGCGAAAATTGTCTGTTCTAACAGCTTATCCAATTCCCAGCCGAGAAGCTCTGCGCCGTACTGAATAACATCCCGCGAGCAACCTGCGGCAAACTTTTTATCCTTATATTTTTTCTTTAAGCTTTTTACCTCTAAATCGCCTGTACTCTGTGACGGGCGCATTTTTATTGCAGCGCCGATTAGCCCGGTCAGCTCGTCCGTAGCATACAGAACCTTTTCCATTTCGTGCGTCGGCTCAATATCAACTGTGATATTATAGCCGTGGGAACAAACTCCGTGGACGACCTCGTCGCTGACGCCCGCTGCTTTTAGTAATTCGGGCGCTTTTATACAGTGCTCATTGGGATAGATTTCAAAATCAATATCGTGAAGCAATCCGACAATACCCCAGAATTCCCTGTCCTCTCCGTAGCCGAGTTCATCGGCAAACCATTTCATAACGCCCTCAACGGTTAATCCGTGATAAATATGATAAGGCTCTTTATTGTACTTTTGCAAAAGAGCTAGTGCGTTTTCCCTTGTGATATTCGTATCCATAAAACACCTCTATATAAATAAGCTCATATCGCTCTGTTCGCCTGCACCGAGGAAGGTGGAAACGCCGCCGAGCTCAATACCGTCAATTAGTTCCTCTTTATGTATTCCCATAATATCCATACTCATCTGGCACGCAATAATACGAACGCCGTGTGCCTTTGCGTCTTCAATCAACTGTTCAAGTGAGCGGATGTTTTTCTTCTTCATAATCCGGCGAATCATCTTTGCGCCTGCACCGCCCATATTCATACGGGAAAGGCCGAGTTGCTGTGTTCCTCTGGGCATCATAAAGCCGAACATTTTTTCAACAAGCGTTTTCTTTACCTGCACCTTTTTTGCCTTGCGGAGAATATTCAGTCCCCAGAATGTAAAGAAAATTGTTACCTCTCTGCCCATTGCAGCAGCACCGTTTGCCATAATAAAAGCTGCAATCGTTTTGTCAAGGTCTCCGCTGAAAACAACAAAGTTTTTCCCATGCGGTCTTTCGCCGACGGTCGTCTCTTCTTTCTTTGCCTTTTCAATAGTTGCTTTGATATCAGAGGGTTTGACGTCAATATCAATAAGTTTGTTTCCCGTTCTGTCGCACCATACCTTTATATCGCTTGCAAAAGCGTCCTCGGTTGCTTCAACATAAACCTTCTGCCCATATTCAAGCGTCTTAACAGTATCGGCAACCTTAACAATCGGTCCGGGACACTTCAATCCCTTTGCATCAATAAAGAGAGGCTCCGAATTTTCTGCTGCTTTCTGATAAGCAGTAAACCCTCCGTCAACATTATATGCCTCATAGCCTCTGTCATCAAGAATTTCGGCAATTTCCTCACTGAAATCGCCCGTTCTGCAGATAACATATACCGGTTTATCATCAGGCACGCTGTCAAGCTTTGAATAAAAGTCGCTGAAGGGTATATTGATTGCTCCTTCAAAGCCTTTGACGAGCACCTCATCGGGTTCTCTTAAATCTACTATCGTTATTTTTGTAAAATCAAGCTTTACAAATTCTTCTGCTGTTATGTGTTTATATGCCATTTTTATCCTCCTTTATTTTACAAATCAATTCTTTTAATAATTCCCGCTTTATCCAATGCAGCAGCAATAATAATAAATATAGCTGCTGAGCCGACTCCCTGGACGATATTTCCCGGGATGTCAACAAAAGCATATGTTTTATCAATCAGCATATCTGCAAAAAAGTAGCCGCCGACCGTCACAATTGCTGCAGGAACGGTCATAACACCCGATTTAACCGTAAGCAACTTTTTATCGTTTTTGGTAAGTGAAAACAGAAATGCAATTATTATTTTTATGATGACGGTTGCTGGAGCGTATGCCGCAAAACCGCCCGCAACGTCGGCAAGGCCTTCACCGAGAGCACCCGCAATCAGCGCCCACGGAGAACCTAAAAGAACGCCGCAAATATATATCATAGCATCGCCTAAATGGACATATCCTGATGGCACAGTAACCTTTACAAACATTGTTAACACAAAAATCATTGCACTGAACAACCCAGTGACCGTTATTTTTTTTAGGTTTTTATTCACATTTATTCTCCTTGATTTGGCTTTTGATTCTGAACACAGCTTCTTCCAACGACTTTCTCGGACAGGCGATATTCATCCGCATAAAGCCGCTGCCGCCCTTACCGAAAATGTATCCGTTGTTCATCCATACGCCGCAATCACGAACAAAGAACTCTTCAAGTTCTTCGTCACACATTTCAAGTGCACGGCAGTCAAGCCACATAAGATATGTACCCTGCGGAGCGTATGCCCTTATCCTTGTGCCGACAAAACTGCTGACGACAAAATCAATATTGCCTTTAAGACAGTCAAGCAGTTCGTCAAGCCACGCGTCACCGAATCTGTATGCCGCCTTTATTGCTGCAAGCGACATGATATCCGGTCCGCTCGAGCATTCTGCATAAAGCTCGGATTGTACCAATGCACGGATTCTTTCATTCGGAACAATCATATTTGCGCCCTGTATCCCCGCCAGATTAAAAGTTTTTGTAACCGAAGTCAGCGCAATGGTATTATCAGCGATTTTTTTCGACAGCGAAGCGGTGGGGATATGCTTTTTATAAACCAAATCCGAATGTATTTCATCGGATATTATGATAACATTATGCTTTAAACAAATATCCGCAACTCTTTCAATCTCTTGCTTATCCCACACCCTTCCGACAGGATTATGCGGTGAGCAGAATAAAAGAATTTTTACTTTATTATTTATGATTTTGTTTTCCAAATCCTGATAATCAATAACATAATTATCTCCGTCATTTTTCAGTTCGCTGACAATAAGACGGCGGTTATTGTTGTTAATAACATTTGCAAAAGGGTAATATACAGGCTGCAGAATTAACACGGAATCTTCATCGCTGCTGAGCGCTCTTATGGCTGCTGCAATTGCTGACATTACGCCTTCACACGGCACAATCCAATTACGGTCAATATTGAAATCAAAGTGCTTTTTGTTCCAATCAATCAGCAGTTCAAAATATTCGCTGTCCGGCTGAGTATAACCGAAAATGCCTTCATCCGCCGCTTCTCTGAGAGCACTTACAATTTCAGGCGCAGTTTTGAAATCCATATCTGCTATCCACATAGGAATTAACTCGCTGACATTGGGATAGCGTGGATGGATTTTGTATTTGACTGAATTGGTGCCTTTGCGGTTATAAACCGTATCAAAGTCGTATTTCATGGCTTTAATTACTTCCTTTTTCAGTTTTCATATCTTTTTGTCAACTCGTCCATAACTAATACTCTGACACAATATCTTTCAGGACCTCGCCTGCGATTATCAATCCTGCTACGCTCGGTACAAAGGCGTTACTGCCGGGGACCTGACGGCGAATGTCACAGGTTCTTTTTGTATCGGGCGGGCAAATACAATGGTGCTTACAAGAGTTTTCATCATCCTCAATCGGTTCCATTGCAGGTTCCTTTGAATAAACGCACTTCAGCTTTTTAATACCTCTTTTTCTGCATTCGTAGCGCATAACCTTCGCAAGCGGACAAACCGAGGTTTCATAAATATCCGCTACCTCAAAGCGCGTCGGGTCAAGCTTGTTGCCTGCTCCCATACAAGAGATAATCGGAACGCCTGCCTTTTGTGCGTTTTCTGCAAGGGCAAGCTTTGCGCTGACGGTATCCACTGCATCAACGATATAGTCATACTGTGAAAGATTGAACTCATCCGCATTCTCGGGAGTATAAAAGCACTTGCGTTTAGTAATTACGATTTCCGGGTTAATATCCGTCAGCCGTTCCTCTGCTGCATCGGTCTTATACTGCCCGACTGTTTTTCGGGTTGCAAATATCTGCCGGTTTATATTTGTAAGGCAAATCCTGTCGTCGTCAACAAGAGAGAGTTTTCCTACGCCTGAACGCGCAAGTGCTTCGGCTGTATAACCGCCGACACCGCCAATGCCGAATATTGCAATATGGCAAGAGGCAATTTTAACCATTGCCTCCTTCCCGAATAATAACTGTGTTCTTGAAAACTGATTCATACTATCGTTAAACCTTCCGTGCTGCTCTGTGTTCCTTCAATGTGAAAGGAATTGAGAACAGGGTTTTCTTTGTCCATAAGGGATAAAATCATATAACTTGCCGTGCTGTCATAAGCCAGTCTCTTATCTTCCTCACTCGGACGCGAGGGCGTTTCGGGATGAGAATGCCAGTTGCCAAGCGGCACAATGCCGTTTGCTCTCATATCCTTAACAGCCTGAAGCTGTTCCTTAGGGTCCATTGAAAAATGCTCGTTTGAATTGTCAATGTTTGTAAGCAGATAGACCTTTTCAACTGATTTATTGCCGTTCCCGTCAACAGTTCCCGCAATCAGTCCGCATGCTTCGGCAGGAAGCTGTGCTTTTGCGTATTCAACTATTCTGTCGTAATCTTTTCTTTTTAGTGTAATCATATTATTTATTTAATTCACAGGGCGGCTGCTCATAGTCAATTAGTTCGGTAACGGTCGGATTATCCGAGCAAATGCCGCAGTTTTTATTTTTCGGAATTTTAGCTTTTCTGAAATCGTTACTCAGTGCGTCATAAATAAGAAGATTGCCTGTCAGCAGTTCGCCTGCGCCTGTGATATATTTAATTGCCTCCATTGCCTGCAGACAACCGATAATGCCTGCCATAGCACCGATGACGCCTGCCTGTCTACAGGTGGGAACAGCGTCCTTCGGCGGCGGTTCTTTAAACACACAGCGGTAGCAGGGTACGTTGCTGTCGGGCACCCATGTCATCAGCTGACCTTCAAAGCGGATAATACCCGCATGGCAAAATGGGATTTTCGCCTTAACGCAAGCGTCGTTAATCAGAAACTTTGCAGGGAAATTATCCGTGCCGTCAAGCACGAAATCATAATCCTTAATAATATCAAGGATGTTCTTTGAATAAATAAATTCTTTGTAAGTGATTACATTAATATCGGGATTAATCGCAAGCATACTTTCCTTTGCAGATTCAACCTTCGGCTTTCCGATATCTGATGTCGAATGAATAACCTGCCTCTGAAGATTGGATAAATCTACAGTGTCCGCATCTGCAATGCCTATGGTTCCTACGCCTGCGGCAGCAAGGTAAAGCGCAGCGGGGGCCCCGAGACCTCCTGCGCCGATTATCAGCACTTTTGCATCAAGAAGTTTTTTCTGACCTTTTACCCCGATGTCTTTCAATATGATATGGCGGGAATATCGCTCCAGCTGTTCGTTTGATAATGCCATCAGCGGCCGCCTCCCATAAAGTAGAGGAACTCTATTACATTGCCGTCATTTATCACGGTTTTGTCAAAGTCCTCGGAATTTACAAATTCATCATTAAGCGTAACCGTAACATAGAGAGGATTTTCTACCTCTTCGGCTTCAATTAACTGCTTTACGGTTAAGCCATCTGAGTATTCCTTAAGTTTTCCGGCAACAGTAATTTTCATAATTCACCTCAAAAGATTATGCAGCATTTGTATTAAAAGCATACGGCCAAAGTCAATTACCTACCAATCTAATAGGTTAAGTAGGTTATTGGTAATATACCACTAAAAGTCCTTATTGTCAACATCTTTTATGATTGTTTATCCTTCTAACATCAAATCTTGCTTACATATTTGAATCTATAATGAATAATTCCCTTACATACAACCAGAGGTCGTCGGTTCGAGTCCGACCAGTAGCTCCAAAACGGAATAGGCATATTGCCTGTTCCGTTTTTATATGATAAAATTTATAAAAGTTCTTTTACGGTGGTGGTTTTTTTGGAGAGAAAAGGCTGGAAGATGATGTTCAAGCCAAACGAGCTCAGATATTTTTTATTTCACAAAAAAATATGCCCGATATGTCACGACAAACTTGAAAGAATTGTCAAAAAGGATAATGTCGGTTGGGAACATACCGTTTCAGGCGGCAAAGTAAATATGTACGAATATAAAAACTATTATTATTGTCATTCCTGTAATATGGAGTTTTCGTTAAATGACTTGTCAAAAAGAATACGAAAACCTTAATTGCAACCATGTTTGCAGGTTATATCCCCGTCACCAGCTCCATAGAAAACCCCCGAAGTATCAAGGCTTCGGGGGTTTTACTATACAAAAAAGACGCCCGAATGAATGGGCGTCATAGAAACAGATGCGTTTTTGAAACGGTTTTTTCTAAATATCAGCAGAGGAACATCATTCTGTCCGAAAGCAGCGCAGACCGACGCCCTGTCCGTAATGCGAGCCGTCGCGGTCAAAAAGGACGGTCCAATTATCTTTTGTGATTCCGCTCACAAGGAAATAATCCCAGTCTTGCGGAATAATCGGATTTGCCGACAGCACGCCGTTTTCAAAACGGATGCCGAGCAGACCGGACAGCACAAGGTCGCAGAACGTGGAGTGGTTGTAATCTTTTCCCCGTTCCCGTATGCCGCTCTTCTGCGCGTAATCAAGGCTGATTAATCTGTCTCGGCAGTGCCAGCGACCCGTGAACGGCTCCATATTCTCGTCAATCCAGCAACTCGTATGACCTTCCGCGTCAGTTATGCGGTGAGAGAGCGCATATTGCCGTAACAGCTTATAATACGCTTCTTTTGAAACGGGTGAAGCCTCTCCGCGGTCGTGAATCAGGTTTGCCGTCGCCGTCAACGTCTGTGAAGTGGCAAACGGCCAGACGTAACCGTTCCACAGGCAACAGTGTTCGTTTTGAAAAAGGAACCGCGGGTGGCGCTGTTCAGCCGTTGTCAGACCGAAGGGCGCCGCAAATCCCTTTGGATTTGTCAACTGTAAAAACGCGTTATCCTTGTCGCTGTCGGCAAGATGAAAATACCAGGGAAGATATCCTGTCTGCTCTCGCACGGTATTGTCCCCGGGCACATTCGGACGCGTTTTCCAATCGGCATTTTCGTCGCTTTCGCAGGGTATTGCGCGATAAAAATCCCCGTCCCACAGCAGTCGGTTCATCTGCTCTTTTATCCGTTCGCCGCGTTCCCGATAGGCGCGCGCCAGCCCATCGTTACCGACTTCGGTTGCCATACGGGAAATCGCAAACGCGTCGCCGCACAGATAGCTGTTGAGCGTCGGGCGTATGCCGGACCCGCTGATGGAAAACTCCATGCCGTCGTTGTTGTCGTTTGACCAGTACAGACCGCACGGGCGCAGACTGATGCTTTCACGCTCCTTAAACAGACGGTCCAGCTTCGGCAGCGCTTCTTTCATACGAAGTGTGTCGGGATGCAGATTGAAGTAGGCTTCCACAGCAGACGCAAACCACATACTGTAGCTCATAGCGTCGCCGTGTCCGTCCAGCCAGAAGCAGATATATTCCCAAAGCCGCTGAGGAGCATCGGCAAGCCAACGCGCTTCGGTCAGTTGGTGGCCCACAGGGCAGTTAATCGTGTTAAACGGTCCTGCCCAGCCGACCGACGGCAGAAACTCCGTCATCACGTGTCCGTACGGAGTCTGTTTCCAATGCTTGCGCAACGTCCACAGACGGAAATAATATGTCGTTTCAAGCTCTTTGTCCGGACAGTCCAACAGCGGCGCGTTTTCAGCCAGATAGTCAAAGGCGTCCGCATTTGATATTTCCTGAACATAAAGCTCTTCATCGTCGGCGTTGAAAGCCTCCACGTAGGCGCGAAGCTTTTCTTTCATATCGACAATCATAGGCATACTCCTTTATTCAAAGTCATCCTTCGTGAAATCGCCGTGTTTTTCCGCCAAACCGATATATTCCATTCCGCCGGCACGGCCATTATACCAAATTCGCCAAAGGTCCTGCGTTTTGTCATAGAGCGCGGAGGGCTTATAGCAGGAGTCCGCGTCCCAGGCGCCTGCGGTAGGCGCAATCAGAGGATTTTTTTTGCAACGGCGGAAGTTCGTAACGCCGTCTGCGGAATACGCCGCGCAGATACAGGCGGTGCGGATATCCCTGTAACCGATATAGAAAAGGATATATCCGAGCTTCGGATGCGGCAGCACCTGGCAGCCGCCGATACGGTTTTGTTCGTATTCCTTTGTCGGATTCTTTTTAAGAATAGGATTCAGGGGCGATTTTTCCCAGTGAATCCCGTCGGAGCTTTCCGCATAGCAAAGCACATTCGGCTCATAGGTTTCGCCGGCGCTGTACCACATTCGGTATCTGCCGTTTTCAAAAAGAACGCAGGGATTCATCACTGAAGCGCCCTCGAAATCAGTTTCCGGACACAGGACAGGCAGGTCGGAAATGCGGTGGAAGGTTTGTCCGTCCCGACTTTCGGCAACGCCGATATAGCTGTTGCCGTGCGCCTGACCGGTGTACCACATTTTGTATTCGTCACAGATTTTCAATACACAGTTGCGGTTGACCCAATCCTCCCAGCCGGAAGCTTCGTCAGGCTTGAGCGTAGTAATCGGGTCTGTCCAGTTAATGCCGTTTTCGGAAAAGGAAACGGACAGGGAATTGTCTTTTCTGGTTGAAAGATCCATGCGAAGCCTGCCGTCCGTCAGCGCCGTCAGATAGACGTCGAACAGCGTTCCGAGCTTCGGATTGCCGAAGATAGGATTGTCTTGATACTTTTGAAACATAGGAATATCCTCCCCCAAAAAAGGCTTATATCTTTGGATAAATAGTATCATATCTTATAAGCCCTTTCAAGTGTTAAGGTACAGCAGTTAGGTAACGCAAAACAGAAAACCGACTCAAATATGATTATGATGTTAATAGCCAAAAAACGTCAGAGCAGTATTGAGCAAGCCGAAGGACGATATGCGAACAGCAAAAAGCAGGCAGTAATCCAAATTACTGCCTGCTTTAAATCTCATTACGGCGTTGCCTGTTCTTTAACAGATTCAGCGGCGAGGACAAGCATTCCTAAAGCCATTAACATCAGAATTATTCCTTTCACTAAATGCTTTTTCTGTTTGTTTTCGCCGAAAAATAAACGTTACAGGTCGAATTCTTTCTTTATCATTTTGGCAACTTCTTCAGGGCGTTTATCAGAGTTATCAATTCTGAGATAATTTTCAAAGGTTATTTCGCCTTCAAAGCTTACGCACCTATAATTATTATCGTCATTTATCAGGCGCTGATTTGATAACGATATATCTCTTTTGGAAGGTTTGTGATTAAGTCTGTTTTTCGTTGCATTCCTTTGCAATCTTATCTCTTGCGGCGCAATCAGTTCCACATAATAAAACTCTGTATCATACGGACTGAATATTTCTTTCACATGTTCGATATAATTCCAGTCATCTTTAATATCAAAAGCCCACATATATGTAAAAATCATTCCGTAATTATCGGAGGCTGCAAAATTTCTGAAAATGACCTCGCGTATTTCCGAGATTGTCTTGCCGTCAAAGCCACCAAAAATCTCTATCACAGGCTCAATGGCCATATGATTATGAAATAGTCGCAGATCTGTAATCTTCATCAGTTCCTGACCTACAGTCATTTTCCCTACAGCTGCATCACCGATTATAAAAACAAGTTTCATGTTTCACCTCAAATAAGCCTGATTTGTCAGTATCATTGAACAACAATCCCCGCCGGAAGTTTTAACTTCTTCAGGTCGGATTTTCTGTTATCAGGCGACAACGGTCAATTCCTTTTTTCAGCCTTGCTTTTTACGTTCTGCACGTTTTCTTCGCCGTTGCTCGCGGTTATCCGCCTCAGACGCGAAAACCTCAACTGCGGCGTCGGTCATATCCTCGTCCCAGAGCGTTCCGCTTATCATCGTTTCAGCCCACGGACAAAGCTTCTTATAATCATCATCTAAAATAACGGTGTACGGCGGGCCGCATCTATCATTTACAGCCATATATAAATGCCGTCCCTCGCTTATAAGCGAAGAGGGATATTTGACGTCGGGGTCGTCAACCCTGTCGTATATTTCTTTAGTTATTTCATATAAATCGTGGTTAGGTCCGCCGCCGATTTCAGCCGTGTAAAGCCCTGTTTCGGGGTCAAAGCAACAACGCCAGCCGATTCCTTTTTTGAATTCCAAAGTTTCTCCCTCCTGTTTATAATAAGTTTAAATCATAAAAATTCATAGAAATGTAAATATGTTAAGCTGAACCCATTTTGGCTTCCCCTTGAGGGGTGACTCCCCACAGTGTGGGGAGATGTCACGCAGTGACAGAGGGGACGGGACTGTCAGTCGCTGTCAGCGCAGGTGACTGATGAGGTGAAACAGTTACAAATTACGCCACTTCCGTGGCTACACCTCATCCGTCGGCTTTGCCGCCACCTTCTCCTCAAGGAGAAGGCTTATTCGTCTCTGCAAATTGCGATTTGTTAAATTCAATTATACCATACCTGCTGTCAAAAGAAAAGCCGTAAGAATTTTCATTTTTCCGAAAGCTTTCTGTTCAAGTTGATAAAAGCAACGGTTTATGGTAAAATCAGATTATAAAAACGGGCGGTGGAATATGAATCACAAAATGAATTTAAATAACAGACCGTTTGAAATGATAAAGAACGGCGAAAAGACAATTGAGCTTCGCCTGTATGACGAAAAGCGGCGTAAGATAAAGGTCGGAGATACAATTCTTTTTAAATCCGGCGTCGGGCAACTGACGGCAACAGTTAAGGCACTTCATATTTTCCGCAGTTTTGAAGAACTGTATGCGGCGTTGCCTCTCGACAAATGCGGTTATGCCGCTGACGAAACAGCAACCGCTTCGCCCGACGATATGCTTGAATATTACAATAAAGAGCAGATTGAAAAGTACGGCGTTGTAGGGATTGAGATAGAGGTAAAAAATGAAAAAAATATTGCGGAAGAAATTTCTTCATTACATTACCGTCCTGCAAAGGGCTGGATAAACGACCCGAACGGACTGGTATGGTTTAACGGGTACTATCACATCTTTTATCAGCACTCGCCGAATTACGAAACGCCGTGGCACGAAAGTATGCACTGGGGTCACGCAAGGACAAAGGATTTTATCCGTTTTGAAGAGTTGCCTGTTGCCCTTTTTCCCGATAAACCTTATGATATTGACGGCTGCTGGTCCGGCACTGCAATAGTCAGGGACGATACGCTGTATCTCTTTTATGCGTGCGTCCGCGGGGAAACACAGGCAGTCGCCGTAGCGCAGTCCAAGGACGGAATACACTTTGAAAAATACTCCGGTAATCCTGTTATCGAAACATTTCCGCCCGAGGGCTCTTCGGATTTCCGTGACCCTGCCGTGTGCTTTGCCGATGGAAAATTTTGGTGTGTTATGGCTTCGGGTAACCGTGAAAAGCATACCGCGGTTTTACTGCTTTATGAAAGCGATGACCTTTTCAATTGGCGTTATCACGGCGTTTTGCGCGAATGGGAAAACGCAAGGTTTGCGGAATGTCCGTCATTTATGCCGTTTGAAGATAAATATCTGCTGTCCGCATCCGTTTGCCGGGAAAACGGACATAGCTTTTCAATAGCGGTCGGTTCGTTTAAAAACGGCAGCTTCGTTACCGAAGTAACAGGAGAAGTTGACAAAGGACCCGACCAATATGCAGATCAGATTTTCCGTGACCCTAAAGGGCGTTGTATTCTTATTTCCTGGATTCCCGGCTGGGCGTATGCCGGTTACCGTGAACAGGATATCGGTTGTATGTCCGTACCGAGAGAAATCACTTTGAATGACGGAAAAATTTGCGCATATCCGATTGAAGAACTCCGACAGTTTATAAAGACCTCCGACCCTGCGCTGATACAAACTGAAAACGGCTTTCGTACCCGTCGCAACGGAAGAGCAGACGTAATCTGTCAAAGTCAGCTCAAGCAACTTTCCTGTATAAGAGACGGAGATTTTATTGAGGTCTTTGTCAACGGCGGTGAAGAGGTATTTACCGCATTGCTATAATCGTTTTTTCTGTAACGCAATAAAGCATAAAAAAAGATATTAAAAGTGATAAAAATGAAAAGCGAAATAATAATTCACCCGATACCGCCTGTTTACGACAGTAATTCAAAAGTACTCGTTTTAGGCTCGTTTCCGTCTGTAAAATCAAGGGAATACGGCTTTTTCTACGGTCATCCCCGAAACCGCTTCTGGCGGGTTATTTCAGAGATTTTCAACGAAAAAGCGCCCGAAACAATTGAAGAAAAGCGGGAAATGCTTTTAAGAAACGGCGTTGCGGTATGGGATGTTATTCACTCCTGCGAAATAGTCGGCTCGGCGGACAGCAGTATTAAAAACGCCGTGCCTAACGACCTGAGCCGGATTATTTCCGAAAGCGGGATTGAACGGGTTTTCACGAACGGAAAAACGGCTGACGGACTTTACAGAAAATATCTTGAAGAAAAGACGGGTTTAAAGGCTCATTGTCTGCCCTCAACAAGTCCCGCAAACGCGGCGTGGAGTGTTGAAAGATTAGTAAACGAATGGAAAGTAATTAAACTATAAATTCTTTAACGGGGTGATTAACTTGAGTAAATTCAGATGGGCGTATGTCGGAAGCGGAAATATCGCAAAATCCACGGCAAGAAGCATTACAAAGGGCGAGCACTGTATCACGGCGGTTTATTCGAGAAACAGCCAAAAGGCTGAAAGCTTTGCCTCAAAATACAAAGCGAAGCCGTTTACGGACTTTGAGAGTATGCTCAAAAGCGACTGTTTTGACGGCGTTTATATCGCCACTCCCCACACCTCTCACCTTGAATATTCCGTCAAGGCTCTTAAAGCGGGGAAGCCCGTTTTATGCGAAAAACCCGTAGGCGTTTCAACAGCCGAGGTTGACCTTATGATAAACGCTTCGCGGGAAAACAAAACCTATTTCTGCGAAGCTATGTGGACGTGGTTTTCACCTGTTGCTTTAACTGTTAAAAAATGGATTGACGAAAAACGGCTCGGCGAAATAACAGACGTTCATATCGACTACGCTTTTCCCGGTCTTATGATGAATAAAAACTCCCGTGTGCTCACTCCCGAAACGGCGGGCGGAGCTTTACTCGACATCGGGATTTACCCTATAACCTATTGCTATAGGCTTTTCGGCTTTCCGAAAACAATCACCTGTAACGGAACGCTGAAAAACGGGATTGACATAGCCGAAACCGTAGTTCTCGGTTACGACGGCTTTAACTGTACTCTTGAAATGTCGCTTTCTTCGTTGAAAGAGGGCTGCGTTATTTCGGGAACAAAGGGAAAAATCAATATTCCCATGTTTCATATGGCGGGTTTTGCCTCTCTTAAAACCGAGGACGGCAGGGAAACTTTTAAGGGAAAGACCGACTATCTCAATGAATTTACGCTCGTTGCCGAAGAAATCAGGGTGGGCAAAACCGAATCGGAGTTTATCCCCTTCGGCTCGACGAGGGATTGTATGAAAATAATGGACGAATGCAGAAAACAGATGAATCTCGTTTATCCGTTTGAAAAATGACAGTTTTTAAGGAGTGACCGGTATGTCGGAAAAGACGTTTGAATATAACTTTTTCAGCTCTGGCGTTGAAGTTAAACCTTTTGACAAATCAAAAGGCTTTTGCGATTTAATCCACTTTCTCCCGACGGGAACCTCCGACGCAATTCTTCTTGAAAGCGACGGGCATTTCGCTCTTGTTGACTGTGCCGAGGACACCGACAACCCGAGGGGGTTTGAATGGCTGAATTTAAAAGGCTTTGAGGACGAAGTTATAAGCTATCTCAAGAAGACCGCCGCTGATGAAAACGGAAAAATTCACCTTGATTTCATTCTCGGAACTCACGCTCACTCCGACCATTTAGGCGGGTTTGACACGCTGATAAAGGACGAAAGCTTTATTATTGACAGAGCCTATCTCAAGCGCTATGACGAGAGCAGAATAAACTCTTACGAAAGGGAAAAATGGGACAACCTTGAGGTTTACGAACAGACTGTCGAAGCGTTGAAATCAAGAAATATTCCGATTATCGAGGATATAACCGAAACCGAATTTCCTTTCGGGAATATGGCTATAAAGCTTTTCAATACCGAATATGACACGGCGCATACCGACATAGGCGAAAACGACAACGCAATAGGAATGTTAATTGAAATTAACGGCAAGCGGGTTTTTCTTGCCGCCGATATTGAAAACGAAACGGGCGACGAGGATAATATAGCCCGTATTTTAGGCAAGGTCGACTTGCTCAAGGTCGGTCACCACAGCTATAACAGCGCTTCCTCCGTCGGCTTTCTCAAGGCGCTTGACCCCGAATACTGCGTTGTGACGAACGACTACGAAAGAGCCGACACGGAAATTCTTTTAAGAATTAAGGAAACCTGTCATTCGCCCATACTCGTTACGGGCGCGGAAAACGGAGTTGTTGCCGTTTTTAACAAAGATAAAACAATTTCGTTTTATAATGAAATAATGTAAAACAGATTATCACAAAGAAAGCGGCGTTACTTTTTAATGTAACGCCGCTTTTTTAATGTAAAACGCTTACCTGAAAAAGCCGTAAGCATAATCTATTATTTTTTCTTCATCAACTGTTAAATCCGAGCCCTCAGGTCCGCCGACGCTTATTTGCACCAAAGAATGTCTGTTAAAAGCGATAAGCTCCATATTGGTTAAATCATCATCAATAGTGTAGAAAAAGCTGACCCCGTTTTTTTCGGTTGTTTTTAAATCGGTCGAATGATTATAAAACCGTGTTCCTTCGCTTATAAAATGTACTTCCTTTTTGAAGTATCTTTTTACATACCAGTTGGGAACGCCCTTCATAAACACAACGGTTTTAGAAGCAAAGCTGTCACCGTAGTTGTATTTTTTCAGGTTACTTATACAGCCGCTGTTATACCACAAAAAACTGTATTCCAAATTCATATCGTTGGAAACGCTCTCTTCGGCGTTGCAAAGCTCGGTTATTCTCTTTTCGGACAGTTTAATATAACGGTTGTTATTACTATCTTTCATAATACCGAAAGAACGCCCAAGAAGAATAAAGAGAACAAAAGCCAGACACAGTATTCTTTTAACGGTAATAAATGTTTTCTGAGATTTAGTATATGCTTTTTTAACCTCGCCGTACTTTTCAATTTCGCCCCTGTTATTCAGCAAAGCTTTGAAGAACACAAAATCGGATAACAAAGCGTTGATTAACAACATAACCGAAAAAGGTAGGACAATGTAAATATAATACATAGCGTCCGTGGGGCTGTCGGTATTGACCGTCCAATCGAAGAACAAAATCAATAAAACCGCAACCGTTATTATAAAACACGCTGACAACAGTATTCTTTTTCTGATTATTCTCTTAATTTCTTTACTCATAATTCCTCTTTAATTTTATCAAAGCCAGAAAGCCGACTGTTTTAAATCAAAATAGAACTCAACGCCGTCCGCCTTGTTTATCGCGCCGTAAACGCATTTATGAATTTCAAGTATTTGCTTGCTTATGGCAAGCCCCATTCCGCTTGAATTGTCCTCGCTGTTTCTGACCTCATCCGCACGGTAAAGAACATTCCATATTTTATCTATATGCTCGGCGGGAATCTGCTCGCCCTCATTGAAAACCGACAGTCTGAAAGACCCGTAAATCTCACGCAACTGAAGCGATATTTTTATTGTATCGCCCTTTTGGGTATGCTTGACGGCGTTCGAAAGGTAGTTATCAATAACAAGCGCAATAAGCTCGCTGTCAGCCTTAACCCTCGCTTTTTTGCATATATCCGTCTGAATATCAACGCCCTTTTCTTCGGCGACAGTTCTGTATTTTTCGACCTCAGCCAAGGTGATTTCGGATAAATTGCATTTCCTCATCCTTACGCTTTTACCCGATGAAAGCCTGTTGTACTGCATAAGCGAATTGACAAGCCTGCCCATTCTGAGACTTTCGTCATAAATATTCCGTACATACTTTTCGTTCTTTTCGGGCGAGACATTTTCCATTATACATTCAGCGGAATTCGCTATTACCGCTATCGGAGTTTTCAGCTCGTGAGCCGCCGCTGCGGTAAAGGCGCTTCGTGACTGCTCATAAAGCTTGTTCTTTTCGTAAACCCTCGGAATAATACTTACAACAAGCAGAGCAAGAATCAAAAACAGCCAACTGATACCGATAAAGTCACTTGTAAACCAAATAGCCTGACTCAGAGGATTGTAATATGTAACATATATTAAAGAATACTGCCTGCCGTCAAGCTTTATATCAGACACCCTGTGAGTTTCAAAACCTTTATATTTACCCGAATGAACTGAACCGATCATAATTCCGTTCATAATATGGCCATCTGCAAAGTCGCTTATTTCCGCGAAGTATTCATCAAAAACTGCGTCAAGGTGAAGGTCGATATAAATAAACTCCTTGCTCAAAGGGTCATTTTCATCAAGAAAATGATAATAGATACATCTGCTCGGTACGTTTTCAAATTCTTCGGGCAATTTAGTATCCATATTAAGCTGTGACCTGTCAAAAAGCTTTACTGTCTGCACCTTGCCCTTTGGCTCGGACAGCTTCATGGTATATGTTTTATCTGTTTTTTCGTCACTGATTTCAGTATCTCTGATTGTAACGGCGGTATAAACCCGTTTGCCGTCCTGCTCATAATATTCAACGCTGTCAACCGTCAGGTAGTCTTCATATGTTGAGCCCCATTTCTCACGAAGCTCCTTTTTGTATTTCATTCTGTCGGGGTTTCTGTTTGAATTCAGATAGCATTCACCGTCAATCTCAACCATAAAGCAGTTTGTGCTTACCGCGCTTTTGGTATCGTTATCGTAAAGGGCGTACGCCTTGTAAATCCGTGTAGAGCCGTAACCGCCCGAGTAATCAAATATACCGTCAACATACTGCGTAAAGGCGCTTAAGGGCATATCTGTTTCGCCCGACAGTACAGCGAGCCTGTCAGTTTCAAAATAAAGATAATTCTCGTAATCCTCATATCGTTCTCTGACAGATTTGGCCTGCGTATACAGATGAAGGCTGATAAAAAGCAGATAGAACACCGTCAGAAAGACCGATGTGATTGCCTGAATTCTTCTTTTACTCACCCTCAGTCATCTCCTCGGTTTCGGGGTAATTCACAAGTCCGCTTTTCTGTTCTTCGGGCATTCCTTCAACATATTTAACAACAAGTATCAAAAGAACTGTTTCAAGAATACGGATTATGAAAAAAGTCGGGAAAACGCCTTTTGCCGCAACTGTATTTATTATGTATGAAACAGAATATAAAACGGTAAAAACACTGCTGACAATTATAAAGGTCTTTGTGAAACCGTTTGAGCCTTTTTTCTGATCTTTGATTGCAAGAGCGCAGACAATATATATTATTCCGAGAAAAACAGATATAAGCACATTTGAAATCCACGCAAGTACATTGAATTCCTCATCTGCGGTCAGAGTCTGACCAAAAGGCAGAAACCTTGAAAACAAAACAAAAACGAATGACGTCAAACCCGAAAAAATGCTTAAAAAAGCATTGATAAAAAGCGGTACGGGAAATTTTTCGGGCTTTATCTTAAATGCAAAAACAGCTAAAATAATTGTCGGTATAAGCGAAACCACTGTTCCGATAATCGGCACAACGGCAAACTCTTCCCAATCCTTGACCGAAGCTATTTCAGATACAAGTGACCAGACAATCTCGAATGTATTTATTATAGCCAATGCCAGACAAATTTCTTTTTTAATTTTTAAATCCTTTTCGTTCATTTCAATTCTCCTTAAAAAAGTATCCTACGCCGACGGAGGTTTTTATTTTTTCGGCGTTTTCTTTGCCGAGGGCTTTTCTGATACGTTTAATATGGGTGTCAATCGCTCTTGAATCGCCCTCGTAGCCGTAGCCCCAAACCTTGACTAAAATCTGTTCCCTGCCGAGAACCTTTCCCTCGTTTTGCATAAGCAGAGCGAGAATATCAAAATCCTTTGCCGACAGTCTTATTTTTTTATTTTCAACAAAAACGCTTCTTGACAGCAGGTCGAGAGTGATATTTCCGTGCGTCAGCTTACAGTCGCTGTCAAAGCCCTTATACCTTTTAACAAGGCTTAAAACTTTTTCGTAAAGCACGCTTAACGGAAAGGGCTTGACTATATAATCGTCGCAACCGCTTTTATAGCCTGCAAGCAGATTTTCTTCCTCGCCCAGCGCCGAAAGAAACATAACCGGCGCTTCGGAAAACTCCCTTATTCTCTTACACGCTTCAATACCGTTGAGTCCCGGCATCATTACGTCAAGAATAATTAAATCAAAGGCTTCGTTTTCAGCCCTTTCGACCGCCGAAAGCCCGTCAAAAACGGAAACGACCGAAAGTCCCTTTGACGAAAGGAAGTCCTCCATTGTTTCGCACAGCTTTTTTTCGTCATCTGCAATCAGAATTTTAAGCAAAGCTACTCACCCCCGTAACTGATTATATTATACCATTGTGTCAATTGTGTGTCACTAAAAACATTAATAAGTGAAATATTGCCTATCGGTTAATTTTGTGATAAAATATTTTTTGTAATTCTCTTAAGGGATTTGAGTATCATACACAGGTGAAAAAGATGGATTATAACTACGACGTTGCAATAATTACAGCGGTAAAAATTGAAACCGAAAGCGTTAAAAGGCTTTATGAAAGCTGGAACGAAATAAAGCTTGACGACGACAGCCAGGTTTATTATGAAACGAGCTTTGAAAAGGACGGCGTTAAAAGGCGCGTTCTGACCGCCCAACAGACCGAAATGGGTATGACCGCCGCTTCTCACCTCGCCTCAAAAATCGTAAACACCTTCCGTCCGCGCTATCTTATTATGACGGGTATCGCCGCAGGAATCGGCGCAGACCAGATTTACGGCGACGTTATCGTTCCCGACGTTATATGGAACTACTCGGCGGGCAAATTCGTAAGCGCCGAAAACGCCGATATTACCTTCGGCGACGTTGGCTTTTTACCCCGCCCCGTTGCCTTGGAGCTTGACAAAGACATTCTTAAAATAATCGAGGACCTTAAAACCGACCCCGATAACGAATTTCACCTGCACATAGGCCCTATGGCCTGCGGAAACAGCGTTGTGGCAAACCGTGACGTAGTCGACAAGCAAATTCATTCGCTTTTCCCGAAAACTACGGGACTTGATATGGAATCGTACAGTATTTTCTATGTCGCTCTTCACTCCTCGGAACCTAAGCCGAAAGCGATTGTTATAAAAAGCATCTGTGATTATGCCGATTCCCAGAAGAGCGACCAGTATCAGAAATTTGCGGCGTACACAAGTTCTCAGTTCGCAAAATTTCTCTACGAAAACTATTTGCCGTATTAAGAGTAAAAAGTAACACCCCGAAACCTAAAGGGCGTGCAGATTAGGGATTCAACAGATTTTGAAATGTTCTTTTCCGTTATAACTGCTTCAAAAAACAGGTTAAGGCGTCAGCCTTAACCTGTTTTTATTTATTGTTCTAACGAAAAATTTCTATTTCAAAATTGCGTATGCACCTCAAAAATTCAGATTTTAGTGTAAGACAAGGCAAAAAGCGCAGGAATACTTTGTGTATTCCGAGCATTTTTAACGAAGTTTTACGCTGAAAGATGTTTTTTGAGGCTGTTTAATCCCCAATCCGCACGCCCTAATTGGTTTCGTGGTGTTTTTTATTATAATTCTAATCCTCTGTCAGAATAAAATCCGCCTCGTCCGAAAAAGGAGCTTCGGGAACGCCGTTCTCGGAATACCGGTATTTCGGCAGTGTCGCCGAAAGGCTTTCATCAAAAAGATAATACGGCGGGACTGCTTCTTCTTTTCTGAAAACGTATCTGTCTCCGTTTTCGCCGTCAATCAGCGTCAGCAAAGTCTTTTTCGGATTTGAATATTCGTATTTGCCCGTAATTATTCTGTCTGAAAACGCGGAAAGTACAAGAGCAAATGTACCGTCATCATAAAGCTCAAAATACGGATTTATATATTCCGAGGTCGCATAGGTTTCGTACCTCTCTCCCTTTTTGGCGGGTATTTCAGATTTAACTTCGCCGACAGTAAAATCTATCCACCATTCGCCTTTATCCGTATTGCCCTGATTTAGACAGATTCTGTACCAACCGTCTTCAGAGAAACTATAGTTTTCAAGGTTTATTGTCTGTTCACTTTTTTCGTCGGGCTTTACGGTAATTTTCTTCTCTGCATTATCAGAACCGCCGTCTTTCTTTTTACAGTCTGAAAGCGTTCCGTCGGAATTTATTCTGTAAACCGAAACAGATGAAGAATAACCGAAATCCCTGTCAGACCAGTTCTCCCACAAAACCGTTATATGAGGCTTTATTCCGTCAGTTTCAAGCTCCTTAACAAAAATCGGTATGTTTTCATTCTTCGTTCCCGACCATACTCTGTCACTGAGTCCGCTTTGTGAAATGTCATATCCGTCGGTAGTTTTCATTCTGCTAACCGCCCAGACATGTAACGTATTGTCATTTTCCGAGCCGCTGACTTTAGATTTAAACAGGTCGCACAGTATGACATCTCCGCTTTTCTGATAAAGGAAATAAAGATAACTTCCGTCGCTGACAAATCTTTTACAAAACAGAGTGTTTTTAATAATATCCGATATTCTGAAATCATAAAATTCGCTGTATACGGAAAAATCGGTGTTGTAATCAAGACTATCTTCTATCGGCGAAAAATCTTCAAGCTCGCCGAGCTTTACCCAGCTTTTTCTTTTACAGTTGTCTGCGTTAAAATAAACCGTCCGACTTTCATAAAGAGTGTTGTCCTTAATGTAATAATCGCCGATTCTTTCGGGAGTAATAATGCTTGATATGGCTATATCCTGAACCAGAACTTCTCTGGGCGTTAACAGGGCGTCGCTTACTATATCGCCTACGGAAGCAGTTATTCTCTTTTTAGGATTTGTCATAAAGCAAACGGCAATAACCGCGCACGAAATAACGGCGACAAGAACTATCCAGAACGCAGGCTTTTTGTAATTTAACACTGCGCTGATTCTCTTTCTTACTCCCGTTTCACCGAAAGCCAGAGGGCAGGCTGAAACAGCCCGTTTCGGCATACTGCAATTAAGCAAGGCGTTTGAATAAGCCTTTTTAATGCTTTCGCCCTCGTTTTTCAGCACCTTTTCGTCGCAGGCAAATTCAATATCCCTGCAAAGAAGAACAAAAGCCAGCCACATAATCGGATTAAACCAATAAACGCATAACAAAAGGTAGCCGAGCGGTTTCCATAGATAGTCGCGCCTTTTTATATGAGCCCTTTCGTGAGCGAGAATAAAATCAATATCCTCGCCTTTCACTGACGACGGAATATAGATTTTCGGTCTGATTACGCCGAGAATAAAGGGAGTCGGAATATTATCGCAAAGAAAATACCCGTCGTTTGTTTTTACGGCTTCGTTTGTTTTCAGACGAAGTCTTAAATAGCTTATTATCGCATAAACAAGCAAAGCCGAAAGTCCCGCAAGCCAGATAATCGCAAGTATTTCGGTCAGATTGCTTCCGAAATTATTACTGACGGTAACCCCCTCGTAATAGTGGTCGTCAAGATATTCGTTTATTACGCTGTTGGTGGCAACAAAGCCCGTATGAACGTCAAAATGGTCGGAGGTTATTATATCGTGGGGAATTACCTCGGCGCTCGGAACAAGGCTCAGAACGCTTTCAAGCGAAAACGGCAACAAGAGCCTCAGAGCGACCAGCGCCCATAGCAGACAATGGATAAATCTCGGCGCTTTTTTAAAAATGAGCTTAAAAACAACGACCGCTAAAACAAGCCACAAAGCAGTCAGGCTCATATTAAAAAGCGTTAAAAATACAGAGTTCATATCAGCCCTCCGAATAACCGTCAATCAACTTTCTTAACTGTTCAATCTCATTTTCACTAAGCTTTTTTCTTGAGGTGAACGCCGCAAGAAAAGCGGGCAAAGAGCCGTCAAAGGACTCCTCAACAAATTTTTCGCTTTTAATTGAATAATAGTCCTCACGGCTTATAAGCGAAGTCACCGTTCCGCCGTCGTTCTTAAAAATACCCTTATCGCAAAGCCTTTTAAGAACCGTAAACGAGGTTGTTTTTTTCCAGCCGAGCGCCGCCTCGCTCTTTCTGGCAAGCTCGCCCGAGGATATCGGCTCGTTTTCCCAGATTATATCGGCAAACCTCGCCTCAATAACGCCCATCTGTAAATCATTCATACCCGTCAACTCCATTCTACATTTGTAGTATGATTTTATACTACAACTTGTAGAACGATTTGTCAAGCGTTTTTTATTTTAATTTGCCTATCCCGCTTTTTTGTGGTAGAATGGCGGTGAAATAAGGACGGTGAAAAAGATGAAAAGAAAAATCTATTTCGTTCCTCACCAGGACGACGAGCTTCTGACATTTGGGATTGATATTGCCCTTTCCGTAAAAGAGGGCTTTGAGGTTTTTGTTGTTCTCTGTACTGACGGCGGCGGCTCGAGAATAAGGAATATTCTTAACGATAAAAGCGAGTGTAGTATTTGCCATTCGCTTCACGCCTATCCCCTTTCGGTTGACGAATTCATTAAGGCGAGGGACAGAGAGATTATTTCAAGCTGCGCTTCGCTCGGCGTTAAAAAAGAAAACCTTATTATTGAAGAGCGCCGAATCGCCGACGGAAGCCTTGACGAAGAAAGAGCGAAAGAGCTTATTAAAAAATATCTTGATTATTTCGGAAAAGACAGCTTCGTGAGCACTATGTACCCTAACGACGAAAGCGTTCAGCACCGCGACCACAGACGGTTGGGACTTGCGGCGCTGAGCCTTAAAAACGAGGGAATTATAAAGCATCTTTCATTGGACGAAGAGCCTTATGTCTATAAAAAGGTTACTCATTCACCCGACAGCGAGCCTGAAAGGATAACGGCTTCGGGCGAAATTTCTAAAATAATTGACGAAGCGATAAAAGCCTATTCGCTTTTTGACCCGTCGCAGGGGCGCTACGCCATAGGCTTTCACAGCGTAAACAAAGAAATGCTTCTTTTAAAAGAAGAAAAAACACTTTACAGGCATAATTATTAAAGTAAAAGAGGTCGGTATTAAAACCGACCTCTTTGCTTTTTATTGTTTACGCTTTCCTGCAAACGCCGTTGGAATCTGCTTTCCATTTAACGCCGCTTACCGAAAACGTCTTGCTCTTATACATTGCGCAATCAGCGCCGAAATAATATTTCTTTCCGCTGATTGTGCCGAACTTCGACTTATAAGCGACATAATCCGAACCGATATAATACTTCTTTCCGCTGACGGAAATGAGCTTTGATTTGTAGGCAACGCCGTCCTTACCCAGATAGTATTTCTTGCCGTTTACCGATATGAGCTTGCTTGTGACAGCGGCGCTGTCACCGCCGAAATAATATTTTTTACCGCTGATTGTGCCGAACTTATTTTTATAAGCAACACAGTCCGAACCGATATAATATTTCTTTCCGCTGACAGAAATCAGTTTGCTCTTGTATGCTACGCCGTCAGAACCGAAGTAATATTTCTTGCCGCTGAGTGAAACGAGCCTTTTTGTATAAGCCGCGCCGTCCGAGCCCATATAATACTTTTTGCCGCTTACGGAAATAAGTCTGCTTGTATAGGCTACGCCGTCGGCTCCCATATAGTATTTCTTACCGCTGACTGAAATTAATCGCTTTGTATAAGCCGCGCCGTCCGCACCAAAATAGTATTTCTTACCGTCTACTGACGCAAGACGTTTTTTAAACATAACTCCGTTAGAAGCGAAATAATAAATCTTTCCGTCAATTGTTTTAAGCGTGCTCTTAACCGCTGCACCGTTTTCATAGTAATAGGTATTTTCGCCTTCAGTTACGAAGCCGTCGCAGATTTTACCGCATAAAACGCATTTGCCTTCGGAATCCAATTCCGGATGGTTACACAGAAGATAGCAGGTTTTACACTTTTCATAACCCGGGTAGTCGTTTACTGTTGCCCACCATTCTTTGTGTTTACAGTGCATTCTGCAGTTAAGGCAGCATTGGTCAATACTTGAATAGTTATTTTTGACTTCGCCTGTATCTTCTTTTACATAGGTATGCGGACACTCATAACCGCAGACAGTGCATTTTCCGTCCGAATCCCAGATATGACCCTCTTTCGCCGCAATAGTTTCACCGCATTCGTTACAGGTAACTACCAACCTGTGCTTTTCCATATCATTCTCTATTTTTTCGGCTGTAACTGTTTTACTTTCAAGCGGATGATGGCAGAAGGTTCTTTTAATTTCGGTTTCGCCGTTGTCGTCAGTGACAAGCTGGAAAACGATTGTCTTTTCTTCAGCGAAAATATCAACCGCTTCGCCGCTTCTTCTTATAGTTCTCGGGACAGTGACATTTGACTGAACCGCCTTGTTCTGACAAAAGGCGTACTTCGGTCTGACCTGAGCAATAAAATCCTCAACATTCGTTGCAAAGGAGCCCGTCTTGGCATAGCCGTGGTGATTCTCCTTGAAAACATCCGCCTTCAGCGTATCGGTATTCTTATACGCATTTACAAGGTCCATTTCCTCAAAATCAAGCGCATCGCCCATTGAAAGAAACTTACTGTTCCCGCAGCTGATAACAGCGCACAGCGAGTTGTTGTTTTCAAGCTGGTCGGTTTTGATATTTTCGTATGACGGAAATACCTGATTTACCAGTTCCTCGGTGCAAATACGTACAGGGCCGATAATATCAACGGTTGCGTTACCGAATGTAAACTGATTTGTTACCGCTTCTTCGCCGCAGTCAATTGTATTCGGAGCGAGATAAACGACCTCAATTCCGTCAAAATAATCCGTTACATTTCCGGAATCATCAGCTACAACATATCTGCCCATTTCGTTTGTAAAAACATTTCTGTAAACGAAATCGTGGTCCTGATTTGCGTTACCGAGCGCTCTTGCGGGAACATAGAGCTTTCCGATATTGTATTTCCCCGACATAATTATATTATAAATTCCGCCGAAATGGTCGTTGTGAATATGGCTGACGTAAATGTCAAGAGGCGTGCTTTCATCAATACCTACGCTGTCCATATAATCCATAATACTCTGGGAAACATCATTATTTCTGACAGTCGATTCGTTGTCAGCATAAGGGTAGTAACCCATTCCCGCGTCCATTAACAGGTAGTGACCGTCCGATTCAACAAGAACGGCGTCACCCTCGCCTGCCGAGCCGTCGGAAGCCTTTGTGAGATAAATAGCATGAATATTAAGGCTTGAAGCCGAAGAGTCGGCTGCCGAAGCGGAAAGCGCAACAGCAAAAACCGTCAGGCATATTACAACAGTTAACACTAATGAAAAAATCCGTTTCAAAAGAATCACTACCCTTCTTTTATATTCATCTTTAATTAAATATTATCATATCAACTCTTTAAAGTCAATTTTTATTGCCTGTTCCCATTATTTGTGATAATATGGCCTTGAGGTGATAAAAATGAATATTTCGAGAACAGAATACCCCAACCCCCAGGCTCAGAGAGAAAACTGGATAAATCTCAACGGGCAGTGGGATTTCGGCTTTAAAAAAATTCAGACGGGCTTTAAGTTTTCTTCCGACGCTTCGCTCGCTTTAAAGCTTTTTAAAGAGGCGAATTACACCGATAAAATCAATGTCCCGTTCTGTATCGAAAGCGTCCTTTCGGGTATAGGCAATACCGATTTCGTAAACCTCGTTTGGTACAGAAAAAAGGTTAAAATCGACAAAACCGACAAACGAATTTTCCTTTGCATAGGCGCGGCTGACTACCTTACAACCGTGCTTGTCAACGGTCAGGTTGCGGGCAGACATAAGGGCGGTTATACCTCGTTCAGATTTGAAATCACCGACCTTGTGAAAAAAGGCGAAAACGAAATATTCATTCTCTGTGAGGACAGCGTAAGAAACCCGCTTGTCTGTCGCGGAAAGCAGAGCGAAAAGAAAAAGAGCCACGGTTGCGACTACACAAGGACAACGGGCATCTGGCAGACGGTTTATCTTGAATTCACGCCGAAAAGCTATATAAAGAATTTCCGTCTTTATCCCGATATTGACGGCTGTTCACTGACTGTTGAAGCCGATTTCGAGGGCATTTCGGATTTCTCGGCTGAAGCGTTTTATGAGGGAAGAAAAGTCGGCTCGCTTAAGGAGAACAACCGCAAGGGCAATTCGTTTTTCAAACTCGATTTAAACGAAAAGCACCTCTGGGAAGCAGGAAAGGGCAGACTTTACGACTTAACGCTTAAATTCGGCGAGGACGAGGTAAAAAGCTACTTCGGACTTCGCTCGGTAAGGCTTGACGGAATGAAATTCCTGATAAACGAAAAAAGCGTTTTCCAGCGCCTTGTTCTTGACCAGGGCTTCTATAAGGACGGCATTTATACCGCGCCCGATGAAGAGGCTATGATAAAAGATATTGAGCTTTCAATGTCGCTCGGCTTTAACGGCGCAAGGCTTCATCAGAAGGTTTTTGAACCGAGATTTCTTTATCACTGCGACAGGCTCGGCTATATCGTCTGGGGCGAATATCCCTGCTGGGGTCTTGACTATTCCTCGCCGAAGAGTATTCCTGCTTTTTTAAGCGAATGGGAGCAAGCCGTTGAACGTGATTTCAACCACCCGTCAATCGTCGGCTGGTGCCCGTTCAACGAAACCTGGAACTATCACGGCAGATCGCAGTACGACCCATTGCTTGAAACAGTTTTTGATTTTACAAAGTCGGTTGACAGAACCCGTCCCTGTATTGACACAAGCGGAAACTTCCATGTCAAGACCGATATTTACGACGTTCACGATTACAGCTACGACCCCGTCTTCTTTAAAAAGAATTACGACAGGCTTATAACCGAAAACTATCTTTACGAGCATGTTCTCAATGACAATCCGGGAAGACAGAAATACGGCGGACAGCCCGTTTTCATAAGCGAATACGGCGGAATCAAGTGGGAGTCGGATGAAAGCATTAAATCCTGGGGCTACGGCGTTGACGTAAAAACTCCCGAGGAGTTCTGCGAGCGTTACTGCAAGCTGACAGAGGCAATTATCGGGAATAAAAAGATATTCGGCTTCTGCTACACCCAGCTTTACGATATTGAGCAGGAACAGAACGGACTTTTAACATACGAAAGGGAGAAAAAATTCTCTGACGGCGTCTACGAAAAAATCCGAAACTGCAATATGGCTTTAGCCGAAATTGAAAAGTAACGGGGGATAATTTTATTGACTGAAAAGTCTATATATGGTAGAATAAAAAAGTATTTTACTCTTATTTTGCGGATGTGATGAAATGAAAATGTGTCCCGGCTGCGGTAAGCCGATTGACGACGAGGTTCAGTTGTGCGAAAGCTGTCTTGCCGAACAGGAAAAGGAAAGCGAAGATCAGTTCACTATTGTTCCCTTCACCGACGGAGACGTTCAGGAAGCTCAGAGCGAGGAAGACTTAAGCGAGGACGCTATAATTGAACCGACTGAAGAGCAGGAAGAGCAACCCGCTGAAGAAAAACCCGCAGAGCCTGTTGAAGAGATGACCATGGCTCAGAGGATAAGGAAATATCAGATTATTCCCGACACGATAGACGATTTTGAAGACGAACCGAAGCCTAAAAAGGTTAAAAAGGCAAAGCCCGAAAAAGAGCCGAAGCCTCAAAAGGAACCGAAGCCTGAAAAGGAACCCGAACCTGCTAAAGCTCCGAAACCCGAAAAGGCGCCCAAGCCCGTAAAAGAGCCCAAGCCCGTAAAAGAGCCTAAACCCAAAAAGGAAAAACCGATTAAACCCCCAAAGCCGAAAAAGGATTTATCGAAATACAAGGGTTTAATCAAGCCGCTGGTAATTCTTATTCTTATTGCGGGGCTTATTGTTGCGGCTGTTTTCGTTATCAAAAGCGAGCCGATACAGGAAAAATTAGCCGAGCTCAAAGAGAAAAAGAACAGCGAACAGGTTGAAGAAACCATCGCAGGCAATATGAAATGGCTCAGGGGCAAAAAATATTCAAGCGATTACGAAGTGCTTAAAGCCGACGTAAAAGAGCTTAAGGATATTATTGAAAAATCCTTGAGGGCCAACTGCACAAGCGAATACAACACCCTTAAGGAACATTATTTCGGAACAATCAACGGCACCGAAAACTACGAGGGTTATCAGGACTCGCTCGGCGTAGGAATAATTTTTGAATTCACCGAAGAGGATAAGCTCATTAAAAACATCTATGTTCTATATGACGTTTCCTCGGACGCTTCAAAGGGTGAAACGCTTATAAGCGAATACACCGCTTGTATTTTAAACGCCCTGGGCGAAATTCAGGATTTAAGCTATCAGAACATAAATGTTTACACTTCAAGCATTCGCGCTAATAATTTCGCAAGCGTCGCAACCCACACAAGATATAACAGCTTCGTTCTCACAAAGTATTCTCAGGAAAACCTGTCCGCGCTCATAATAAATCACGGAAGCGATTCGGATATTAAGAGGCTTACCGAAAACGAGGTGCTTGAAATAGTCAACTGCGCTGACGAAAAATATCTGACCGAAGAGCCCGGCGAGCCCGAGGCTGCTAAGCCCGCAGACGTAACCGAGCTTGACGAGCCCGAGGTATACACCGTTAAGACCGCAGGCGACCCGCTGAGAATCAGAAACGCGCCGAGTACGGACAGCGAAGTTCTCGGAACATTTGAAAGCGGAACGCAGATTGAGGTATTCGCCATAGCCGACGGTTGGGCAAAGATTTATTATAACAACGAAGAGGCATGGCTTTCGGCAAACTATATTGAAAAGGCTGAATAAAAAAGCAATAAAAAGGAACAGTTCCCTTAAAACAAGGGAACTGTTTTTTGCTAATATTCAGTCGTTGAAATAATTTGTTGCGGCGGGTTCAAGGTTTTGAATATCCTTTGTCACAATGAACGGGTACATAAAAACCTTTTCATAGTCTTCAAGCTCGCCCGTTTCGGGATTTGTGACCTCGCCTTTAAAGGTAATTACTGTTTTACCGCCATTATCCCGATTTTCATATTTTGATTCAATAAAATAGGGTTTCTCAAAGCTATATACTTCTTTTACATACTCTTCTATGTCTTTATTTACTGTTTTCATATATTCAAGTTGTTCTTTCGGGACTTTGTCAACTGCTCCTCCTATAAATACGGAACAAAAATAGCTCTTACCTTCTTTGCGTAGCGTTACGCAATTAATCGGATTGCCGTCACCGTCTTCAACAGGCACAGCAACATTTGCCGAAAGGCTGTAATACCTATTATGATAACTTATCGTTCCCACACAGGCGACAACGGTTATTGCAAGCACAACCGAAACTGCAATAATTATCTTTTTCATTTAATTACCTCCTTTGAGGCGAGAAAGATTCAGAACTGAACGTCTTTGAAATGCGAGTCCTCCTCAAACCACCAATGCGCTTCGGGATATATCAATTCCTGAGGCTGAGAGTCGGGGATATATTCTTTGGATAAATAATATAATTCGTTTGCTTCGAAATAGCACGCTCTTTCGCACTCATACTGAGATTTGTCCGTACGGAACAACTCAAGCCACTGCACCTCGTGATTTGAAATCGGTCGAAGGAAACATAAAAACTCGTCAAATTTAATATCTGTGTATATTTCTTCGGCTTCTTTTGAATTAAGACTTAATCTGCATATTTTGTTTCCGCATACAAACCACATCTGATTACCGTCAACAAGTATCGCTTTTATTTCGCCGTCGTCTGTTTTATAAAGAGAATCCGTTATCTCGCCTTTTTCGTTAAGAACAACTATCTCATTTCGGTTTATAACGGTATAAACCTTATTATCGACAACCTGACACGTCCCGTCAAATCCGCTTGAATTGTAAGCGTATACTTCACAGTCGCTGAACAGTTTTATTTTACCTTCTTCGCCGGGGTTTGGAACAAGATAAAGTCTGTTGTCCTGTATTTCGTCAAGTCCTTCATAACCAAAATTACTGTAAGACCATTCCTGAGCTTTAATATTTGTGCCGTTTATTATTTCCTTGTTTTTATCAAAGTTATTTTCATATACAAACCAGGTTCCTTCCACATCGACAGCCACATTATTGTCGGGAACATTATTTATATATCCGCCGACCTGAGCTTCGGGCCAATTATTTGTTACATAGCTTTCGTAATCGGGATTAGAGAACAGGTAGCCGTGCTTTGCAATATACTCTGACAGTACACTGCTCTTATTTGCCTGCTTTTCTATTTCGGCTTCGGTATCGAGAACCCATTTTTTAACAGTCACATTTTCAGTGGTCGAATAGACAAGATAAAAATAATCACGCAAGGTCAGGTAACCGGCATAACTGCGGTCACGCATCCACGAGCTGTCCTCTTTAATTTCTTTAATCAGCTTCTCAATAAGCTTTTCGGATTCTTCAATCTGACCGTCAAGATAAAGCGCCTGGGCATATCTGATTCCGTCGCTGAGCTTTACAAGCTGTTTAATATCGGAGTTCGACGGAACAACATATGTGCTCTCTCCCTCAACGTAGCCTTTTTCGTAACTGAGCTTCTGATACTTAACCATACTTTTAAGAAAATCCGCGGGCGGAGTATTGCCTTTATAGATTCCGTTAATATAGGTAAAAGGACTGTAAATGTCCGAAACCATTTCAAGATTTTCCTGCGAGGGGTTTAACTTGTATGCAAACTGCATGAATTTACCGACCTTTTTAGCAGTATAAAAGTAATCCTTATACTCATAGGTTATTGAGCCGTCGCTGTGAGGAATCTCGGTACGGGGACTTTTGTTTTCGGTAATATAAGAGAGAACGGGCGTTGTGAAAAGGGAAATGAAAAGCCCTGTAAGAACTGCGAGTACTATAGCAACTATTGGGATAATAGAATATTTCTTTTTCATTTTCTGTCAGCCCCCTTTCTGACTGTCGCCCTGTTGATGAGCAGGTGCGAAACAGAAAGATTTATAACGCAAAGAACAGTTAAAGCCGTAATAAAGTTCGGTATTCTTCCGTATTCGGCAAGATAACCTCCGAGGAAGAAGCTGCGAAGAGCCATCACGGTATAATCAAACCACTCGAAGCTGAAATAATCGTAAAGCACAACGAAGAAGACCGCTATTGCGATAATCACGGCGCCGAAAAGCACCTTATAAAACAGCTTCATACTGCGTGAAACCGAGCCGAGCATATAACCGAAGGTCATAATCACAACATAGGTTACCGCAACGAGAAGCGTATAAACAATTATTTTACCGAACATGGATTCGGGCATTAAAAACCTGACGCCCGGGAAAATATGCTGACAGTCAAACTCAACTTTCGGATTTGATGCCTTTTTAGTTATAAAATAATCGAATAAATCGTACAGAACGGAAATGAGAGCAAAAACGAAATTAACAGGCAAAAGGGCTATAAAGCTTTTATGGGTTGTCTGTCTTGAAACGCCGTTCTGTAAAAACATATTAAGCTCGCCCGTGTAAGAGATAATGCCGAGAACGAACGTAAAGCCCCACATAATAATCGCAAAGTATTCGTCAAAGGCAAAATCCGACTTGTTGACAGTTTTAACTATTATCGAGCCGATAACCAGCTCAAGCATTAAAATATAAAAGATAAGCGAGGTTTTAAAAACCTTCTGATACCTGTATTTTATTGCGCTTTTAAGTTTCATCTTATTTCTCCTCCCCTGTCAGTTCAATAAACAGCTTCTGAAGATTTATAGGCGTTATTTCAAGCGAGGCGGGAAGTGAATCTATGTTCTCATCCCCGAGAATATAGGCGATTTTTACCGAGCCTACAAAATCAGTTCCGATAACATTTTTATCCTTAATAAATTCGTCTATCTCCCCTGCCTTACCCGATACGCTAAAGCCCCTTGACAAAAGGTTTTCAACGCTGTCGGTTTCTATAAGAGAGCCTTCATTGATAATTACAACCTCTTCAAGAAGAGAGGCAACCTCCTCAATAATATGGGTTGAAATTACAATCGTTCTCGGGTTTTCGGAATAGGATTCGAGAACAGTTTTATAAACCAGCTCCCTGTGATTTGCGTCAAGACCTAAAATCGGCTCGTCAAGGAAGGTGTATTTTGCGTTGGAACAAATAGCCGCAATAAATTTCATTATCGTCTTATAGCCTGTTGAAAGCGAACCGATTGATTTCTTTTTGTCAAGCTGGAATTTTTCAATAAGGCTGTCCGCCAAATTTAAATCGGCTTCGGGATAAAACTCCTTAATCCACTTTAAAATGTCCTTGCATTTCATGGCGTTCGGGTAGGTGTCAACCTCGCTCATAAGAAAAACCTTTGACTGCGCTCTGTCGTTTTCAACCGAGGTTTCGCCGTCAATAAGCACCTCGCCGTCATATTTGATAAGACGGTTTGAGATTATATTGAGAAGCGTTGATTTTCCCGCGCCGTTTCTGCCTAAAAGTCCGTAAATTTTTTCTTCTTCAAAGACAAGCGAAATACCGTCGAGCGCCTTAACCTTTCCGAAAGTCTTTGTAACGTTCTTTATTTCAATACTCATTTTTCTTTTCCCCCTTCAATAAGGTTGATAATGTCCTTTTCCTCAAGACCTAATTTTTCAGCCTCGCTTAAAAGCGGCAGAATAAAGCTGTCATAAAAATTCTTCTGCCTTTTCGCCCTTATTCTTTCAACCGCGCCCGTAGTGACAAACATTCCGAGTCCCCGCTTTTTATAAATAATGTTTTCATCAACAAGCAGGTTCATACCCTTTAACACGGTTGCAGGGTTGATTTTAAGCGTTACCGACAGCTCCGTTGTTGACGGAATCTGGGTTTCCTCGGGATAAACGCCCGTGAAAATCGAATCCTCAAGCTCAGAGGCAATCTGAAGATATATAGGTCTTTCGGAGTTAAAGTCAAAAGCCATTCAATCACTCCTTTTATCTTTTTTCGTCTGTCTGTTTTATGTTAGGTTAGTTACTTCTATAACTAACCATATAACATAACTGATAATTTGTCAACCCCTTTTGACGAAATATTGAAAAATCCGTTCTGATATGATAGAATTAACGGGACAAAAATATCGCCCGTAAAATAGTTACGGGTGATAAAAATGAAAGTTATTTATGAACGTGAAAAGGCTGTTGAATACGCTAAAAAATGGGCGTTCGGGAGAAACCCGAGGTACTATAATTTCGATTCGCTCGGCGGCGACTGTACCAATTTCGCTTCCCAGTGTCTTTATGCGGGCGCGCCCGTTATGAACTACACAAAAGACACGGGCTGGTACTATATTTCACTCAACAACAGGGCTGCCGCCTGGACCTCGGCGGAGTTTTTCAAACGTTTTATGTTAAAAAATAACAGCGTAGGTCCCGTTGCGGAAGAAAGGAACCCGTTTGACCTTGAAAAAGGCGATTTTATTTCGCTTATTTCAGGCGAAAGAAGCTACCATACGCTGATAGTTGTCGGCTTTGAAGGCGAAATGCCGCTGATTGCCGCCCATACATATAACGCGTTTATGCGGCGGCTCGACAGTTATTACTATGATGAAGCAAAAGGAATTCACATTAAATATGCAAATAAATAAAAAAGAGGTAAAAATATGAAAATAGGTTTTATCGGGCTTGGAATCATGGGCGAGTCAATGTGCGCGAACATAGTCAAAAAGCACAATGACGCCGTTTACTGTTCCGACCACAAACAGAGTAAAATCGACGAGTTGTCGGCTCTCGGAGCAATCGGTTGCAAAACAAATACCGAGGTCGCCAAAAACTCCGACATTATTATTTCAATGGTTCCTACATCAGACGACGTAAGAAACCTTTATAACGAGCTTCTCCCCTACATTGACGAAACAAAAATCTGTATTGATATGGGTACGATTGACCCGTCGGTTTCGGTTGAGGTTTCAAAAATGATAAAGGCGAAAGGCGCTCAGTTTGCGGATTGCCCCGTTGTAAAAAGCAAGCCCGCCGCTATTGACGGAACGCTCGGTATTCTTGTCGGCTGTGACGAAGAGCTTTTCCCCGTTATTAAACCTATTCTCGAATATATGGGCACGACGATTATCTATATGGGCGGTAACGGCAAGGGGCTGGCTATGAAAATATGTCAGAACACCCTGCTCGGTCAGATTCAGAACGGAGTAAACGAAACGCTTTTGCTCGCTAAAAAGATGGGCATTTCAACCGAAAACTACGCTAAAGCCGTTGAATGCGGCGGGGCAAAATGCTTTTATGTTGAGCTTCAGCACGAAAAACTCGAAAACGAGGATTGGTCAACCGCCTTTTCGCTTGAAAATATGAACAAGGATTTAGGAATCTGTTTAAGACTGAGCGAGGAACAGGGCTTTAAAATGCCGGGCGTTGAATATGTTAAAACAATATACGACAAGGGTATGGAAAACGGTTTAGGCAAAGAAGATTTCAGGGCGACATACAAAATAGTCCGCGGGGATTATGATTAAAAGATAACACCTTTCCATAAGGAGCGAGGCGAATGAGGCAGAAAACAGACAAAGCGTTTTCTATTGACACCTCATCAGTCACCTGACGGTGACAGCGACTGACAGTCCCGTCCCCTCTGTCACTGCGTGACATCTCCCCACACTGTGGGGAGTCACCCCTCAAGGGGAAGCCATAATATGTATGACTATCTAATAAAACGGAGGCAAAAAATGAAAAGAATTACAAATGACATTTACCATATCGGAGTGAATGACAGAAAAATCGACCTTTTTGAAAGCCAGTACCCCGTACCCAACGGAATGGCTTATAATTCATATTTAATTAATGACGGAAAGATTGCGGTTTTCGACACGGTTGAAGCGCATTTCACTGACGAATGGTTTGAAAATATTAAGGAAGTTATCGGCGACAAGGCTCCCGACTACCTTATAATTCAGCATATGGAGCCCGACCACTCGGCGAATATTATGAACTTTGCAAAAAAATATCCGACTGCAGAATTAGTCGGCAACGCAAAGACATTTAAGTTTATGGAACAGTTTTTCGGCGATTCTTTAACCGAAAGACAGGTAATTGTCAAAGAGGGCGACACGCTCTCACTCGGCAGGCACGAGCTTAAATTCGTTATGGCGCCTATGGTGCACTGGCCCGAGGTTATGGTAACATACGACAGTCTTGACAGGGTTCTTTTCTCGGCAGACGCGTTCGGCAAGTTCGGCGCTTCGGACATTGACGAAGAGTGGCTCGACGAGGCAAGGCGTTATTATATCGGCATCGTCGGCAAATACGGTATGCAGGTTCAGGCGCTTCTTAGAAAGGCCGGCGCTCTTGAAATTGAAAAAATCTGTTCGCTTCACGGTCCCGTGCTTGAAAGCGGGCTTGAAGAAGTAATCAATAAATACAATATATGGTCGTCATACGGCGTTGAAAAGAACGGCGTTGTGCTTTGCTACACCTCCATTTACGGTCACACACAAGATGCAGTGATGAAATTAAAGGATAAGCTTGTTTCGTCAGGCGTTGATGTCAAGGTATATGACCTCGCGAGAGATTGGAAGTCTTCTGCGGTTGCGGACGCGTTTTCATACGGAAAGGTTGTTCTCGCAACCACGACCTACAACAACGAAATTTTCCCGCCGATGAGAGAATTCCTTTCGGAGCTTAAGGAAAGAGGTTTTCAGAACAGAACTGTCGGCATAATCGAGAACGGCTCGTGGGCGCCTCAGGCGGCAAAGATTATTAAAGCCGAGCTTGAGGGCTGTAAGAATATTACATTCTGTGAAAACACGGTAACGCTCAAATCCGCATTGAATGACGAATCAGCACAGCAACTTGAAAAGTTAGCGGAAGAACTGAAATAAGACAAAACAAAAAGCAGGTAAGGGAAAAATATCTTACCTGCTTTTTTATTTATCTGTAAATTAAGCCGTCTCTTTCAAGAAAACCTATTACCCTGTCGCAGTTCTTATTATCGTGGAAAGCGACTATTGTTCTGTAGTTGTCAATATACTTCTGATCCTGATTTCCGTAATACTCTCTGGCAATTGCTTCCTTCAACTGCTCCTGAGTATAGCACACGTCGCCGAAAGCGTCGTCTTCAGTAAGCATAAGCGCGCTGTTCGTTCCGTAATTCTTAAGGCACTGTTGTAATTCGGACCAAACGAAAATTACGTTACTGCCACGGTAAAACGCGTCATAGGAGATACTTGAATAATCCGTAATAAGAAGCTTTGTATCCCTGAGAATTTTATCGTAATTAACCTTTCCCGTTGATGAATTCTTTGTTCTGAACGCAAGATTAAATAACGGATGAGGTAAGATTACAACCTTATCGGAAAGCTCCTCGGGAACCGCGCTCTGTATTCGCTTTATAAGCTTATAATACGTTGTTTTTTTGGGGCTGTTCAACGCAAGGTTTTCTTCCCACGGACGCCACGTCGGCATAATGAGTATTTTATCCGCACCCTCATTGAGTACGGCTTTATCGAACTTCGGCATACCCGCTATATACAGGTCTTCCCAATCGTAACCGCCGCAGTCAATAAAGTACTGTCCCTCCTTCTCGGATGAAACAACATATATCTGAGAATAATGCGGAACCTTAGCGCTTTTTCTGGCTGCGTAACGGCTTGAGGACGCCATGGAAATCATATAAGAAACCCCGTGCTGAAGGTGGATATGCTTAACCTTGTCGACGCCCCTTCTGCAGTGTTTCCACATAAGGAAGGAAAGATTGTCAATCTCAATAGCCCTTGAAATCTGTTCGGTAGATATGAACGTGTATGACCTGTAGTAAACAAAGAAATGCTTGAAGCTGAACTGCGGAAGAATATGTTTTCTGTATTTTTCATCATATTTCGCAGGCAGATATTCGGTATTTGCTACACAGTAAACCTTTTTATAGCCCTCGTCAATCAGCTTTTCGTAAAGGATTGAAGCGCCCTCTTCATATCTTCCGTACTTTTCATACATAAATACGGGATGCTTTCTCTCTAAATAACTGTAGGGCCTTGCCAGAATATAGGCAAACCTCTCTTTTATTTTGCAGGGGATACTGTCAACGACCATTTCT
Organism: Oscillospiraceae bacterium; assembly: GCA_015066565.1. GTDB lineage: Bacteria > Bacillota > Clostridia > Oscillospirales > Acutalibacteraceae > Fimenecus. The sequence continues at coordinate 146,728 of SVOB01000002.1, read as the reverse complement.
TTTCTGACGGTTAAGACAAGCTTTCCGTTTATTGACTGTCTGAAGAACGAAACGTTGCCGCTTTTTTATCGTGGAGCAACGGCGAATGGCGGCGTTTATACGACTTATTCATTCCGTTATAGAGTATGGAATTTGCCTGCTTTTTGCACAGACAAACCACATTGTGCTTTTTGTATTTTTTCAGGTCGCTTCGGTAAATTACTATTTTAATTAATGCGGTGTGAGTTTCCCTTTCGGTTTTAATATCATAGAAAGGCGTTTTAATTCCGAGCCAATGCTCGACATCACCGATTTTCAACACAAAATCGGAAAGTGCAACCGGTTTTTTTGAACGGCAACGCAAAATCGCCCTGAGCGTGAGCGTATGCTTTCTTCTGCTTACTGTAAAAAAAGGAAAAAGCAACCAGAAGCTGAAATTCCGTTCCTTTGTTTTTTTGAACCTGTCTTCATAAAACCTCATACAAATTACTCCCTACCGCACAAAATAATAAAATTCGATATATATTATCATAAATGAAAAAACAAGTCAATAAATAACAACACAAATTGACACATTTCAGCCTGTAAAAGCCGAAGAAACACATAACCTGTTGTTTATAGCTCTTTTTTGTTGACTGTTATATTTTATTATAGTATACTCAATTAAATGTTATCTTTTATATCCGTTTTTCGCCGAATAACGGCAAAGGATAACGCGTCGGGAGGATATTTTATGGTTTTTAATTCCTATATTTTCATACTGGCGTTTTTGCCCGCTTTTGTTTTTTTGTATTTTTTACTGAACAAAATAAACGCCTTTGCGGGTAAAGCGCTTATTATCATCGGCGGAATAGTTTTCTACGCATACGCCGGTTGGGAAGTAACGGCTATTCTCGGCGCGAGCATCGTCATTAACTATCTGTCAGCGCTTGCCGTTTCAAAAAGTCGGTTTAAAAAGGCTTTTCTTGTCTCGGCTATATTAATTAACACGGCGCTTCTTCTTTACTTTAAATATCTCAATTTTGCAATTGATATTGTTAACGGTATTGCCAATTCCTCATTTCAAAGCAGGGATTTGATTCTTCCTCTCGGAATAAGCTTTTTTACATTCCAGCAAATAATGTACGTCGTTTCCGTCAGCAAGGGCGAAACCGACACTAACCTTTTTGATTATCTTGCATATATCCTCTATTTTCCGAAACTGATTATGGGTCCCCTGGCAGAGCCGAAAGACTTTTTCAACCAGCTTCACGCCACCGACAACAAAAGATTAAACGCTGAAAATTTAGCAAGCGGAATTAAGCTGTTCAGCTTCGGATTGTTCAAAAAAATGCTTCTGGCGGATACCTTCGCCAAAGCGGTTACCTGGGGCTTTGCAAACGGCGTTACAACAGAAGCCTCTTCGGCGGTTGCCACGGCGGGCGACCTTATTCTTGTAATGCTTTTTTACACATTCCAGATTTATTTCGATTTCAGCGGATATTCGGATATGGCGATAGGCATTTCAAAAATGCTCAATATTGATTTGCCTATCAACTTCGACTCGCCGTATAAAGCTACTTCCATAAGGGATTTCTGGAAAAGATGGCACATTTCGCTTACCTCATTTCTTACAAAATATATCTATTTCCCGTTGGGCGGAAGTAAAAAGGGAAGCGTCAGAACATACGCAAACATAATGATTGTATTTCTTGTAAGCGGAATCTGGCACGGGGCAAACTGGACCTTTATTCTCTGGGGTTGTCTCCACGGATTACTGCAGATTATCGAACGGCTTTTCAAAAATAAATTTGAAAAGCTTTCCGAGGTTGTACGTTGGGGCTACACCTTTATTTCGGTAAATATTCTCTGGCTTCTTTTCAGGTCAGACAGCATTCACGGCTGGCTGGAAATGCTCAAGACAATTATTAAATTTGACAGCCTGAATATCAGCAAAGGGCTGATAAAGGCGTTTGAAATTCCCGAAAGCAATTTTATACTTGAAAAACTGCATCTGATTGACATAAGCTCGTCTGTTCACGGCTTTAATATGCTTGTCTTTTTATTCTTCGCGTTTTTCATCTGTCTTGTTCCTGAAAACAATTACCGAAATATGAACAAGCTCAACGTTTTTAATATGGTTCTGTGCGCTGTCGCTTTTATTTGGGGCTTCCTTTGCCTTAGCTCCGAATCCGTATTCGTATATTTCAATTTTTAACGAGGGATTATTATGCTTAAAAGAATTTGGATAATCGGGTATTTAATCATAGTTTTTTCCGCTCTTTCGGTGATTGCTTCAAAAACCGTAAAGGTTGACCCGTACATTCACTATCACGAGCCGGATACGAAAGCCTATTTTTACAAACTGAATAATGAGCGAAGCCAGAATGACGGCATTATAAAGCATTTCGATTACGAGGGCATTATTACCGGAACGTCTATGACTCAAAATTTTAAAGCCTCCGAGGCTCAAAAGCTTTTCGGTGTAAGCTTTATAAAGGTTCCTTTTTCAGGCGGCCCCTATAACGAGATAAACAATTCGCTTGTTACGGCTGCTTCAAATAATCCGAAGCTGAAATATGTCATACGCGGTCTTGACACGGGAAAGTTTTTTGACGATAAGGACGCTCTGCGCGAGGACCTCGGAGAATATCCGACCTATCTTTACGACAACAATCTTTTTAATGACGCGGAATATGTTTTTAACCGTGATGTTGTATTCTCAAGAGTTTATACAATGACAAAGGAGAACGATAAGCCCGACTTTAAGGGCGGAATAACATCCTTTGACGATTATTCAAACTGGATGAAAAAATATAAATTCGGACGCAAAGCGGTTCTGAAAGACGAATTAACGTCCGACAAGCCGAAAGCTCAGGTTAAGCTGACTCAGGAGGATATTGACGTTGTTTTAGCTAACATACGCCAGAACGTCACGTCGTTAGCTCAAAGCAATCCGAACATAACGTTCTATTATTTCTTTACTCCCTACAGTGCGGCATGGTGGTGTTCCGAGTTAAACGACGGCCTTCTCGACAGACAGATTGACGCCGAAAAAATTGTCATTGAAGAAATTCTTAAATACGATAATATCAAGCTTTTCTCATTCAACTGTATGTTTGACATTACAACCGATTTAAACAATTATAAAGACATTACCCATTACGGCGAATGGATAAACAGCTTAATGCTTCGTTATATGCATGACGGTAAATATCAGCTGACAAAAGACAATTATTTAAGCTATCTTGAACAGGAACGTCAGTTTTACAGCTCCTACGACTACTCAGAGCTTAACAGACAAAAGGACTATAAGGACGATTATTATGTTGCCGAATTACTCAATGAGGAAATTTACGGTTCATAAATTCAGAAAAAGGGATACAGGCGTTTGCCTGTATCCCTTTTTACATTATCGACGGAAAAGGACATTTCAGAATCCGTTAAATATCTAATCTTGCCGATATTATCAAAGCGCATCCTTCGGACAGTTTTTTACGCACTCCATACAGAGAATACATTCCGTCCCGTTTTTTCGTTTTCTTGAATTATCCGTCATATCAACATCCATCGGACAGACCTTTTTGCATTTTCCGCAGTCAACGCACTTTTCCTTATCGCATTTGATTCTGAACAGCGAAAAATAACTCATCGGCTTAAGGAAAACGGTAATCGGGCAGAAATATTTACAGAACGCGCGGTTGTCCTTAAAAATAAACGCCAGAGCAATACCGACTGCGTAATAGATAACATTCCCGACTATAAACGCCCAAAACATTATTCTTTCAATATTCCCGACCTTTGCGAGAAACAGAGCCGAAACAAAAATCAGAGAAACGGCAAAGGTAATGTATCTTATAAAGCCGAGCTTTTTTCTCGGTTTTTCAGGCGTTTTGAACGGAAGAAAATCAAGCACCATAGCCGTCCAGCACGCATAACCGCACCATCCCCTGCCGAAAAGCAACGGCCCGAAAATTTTTGCAACGGCGTAATGGATTGTTGCCGCCTCGAATACTCCCGTGAACAGATAATACCAGAAGCCCTCTATCTGCATATTTTCACGGCTGATAACGCCGAGATAAACGAGCATATACAGACCGACAAGCAGTTGGACAATCCGCCTTGAATGCTTGTATTTTTTCAGATACAGAAACATTCCGAGAGAAATTGAAACCCCTATATAACTGAAATTAAAAAGATAAAAAACATTGTCCTTTGCAAGCCACAGCGAAACGGCTATCGCTTCAAACACGGCAAGAAAGGCTATAGGCAAGGCATATTTTTTCATGGAATAAATCCTCTGGACGCTGATTCTTTGATATTAATTATAACAGTAAAGCGCAATTGAATCAACAAGCAAAAACAAAAGGCGGCTAAGATTAATCTTAGCCGCCTTTTTACTAATCCATTGAAATAGTCGGATCCGCTCCAAACCATGTCTGAATATCTCTTTTCCCGTCCTTATCTTTCTCTGAACCAATTTCATTTATCCAAGCAATACCAAATACGTATTTTTGAGTTTTTGTTTGAGGTAAGATACTATAAGCCATTCCCTTCTTCAGGTATTTCACATCATAGTCATAAAATCCATCGATTCGCTTTCCATCGGCATTGTAACAGGAATCTCCCTCCAAGCCAATTGACATTTTCATCCCGTTATCATTGTAAAAGCTCTGACATTCCAAATTTTCCCCGCTTTCAACAAAGCTTTTAAAATCTGTATCGGGAATAAATTCACACCTAATTATGTGTTTCTTTCCGTCAGGAATAAAACTTATTTCAACTCGATACAGTCCAAGAACATCGGGACATAGTTTTTCATTTTTCCCACATTTAATAACTTTAATCGGTATTTCTTTATCATCAGCTCTTATTTGTATTTCGCCGAAAGGCGTAATCAGGTTATACATATTATCACCGAATATTCCTAAGTTTTATTAAAAATAGACCTGTTTCAAAAAGCTAAAAAGGCACAGGTTACTCCTGTGCCTTTCTTTTATCCGAGTGGCGAGACTTGAACTCACGGCCTCTTGACCCCCAGTCAAGCGCGCTACCAGCTGCGCCACACCCGGAAATCGCTGTGTTTTTCACAGCCACGATATAATATCACACTTTTTTTATTTTTGCAATAGTTATTTTAAAGTTTTTTATTATTCATTGAAACGGACGGATAATCCCCGTCCCTACGGTATGATATAAATCAAAATTCAATCGTAGGGGACGGCGTCTCGACGTCCCGTTAATTCTGATGTTATTTGTTTTGGAGCGTCGAGTCGCCGCTCCCTACGAATGTTCATTGAAAATTTCATCTGTAGGACGGGGCTCGGCGTCCCGCAGAATAAGTTTTAATTTAAGGGGCGACGAGGTCATCCCCCTGCAAAACAAAAAAGCACACCCGATTGAGTGTGCTTTTTATTTAAGTTAAAAATTAACTTATTTAAGTTCAACCTTAGCGCCTGCTTCTTCAAGCTTAGCCTTAGCTGCTTCAGCGTCGTCCTTTGAGATGCCTTCCTTGATAGCCTTGGGAGCTGCGTCAACAGCTGCCTTAGCTTCCTGAAGACCAAGACCTGTGAGCTCACGAACAGCCTTGATAACAGCAATCTTGTTAGCGCCGATTTCTGTAAGAACTACGTCGAACTCTGTCTTCTCTTCAGCTGCGCCTGCGCCGCCTTCAGCGGGAGCTGCTACTGCAACTGCTGCAGCTGCAGATACGCCGAACTCTTCTTCTACTGCGTGTACGAGCTCTGAAAGCTCAAGTACGGAAAGAACCTTAATCTCTTCAATGAGAGCAGCAATCTTTTCTGATGCCATTTTTATTTCCTCCAATTAATTAATAAAGTTATTTTTTAAATTATTCTGCAGCTTCCTCTGCTGCGGGTGCTTCAGCCGCTTCTTCAGCGGGAGCCTCTGCGGGTGCTTCCTCAGCCTTTACCTCCTCAGCGGGAGCTTCAGCTGTTTCTTCAGCCTTTTCCTCTACTGCGGGAACCTCTTCGCCGGACTTATCAACAATAGCCTGAATAGCGCGTGCGAAAGAAGCGATAGGCGCATTGAAAGCGTTGAGAACTGTAGCAAGCAATACCTCTCTTGACGGAAGAGACGAAAGCTCAACAAGCTTTTCCTTAGAAATAAGCTCGCCGTCGAGATAGCCTGTCTTAAGCTCAAAATAGGGATTTGCCTTAGCAAACTTACCTAAAATTCTTGCTGCTGCAACATAGTCGTCGTTAGAAACTGCAAGAGCAGTAGTACCCTCGAGTACGTCGTCCATACCCTGAAGAGAAGTACCCTCAACAGCAAGGTGAAGAAGTGTGTTCTTAACTACTGCGTAGTCAACGCCTGCTTCACGAAGCTCCTTACGAAGCTTGGTGTCATCTGCAACGTTGATACCCTGATAGCTGACAACAACACCTGCGCACGAAGCGTCAATCTTAGCCTTAAGAGCCTCGACCTGTTGCTTCTTCAACTCTAAAATCTTCTCACTTGGCAAACGAATTCACCTCCAAACCTTATGAAATTTTTCGCTTGCTTATGAGAAACAATTTTTACATATAAAACTGCTCTCCCCGCAAAGACAGGAAGAGCAGAAAAATACTAATTATAATAGTAAATTCTTTCCTCGGTGGGCGGCGTAAAGCCATTATACAGTCGAAACTGAACCTACTGTCTTCGGCAAGCGGTATTATACTATCACAGAGTTATTACTCTGTCAAGTATTAAATTAGTTTTCAGCAGTTGTAGCCGCTGTAAGCTTGTTAGCGTTGATTTTAACGCCGGGGCCCATTGTTGTAGCAACAACGCAGGACTTGATGTACTGACCCTTTGCAGCAGCGGGCTTAGCCTTGATGATAGCGTCCATAAGGGTATCGAAGTTCTCCTGAAGCTTCTGAGCGCCGAAGGAAGCCTTGCCTATCGGGCAGTGGATGATGTTTGTCTTGTCAAGACGGTACTCAATCTTACCTGCCTTAGCTTCGGTAACAGCCTTGGCAACGTCAGGTGTAACAGTACCTGCCTTAGGTGAAGGCATAAGACCTCTCGGTCCGAGAACCTTACCTAAACGGCCTACAAGACCCATCATGTCGGGGGAAGCGATACAAACGTCGAAATCAAGGAAGTTTTCTCCCTGAATCTTCTGGAGAAGGTCTTCAGCGCCTACGATTTCAGCGCCTGCTTCCTCAGCAGCCTTTGCAGCGTCACCCTTAGCAAAAACAGCAACTCTAACGGTTTTACCTGTACCGTTGGGAAGAACAACAGCGCCTCTTACCTGCTGGTCAGCGTGACGTGAGTCAACGCCGAGACGTACGTGAACTTCTACTGTTTCGTCGAACTTTGCTTTCGCGGTCTTAACGCAAAGGTCAAGAGCCTCGTTAGCGTCATATTGTTTAGCTTTGTCGATAAGCTTTGCGCTCTCGACGTAATTTTTACCGTGTTTCATTTTAAAATTTCCTCCCAATAAATGTGGTTAATCGGATTTTTCCTCCCACAGGGAGCATCAATCTACAACAGTGATGCCCATGCTGCGAGCTGTACCGGCGATCATACTCATAGCCGATTCAATACTTGCTGCGTTAAGGTCAGGCATCTTCTGCTCTGCGATTTTTCTGATCTGCTCACTGGTGATAGTTGCAACCTTAGTCCTGTTCGGAACACCCGAAGCCTTTTCGATGTTGCAGGCCTTTTTGATAAGAACTGCTGCAGGCGGAGTCTTAGTGATGAAAGTGAAGCTTCCGTCAGCGAATACCGTGATAACAACGGGGATAATAAGTCCCATATCGTTCTTGGTACGCTCGTTGAACTCCTTAGTGAACGCCATAATGTTGACGCCGTACTGACCGAGTGCGGGGCCTACGGGCGGGGCAGGTGTTGCCTTGCCGGCAGGAATCTGCAACTTAATGTAACCTTTGATTTTCTGAGCCATTTTTTGCACCTCCAAAATTCGTGGTAGTGGCGGAATGAATTTTCGCTTTCATTCCTCCCACAGTATGCGCAAAAACGCACACTATAGAAAGCGTAGTAACGCTTAATACCAATTTTTATTTTTCAAGAGCCTCAACCTGATCAAGCTCAAGATCAACGGGAGTCTCTCTTCCGAGCATTGAAATCGTGACGTTGACTGCGTTAGCGTCGGTGTCAATCGAATTAACAACGCCCAGTACGCCCTCGAACGGGCCGTCAATAATCTGTACCATATCGCCGACTTCGTAGTTGACCTCTACAACGCGTTTTTCAACGCCGAGAGCCCTGACTTCTTCGTCAGTAAGCGGCACAGGTTTGCTTTCGGGGCCGACAAAGCCGGTAACGCCCCTTGTGTTACGGATGAGATACCAGGTATCGTCTGTCATCTCAAGCTCGCCCGTGTCTTCGTTTTCAAAAACGGCAAGCTTAACCATAACGTAACCGGGATAGCTTTTACGCTCAATTTCCTTCTTAGTTCCGTCTTCCTTAATTTCGGTAACGGTTTCGGTAGGAACCTTGACCTCAAGGATATAATCCTGCATACCCCTGTTTTCGACAAACTTTTCGATGTTTGTCATAACCTTATTTTCGTAGCCTGAATAGGTATGAACTACATACCATCTGGAGATATCAGCCATTTTTTACCTCCATTAAAAGCCGAAAAATGCGTTAATCATTCCGCTTGTAGCTTCAGCCGCAGTCTCAGCTGTTTCTTCAGAACCCTTTGCAAGACCGACAAGAAGCTGAAGCAGAGCCGACAAGCCCTGGTCAATACCGAAGATTACAACGCCGGCGATAGCGACAACGGCAAGAACTACAAGCGAGCTCTTAACAACTGTCTTTCCGCTCGGCCAAACAACCTTTTTGCACTCGCCCTTTTCGTCCTTAAAGAACTTCTTAATTCTTTTCCAGGCGCGTAAAAAAACGTTGCCCTCTTTTTTAGGCTTGGTCTTCTGATCCTTCTTAGCAGTTTCGGCGGTTTTCTTAGCGACTTCGTTTTTCTTTTCGTCAGCCATTTCCTTACCTCCTAAACTTACTTTGTTTCTCTGTGGAGAGTGTGTTTCTTGCAGAATCTGCAATACTTATTCATCTCCAACCTGTCGGGAGTGTTCTTTTTGTTTTTCATTGTGTTGTAGTTTCTCTGTTTGCACTCTGTGCAAGCTAAAGTAACCTTTACTCTCATTTCGGCACCTCCTAAATAAACTGCCTACCTCGGTAAAGAGGTTAAACCCTATAAATACTCAAAAACGGAATATTATTTTTGAGCACAAAAATAAAGCCCTCTTTTAGAGGTGAAGATAATATAACACATCTGTCAAGACAAGTCAAGTGTTTTTTTGATTTATTTAATATATGTATTATATGGGGATAACTTCATTAAAAAACGGGACGGGAAACCCGTCCCCTACGATATGTTATTCAGTCCTCAAATTCAAGCGTAATTTTCATTCCGTCGAAGCCGCAGACGGTGTTTTCAAAAATTGAGGTTGCGTTTTCAAGGTATTCCTCGGGGTCGACCACACGGGGTGAAAAATGAGTAAGACAAAGCTTTTTCACATTCGCTTTCTTTGCAATTTCCGCCGCAACGGCAAATGTCATATGTCCTCTTTCTTCGGCAAGTTCTTTTTGCTCGTTTTCGCCGAAGGTCGCTTCGCTTATGAGCAGGTCTGCGTTTTCGGAATATTTCACAAGGTTATCGCATTCCGCGGTGTCACCCGTGACAACTATTTTTATACCCTTTCGTTTTTCGCCGAGAACCTGCTCGGGTAAAAACCTCCCTGCTTCGGTTTCAACGGCTTTTCCCTTCTGCAATTCGCTCCAGATACTGACGGGAATACCAAGTTCCTTAGCCTTTTCGGGATTGAATTTCCCCATTCTTTCAAGCGTGAAGCAGTAGCCGAGGCTTGAAACCCTGTGATTTGTTTTAAAGCAGGTCAGAGTTGCAAGCTCGGAAAACGATGGAACAAGCGTATTGAGTTTCAGTTCTCCCCCGTCAAGCTCTTTAAGTCTTATTTCATAGGGAAGCTCGCCCGCCGCCTCAAGAAGCGGTGAAAGCGAAGCCGAAATACCCTTAGGCCCCGCTATGACAAGCGGAGAAGTCCTCTCCATTACCTGAAGCGTCTGAAGAAGTCCGGGCAGGCCGAAAATATGGTCGCCGTGAAAATGAGTCAGGGCAATCAGGTCAACATTCGCAAGACTGACGGAAGCCTTCGCCGCCGCCGACTGAGTTCCCTCGCCGCAGTCGAAAAGGATTGTCCTTCCGTCGCATCTGAGAAAAACGCTTGCAAGAGCTCTGTCGGGAAGCGGTTTTAAACCGCCCGTTCCGATTAAAGTAACATCTACCATAATTATCTGTTATATTCCTCAATAAGTTTTTTGAAGGACGGGAGAGCCCTTTCAATCTGCGACGGCTGAACGCAGTAGGCAATTCTTACATACCCGGGACAGCCGAAATCGTCGCCGGGCACTAAAAGAAGCTCGTACTTTTTTGCCTTTTCACAGAAGGCGTAGGCGTCATCCTCAAGAGCTTTTACGAAAAGATAAAAGGCTCCGTCGGGGTGAACGCAGTCATAGCCGTATTCGGTCAGCGAATTATAGAGCAAATCCCTGTTCTTTTTATAAATTGAAACGTCGCTTGTCTTATCAACGCATCTTGCCGCAAGGAACTGGAAAAGAGTTGTTGCGCAGACGTAGCCGAGCGCTCTTCCCGCGCCGCAGACGGCGGCATAATGGCGCTGCCAGTTTTCCATTCTGTCGGACACGCAGATATAGCCTATCCTCTCGCCGGGGAGCGAAAGCGATTTACTGTAGGAATAGCATACAAAGGTGTTGTCATAATAACAAATCGGATAGGGAACCTCAATTCCGTCATATACAAGCTCTCTGTATGGCTCGTCGGCGATAAGATAAATAATATGTCCGTATTTTTCGGAATACTTTTTAAGAACTTCGGAAAGACGGATTATGCTTTTTTCGGGATAAACAACTCCTGACGGGTTATTCGGGGAATTTATAATTACCGCCTTGGTGTTTTCGTTGATTGCGTTTTCGAGCGCGTCGAAATCCATATCAAAGGTTTTTTCCTCGCTCGGAAGAACAACGAGCTTACTTCCCGTCGCCTCGACAAAGACCTTGTACTCGGTAAAATACGGGGCGAAGGTGATATATTCGCTGTTTTCGGTTGCGACGGATTTTAAAACTATGCTTAACGCCGCCGCGGCGCCCGTTGTCATATAGATATTGTCGCCCGAAACGGTTGTGCCGAAACGCTTGTTGATATAGTCGGCTATGGTTTTTCTGACAGTTGCGTCGCCCTGAGCCGAGGAATAGCCGTGAAGCTTAACCGAATCCTCATTCTTAATAAGGTCAATAAGGGTTTCGTTTACGCAATCCGGCGCGGGAACGCTCGGGTTGCCTATACTGAAATCAAAAATATTTTCGCTTCCGATTTCAGCCGCCCTTTTCTTAGCATATTCAAATATCTCACGGATTACCGAACGCTTGCTGCCGAGTTCATACATTTTACCGTTTACCATTTTAATCACCCCGAAAAATCATTTTAAATATCTTATCACAAAAATGCCGTCAATTCAATATTATTAAAAATTGACAGAATATTATTTAATATAGTATAATAAATTATACATTTTTTCAAGGGGGTCGTTAAATTGAAAAAAAGTGTTAGAAAAAAATACCTTGCAGTTTTATTATCCCTCGTTTTACTTATTTCGGTTATGCCGATAAACGCCTTTTCCGTCTCTGACGGCGCTGAGCTTGTTTCGGTTGAGGTTGAAAATTTCGATGTTGTCTATCTCGGCGACGGTTATGAGGTGGACCCGATTTGGTTCGGCGAAACGGGCGAAAAATATTTCAGATATAATTTTGAGCCACAAAACGTCACCGCCCATTTTTCGGACGGCTCGGTTGTTACGGGTTATCCCTATGAAATCGGCGACCAAATTGATATTTATCCTCAATATTCTCAGGATCAGTCCTCAGATAATCAATGGGGTCTCGGCGCTCACAGCGTTACAATAAGCTACGGCGATATTTCGACTACTTACACCGTAACCGTTATTGAAAGCCCGATTCAGAGCATTTCCGTCGCACCCGTTACGCTGACAGAAAACAGTCTGGAGGACGGCTGGGACGACAGCGACGAGAACGGAGAGTTTTTCCGCTATCAGCCCTCTCCCGACGGAATAACAATTACATATAAAAACGGCGAAACAATCTACTATGCAGCGGAAGAATATTACGAACAGGTAGGCTATTACGCTAAGCTCACTGACGACCAGAGTTACCTTAATCAGTGGGGTGTCGGCGCTCATACGGCTACGCTTTCAATTACAGGCGTGGAATGTCAGTTCACGGTAAATATTGTCGCTTCCCCCGTTGAGAGTATCGTTGCGAACTCCTCAATTTCGTTAGCCGAAAACTATGACGGATATATGTCAGGCTATTATGACGAGGAAAGCGACCAATGGATAGAAAACGCTTATTTCCGTTATGATTTTAATACAGATGAAGTATCATTTACAGTAACATATAATAACGGCGATGTTTTCGTAGGCACTGCCGATGAAATTCAGGAACAGACGGGAAGCGAAGTCTATATCAGAGATTCCCAGTCTTACGCTACCCCCTGGACAGTCGGTGAAAACCAACTTCCCTTTAATTTCTGCGGAAAAACGGGTTATATTACAGTTAATGTTATCGAATGTCCCGTTGACAGAATTGAAATCGGTGAAATCAGCGTAACCGAGGGCGACTCCTCAAGAGCGTCAAAAAGCGTTTACAGAAACGGTCAGTGGGTATATTATCCCGATTATGCTTTCCCGACCGATATTACAATTTATTATAAGGACGGCTCGGTAATTCACGGCGACAGCCCCTGGGATATTGAAGACCAGACAGGTTACGATTTCGAAATCGAGTCCGACAACTCGTATGATAATCAGTGGACCCCCGGCGTTCATACGGCTACGGCACGCTTTTACGGAAAATCGGTAGAGTATTCGGTAACAGTCCTTGAAAGCCCGATAGTTTCTGTTTCGGCTCAGGATATTGAAATTGAACAGTATTCTCACGGAGGCTGGAGTGAGGAATATGACTCTGACGGCAATCCGACGGGCGAAAGATACTTCCATTATTATATTGACCCCGTTATCACGATAACCCTTAATGACGGACGTCAGATTACGGGTAACAGAGACTATATTTATGACGAGTTTGGCTTTGACGTAAGAATTGACTCAAATCAGAGTCAGGAAAGCCCCTGGGATATAGGTGAATACGAAGCTACGGTTTCGGTTCTTGGTAAATCGGCATCGGTAACCGTTACAATCGTCGAAAGCAGCGTCCTTTCAATATCAATTGACGATATGGAATACACCGAGGGCGTTTGCGGGAACGTCACGAGCTATTATGACGAAAACGACGTTTACCATGAAATACTCAATTATCAGGAGCCTGATCATATAGTTATAACCTATAAGGACGGCTCTGTTATCGAGGGTTATTCGACCTACGATATTTATGAACAGACGGGCACATGGGTTAACCTCGTCTGCGACAACACGTTTGAGACCCCCTGGAGCGTGGGCGTTCATACCGTCACCGCTCAGTTCGGCGGAGTTGAATGCACATACACCGTAACAATTAACGAAAGCCCTGTTGAGTCCTTCAGCATTGAGGACATTACTGTTGAAGAATTTACAAACGGCAACTGGAGTTCGGTTTACAACGAAGACAGCGAGTTGATTGCCTCTTATTTCAACTATTCGTTAAACGAGGCGACCGCCACTGTTCATCTGAAAGACGGAACCGTTCTCACGGGAACCACAAACGAAATTGAACAGCAGTTGGGTCCGTCCTTCAGTTTCTCGTATTCTCAGGATTTCGAGCATCCCTGGGGCGTGGGCAGTCATGAAGTAACGGCGCGTTTTTCAGGTCTTACCGCAACATTTAACGTTACAATTACCGAAAGCCCGATTGATTCGATTTCCGTTGAAAATATGAGCTTTGTTGTCGGAACTCACGGCTACAGGGAAAACGAATATACGGACGGAGAATTCATAGGCTCGTATTACCGTTACAACGTTGACCCGCAGGAAATAACGGTCAATTTCAAGGACGGACGCACGTTCACGGGCCCTGCATACGAATTCAACGACACATACGGATATAATTTTGATTTTTATTATATTACCGACCAAAGCTACGACAATCAGTGGGGCGTAGGCGACCACGAATTCACTGTCGGCTTAGGCGGATTCAGATGCAATTGTACCTTAACCCTTACCGAATCCCCTGTTGAAAGCTTCACGGTTGAGCCTATGGATGTTATCTACGGCACAAACGGCTATAACGACACCCGTTGGAACGCCGAAACAGGCGAATATGAAGAGTTTTATCACTACAATATTTATATTGATAATATTACGGTCAATTTCAAAAACGGCGAAACCTTTACCGGTACCGCTTACGATTTCCAGAACACCTACGGCTATGACGTTAGCTGGGGCGACCCGCAGTACAACGCTTCGTTTGAAATCGGTCAGAATATTATTGACGTTTCAATCTGCGGCGTAGCAGGTCAGTTTATTGTCAACATTCTCGAATCCCCGATTGAAAGCTTTACAATTGAGCCTGTCACTTATACAGAGGGCACAAACTGCTATCAGGACAGTTACTGGGACGAAAATTCCCAGACAGAAATTCCGTTCTATCACTATTATATTGACTACGAAAACATAACCGTTAATTTCAAGAACGGCGAAACCTTTACAGGCTCTGTTTACGATTTTCAGGACACCTACGGCTACAGTGTCGAAATTAAAGATACTCAGTCCGGTTCTCCCTTTACGGTAGGTCAAAACGAGCTTGAAACTTCAATTTGCGGAACGGCAGGCGTATTTATTATTAATATTACCGAATCGCCTATTGAAAGCATTACTATTGAGCCCGTTTCATATATCGTTGAAACAAACGGATATTGGGATTCTTACTGGAACTATGACACCGAACAGCAGGAAAGATATTATCGCTATAACACCTCGATAGATAACCTTACTGTCAATTTCAAGGACGGAACCTCATTCACGGGCTCGGTCGACGAATTCAGCGACACCTACGGCTACTACGCTGATTATTCGGACAATCAGGCTAACGAACACTTTACCGTAGGTCAGCATGTTATTGACGTTACCATAGGAGGACGCTCGGCACAGTTTATAATCAATATTCTTGAGTCACCGATTGAGTCCTTCACTGTCGAGCCTCAGACAATCGTTCTTGAAACCGAGGGTTACTGGGATTCCCGCTGGAACGACGACACTCAGCAGGATGAAGAGTTCTATCACTATAATGTTTATATTGAAAATCTCACGGTAAACTTTAAGGACGGAACTACATTTACAGGTACAATTTACGATTTCAGAAATCAGTATTATGAAGTAAACTGGTATGACCCGCAGTATGAAACTCCGTTAACCTTAGGTTCTAACCCGATTGACGTTTCTATCGCAGGCTGCCAAGGACAGTTCGTTGTAAACATAGTTGAAACCCCGATTGAAAGCTTTACCCTTTCGCCATATACCTGTATTTTCGAAACAGACGGCTACCTGAATACCCGCTGGAACGAAGCCACAGGAGAGTATGAGGAATTCTTCTGCTATAATTACGAACCAACAAATATCTCAGTCAATTTCAAGGACGGAACCTCGTTCACGGGAACTGTAAGCGAATTTGAAGACACTTACGGCTACAGTATAAATTGGTCCGACCCGCAGTATGACACTCCGTTTACGCTCGGTGAAAACACATTAGAGGTTGAGCTTCGGGGTTGTAAGGGCGAAATGACGGTTAACGTCATTGAAACCGTAATTGACTCTGTCACAATCAACATTAATCCTATGATTGAAGGAAGCTCGGATTACGGTTATCCTCAGACCGACTGGGATTACGAAAACAACTGTCCGGGTAAAACATACTTCTATTACTGGGTCAACATTGAAAGTATGACAGTCAATTTCACTAACGGCGAAGTATTCACGGGCACTCCCGACGAATTCGCTTCTCAGTACGGCTATACGCTTGAGTATAACAATAATCAAAGTTATGAAAACCGGTTAACGGTCGGCGATAACTTCATCCCCTTCAGACTTATGGGTTATTCAGGCTCGTTTAACGTTAAGATTATCCCCTCGCCCATTCAGATTGTAAACGGCGAAATCGTTACAACAATGGCGGGAACGAAGCTTAAGTTCTTTACGAATAACTGGTACAGTGTTTCCGACGGTGAGCCTTTAGGCACTAACTATTTTGTTCAGTGCGTAACCGACGACGAAAACGAAACCGTAATTGACGAAATGAATATTGTTCTTTACGGCGACCTTTCCTCAAGCGACACTTATGTAAACGATTCGGATATAAACGAGGCGTTTGAACACTTAATGACCGGCTGGACTTACGACGGCGTACTTGCCGAAGCGTCCGATGTTAACCACGACGGCGTTTTCGACGCATTTGACATTTCGCTTATAGACCTTATTTCAGCGGGCAAGCGAGAAAAGGAATACGGTCTTTCAAGAGGCTGGTAAAACCAAAACAAAGAAAAATGGGTATCGGCAAAATGTCGATACCCATTTTTTTATATTTAATGAATAATTATGGTTATATATAAACCGCTTAAAGCGGTAGTTTTCGGGGTTTCGGCTTTTAGCCTCTTGTGATGGCAAAAAGCTTCATACCCTGCCAAAAGCTGTGCCAGCTGAGCTTTGAATGTGAAAGTTCTTCGACAAGCTCCTGTTCAAGTTCAAATGTAACCTGACCTACTGTCATTGTGTCTCATCTCCTTTGCTCTTGATTTCATCCACAGTATAGCACCTTGTTTTTATTTGTCAAGCATTTTGCACAAAGAATTTTGCATTTTGTTGTTTATTATGCACAATTAACAAAATAATAAAAAATAAGCCGAAAAACTGTTGAATTTTAATGCGGTAAAACGGTAAATCATAAAAACAGACGGGCAGAAAACCTACCCGTCTGTTTTTTTAAAGCAGTTTATCAAAGCGTTACGTCGTCTATTGAAAGTGAACGGACTGTTTCTTCCTGTCTGATATATTCTATAGTCTTTTCAAAGTTTATATCGTCCGCGTCCGTTCTTACAAGAAGCGTAAAATCAACCGTGTTGTCGTTATTCCTGTTAAAGCTGTAGCTTTGTACCTTCATCTTATGCTTTTCAAGCAACTCAACGAATTTATCAATCGACTCGTTTCCGCCCATCAGGGTTACCTTGATTTCGCTGACAATAGTATTGTCGATATGGTGAAGGTACTTATGAAGAACAATCTGAATAATTATCATAAGGATTGTCGAAATAATACCGATAAGATACATTCCAGAGCCGATTGCGATACCTATTCCCGATGTCGCCCATATACCCGCCGCAGTGGTAAGGCCCTTTATAGAAGCGTTGCGGACAAAAATCACGCCTGCGCCAAGGAACGATATGCCCGTGATAATATTAGCCGAAATTCGTGACGCATCAAGGTTTATTCCGTCGAACTGAACAACGTCAAAGAAACCGTATTTAGAAACAATCATCATAAGCGCCGAGCCGAGAGCGACGATAATATGAGTTCGTATACCCGCGTCCTTTTGTCTTACTGAACGCTCATAGCCGATTGCCGCACCGCAAAGGCAAGAAACAACAATTCTTAAAATCATCGGCAACTGTTCAATTACGTGATTTGAAAAAGTCTGGAGAAAATCCATAAAATCACCCTTTAACACAATGAATTATTAATATTTAAATATTATATCACCTTTTTATAATATTTACAAGTCAATGTAAATAATATACGTCATAAATGTATATTTTATATAAAATATTCATTTTTCTGTATATTTTTACATTTTATGCTTGACATTATACATATTTTATTGCATAATTATACGCATAAAGTTGATTTGCATTTCGGAGGTTTTATTATGGACAAATCAAAAATCAAAAAGGTTGTTCTCGCTTACTCAGGCGGACTTGACACCTCAATAATCATTCCGTGGCTTAAGGAAAACTACAATAACTGCGAGGTTATCGCCGTTTCGGGTAATGTAGGTCAGGGCACCGAGCTTGACGGCCTTGAGGAAAAGGCTATAAAAACAGGCGCTTCAAAGCTCTATATAGAGGATTTGACAAAGGAATTTCTCGAAGAATACGCCTTTCCCTGCGTTCAGGCGGGCGCTCTTTATGAGGATTACCCGCTGGGAACTGCCTGCGCGCGTCCCCCGATTGCAAAAAGAATTGCCGAAATCGCCGTAGCGGAAAACGCCGACGCTATCTGTCACGGCTGTACGGGCAAGGGCAACGATCAGGTTCGTTTTGAACTTGCAATTAAGGCTCTTTTGCCGAAAATGCCGATTATCGCCCCCTGGCGTGAGTGGGATATAAAATCACGTGAAGAAGAAATCGAATATGCAGAAGCGCATAATATTCCGCTTCGCATAAACAGGGAAACGAATTATTCAAAGGATAAAAATATATGGCATCTGTCGCACGAGGGACTTGACCTTGAAGACCCTGCCAACGAGCCGACATATAACAAAGCGGGCTTTCTTGAGATGAGCGTTTCACCCGAAATGGCTCCCGACAAGCCGACCTACGTTACAATTCACTTTGAAAAGGGAATACCGACCGCCGTTGACGGAAAAGAGATGGGCTCGGTTGAACTTGTAACTCTTCTCAACAAGCTCGGCGGCGAAAACGGAATCGGTCTTCTCGACATAGTTGAAAACAGGCTTGTAGGTATGAAGAGCCGCGGAGTTTACGAAACACCGGGCGGAACAATTCTCTATAAGGCTCACGCGGCGCTTGAAACGGTTTGTCTTGATAAAGAGACAATGCACTACAAGGCGCTTGTCGCCCAGAAGCTCGGCGAGCTTGTATATAACGCCCAGTGGTTCACACCTCTTACCAAAGCTATTCTTTCGTTCGTAAAAACTACTCAGGAAACAGTTACGGGCGACGTCAAATTAAAGCTCTATAAGGGAAATATAATCAATTCGTCAATCACCTCGCCCTACTCGCTTTATGACGAGGAAATCGCAACCTTTGACGAGGACGACGTTTATAACCAGGCTGACAGCGCAGGCTTTATAAAGCTTTACGGACTGCCCGTCGAGGTTTATTCAAAAATGAAGGCAAAGAACAATATATAAAGGGAACAGAAATGGAAAAAATGTGGGCAGGCAGGTTTTCAAAGGAATTGGACAAGGTCGCCGATGACTTCAACTCCTCACTGAAATTCGACTGCAAAATGTATAAACAGGATATTGAAGGCTCTATGGCTCACGCCGCCATGCTCGGCGCAAAGGGAATTATTCCGAAAAGCGACAGCGAACTGATTGTTGACACACTCGGCGAAATTCTTTCGGATATAGAAAGCGGTAAAATCAGCTTCAGTTCAGGCGGAGAGGATATTCATATGTTCGTTGAACAGGAGTTGACGCTTCGTCTCGGCGACACGGGCAAAAAGCTTCATACGGCGAGAAGCCGCAATGACCAGGTAGCCGTTGACATAAGGCTGTTTCTCCGTGACGAAACCGACGAGATAAAGGCGCTCGTTCTCTCGCTTATAAACGCAATAAAAACAAAAGCGAAGGAAAACACCGACGCAATTATGCCGGGCTACACCCATCTTCAGCGGGCTCAGCCGATAACCTTCGCTCACCATCTTTTAAGCTACGCTTTTATGCTCACAAGGGATTTTGAAAGGCTCTCGGACGCGCAGGGAAGGATGAATCTTTCTCCTCTCGGCTGTTGCGCTTTAGCGGGAACCACCTACGACACGGACCGGCTTATGACGGCTGAAAAGCTCGGCTTTGACGGAATAGTTCTAAACTCGGTCGACGGTGTGTCCGACAGGGATTTCTGTGTTGAGCTTCTCGGCGCTTATTCAATTCTTATGATGCACCTTTCAAGGCTGAGCGAAGAGATAATTCTCTGGTCGAGCTGGGAGTTCAAATTCGTCGAGCTTGACGACAGCTTCACAACCGGCTCAAGCATTATGCCCCAGAAAAAGAATCCCGATATGGCTGAACTCATAAGGGGAAAAACGGGCAGGGTCTACGGCGATCTGATAACGCTTCTGACAGTTCTCAAGGGGCTTCCGCTTGCATACAACAAGGATATGCAGGAGGACAAGGAAGCCATTTTTGACGCAATTGAAACCGTAAAAATGTGTCTTAAGGTCGCTTCGCCGATGATTGAAACTATGACCGTTCTCAAGGACAATATGTATAAGGCGGCGCAGAACGGCTTCATAAACGCAACCGACCTTGCAGACTACCTTGTAAAGAAGGGAATGCCCTTCCGTTCGGCTTATAAAACAGTCGGTCAGATTGTAGCCTGCTGTATTGAAAGCAAAACAGTTCTTGATGAATTGCCGATAGAAAAATACAAGGAATTCTCCCCTCTTTTCGAGAGCGATTTATACGGCGAAATTTCACTTGAAGCCTGCGTGAACAAACGCATTTCGCAGGGCGGCACAGGTCAAAAGAGCGTAAACGAACAGATAAAATTCATTGAGGATTTTTTGAATAAGTAAATCAGACGTTATTAATTCGGAGCGTCGGGGACGCCGCTCCCTACGGTAAAATTTATATTTAACTCAAACCGTAGAGACGGGTATTGCCCATCCGTTGTATATAAAAAACAAAACGAAAACAGCCTGTTCAAACGAGCAGGCTGTTAATTTTAACTGTTCTGTTTATTATGCTTCTTCTCTCTTTTTGCGGAGAACTACTGTTACCGCAAGGGCAAGAGCAGACGCGCCGAGAGTTAAGATAAGCTCAGCCGTCGGAACCTTAGGCTCGGTTTCGACTCTTGTGAAAGCTATGCCGCCGGTTGCGGGGTTGTTGCCGCCGGGAATTGTCGAGGCGGGAACCGTTGACTGATTTGTTGTCGGCTCGTTGTTCGCCTGTTCGGTGGGTTTTTCTTCGTCATTATTAGCGGGTTCAATCTTTCCCGAATAAATATGAGTGAAGTTATTGTCCTGACGCTCGCCGGGGTTTTCGTCAATACACATTGATTCGATAGCGTAGCCGAGAATCTGACCTACGAGCGACGGATTTGAAAGCAGACCCTTTAAGGTGTCAAGATTCATTCCTGGTATTTTCTTGAGGATTGAAAGGTCAAAGCCCGAGCCGCCTTCAGCCTCTTCCTCGGTTTCGGCTGCAGCGTCGGTTTCGCCGGTTGTCTGAGCGTCGTCGCCTTCGCCGTCAACTAAAGCGGGAGCTGCCTGGGGAGCGAACGGAAGGCTTCCCATAATATTACCCGCAAGTCCCGAATACATATTAAGACCTGCCGTGTAAATGCTTTCAACAAATTCAAGAACGGTTGCGTTGCCCGCCGTGTTATCGAGAATAGTTTTAAGAAGCGTGAAAACTACCCTTGCGCCGACGTCGCCGTGCCTGCACTGTTCAATGGCGTCCTTCATAAACTCGTCGTCTTCAATATACTCGTCGCCTACCGAAAGATAGTACCAAGCCGAGCAGACAGCGCTGTCGAGGGTGCCGTATTCTTCATCATAGAATCCGATTTCATCCTTGAACTTGGTTGACGGAATATCCGAAACCTTAAGGGTCTTAAGATTCTGAACAAGGTCGCGGGCAATATTGACTATCTGCTCATCAGTAAGATTGAGCTTACCGCCGATATTGAACAGAGTGTTCATAGCATAGTCGTCAATAATAGCGTCAAAGAACGGACCTACGTCGCCGTCGCCGCCGTCCATAAATACCTTCTGGAACGAGAACCTTGCGAAATCATTTATCTTGTTGCCCTCAAGGTCCTTGAGCTTTTTAACCGAGTCAACCTTATAGGTTGTGTAGTCGGCAACAATTTTTCCGCTCAAATCGGTGTTGTCAAAGACAACCTCTTTGAAATAGTGGGGGAAGCTTGAAAGCGAGTCGGTTTCGCAGTCATAGATAACCTCGCCTTCCTCTGTGACATAGGAAGCGACATCGTTTGAATGCTGGTGACCCGTGAATACATAGTGCATACCCGCGTTAGCAAGGCAGGTTGCTACATACTCCCAATCGTCAATAGCGAACTCGTTAAGAACATTATTCTCAAGGTCGTGGTGAGCGACGATATTGTGGTGGCACATACCGATAATCGTTTCGCCGTGCTTCTGAGCGTCCTTACATTCGTCAAGGAGCCATTCCATAAGAGCCGCGCTTACCATACCTCTTGTATCGTGCTCGTCCTTGCCTGTCTTGGTGCAATCCTTTGAGAAGCAGTTGGAGTCAAACGCAATAAACCTGTAATTGCCGTCAAGCTTAACGGAATAAGTCATCATACCCTGCTGTTCGCCCTCGGGAGGGGTAAACGTATGGTACGCAACGTCATAACCGAGATTTTTATAAATTTCAAGATATTTTTCGGGAGTTGTTATCTGATCTCCGCCCATAACGCGCTCGCCCGAAGAATAGTCAACAGCGTGAGAGTTATTTATGTCATGGTTGCCGTTTATAACAAGAACGGTAAGTCCGGTGTCCTTTTCGAACTGTTCAAGTCTTTTTGCAACAGCCTCGTGAGCGCAGACCTCGCTGTCCTTTGTAATGTCGCCGGGAAGAATAACGTACTTCATACCGTTTTTCTTTGCGTGAGCGGCAAGAGCGTCAAGCGCGCAGTCAAGAAGCTGTTCGGAATACTCATACTGCTTTGTGTCGCCTCTGTAATCGGCGGCGAAAGCATAAATGTCGTCACCCATATTGGAATGGGGGAAAACATGGGTATCGGAAATTACGCCGATAGTAAGCTTTGCGTTACCGCTTTTTGCGAAAACGGAAATGGGTATAATCGACAGAGCGAGAACCCAGCAAAGCACAATTGCAATAATACTCTTTAAAGACTTTTTCATTTTGCGCCTCCTTGGAAGTAAAAAATCTTTTCAACTAAATATTATACAACATTTTTATTATTTGAGAAATATTGATTTCCTATAAAAAGTTAAGCCGTTTTTTATGCACAATTAACTTATGACAACGAAATCCTCAGCGCCGATTAAAATCTCGTTTACCTCGGTTTCCTTTTCGTTATAGTTGACGTAAACAAGGCTTCCGTCCGAGTATTCCGTAAGATAAACCCCTGCCTGAGGACAGCTGTGATTGACTATACGGCAGCTTCTCAGGCTGTTCAAAGCCGAAGCCGACTCATAAAACGACGAAGCGATATTAATTGAGTTATCGTATTTATAGGTCATATCGAGAAGCTCGTTGCCGGTTTCTCTGTAAAACCATTCAAACGACGGAAGAGCGCCGTATTCAACGCATTTTAAAAGCGCTTTCTGCATATCAACGCTCGAATTAATCGGCTCGAAGGTGTAATCTGCCGTGCCGTGAAGCACCATCTGAACAAAGGGAATGGCCGTGTAGCTTTCGCTTTGCTCATAGCCGGTTTCGGACGGAAGTCCGACTATAAGTCCCGCCGATTTTATCGAATTGAAATTTCCCCTCTTAACTGCGAGCAAACGCTCGGTAGCGAGCGAGGAGTTGGCTTCAACCGCCATTGACGAAGCCTTTGAAGCGGTTGTAAGGGTTGAATAATCAATATCAAAGCCATAGGCGTAATCGTTTATGCAATAGCCCGAAAGCGAGGTTTTTCTGAAATTACGGAGAAGCGAGGTAACTCTGCTGTCAATTTCGCCGGGCTTCAGAACCTTATAGGTGTTCTTTTTAGCCTTGCTGATTTCTCCGAAAGCATTTGTCTTTTCGTAAACGCCCTTTTTACCCGTAATTGTTTTCAGGGTGTCCGAGGACGAAAAGCCGCTTGAGCCGTTATTCGAGGTAACAAGCCCTATATCGAGAAGCAGTTTCATTTTCTGGACATTTGCATAGCTGAAAAGAGCCTCGTAGTCGTCCTTACTGCCGAGCGATTTTGAAAGAACGGCGTCCTTTATATCGACCTGTTCATCAGCGCCCGTAAGCGCGTTCTGAAGAACAACAAAGGCGTTATTAATGCCCTTCGCCTTTAACTGAGAGAGAATATCCTCGGTTTCTTCAAAGGAGGAAAGAACTCTCGTTTTTGTTCCGTTCTTATTCTCCGCCGCCGCGCAGTCAACAGCGATATAAAGCGGATAATATTCGGTGTTTTCAACGCCCGAAACGGAAATTACCGAATTTCTCATAAGCATTTCCCTGCAGGCTGTTGTAAAGCTCGAATAAGATGCATTTTTACCCGCAAGGAACCTGTAACAGATTCTCAGGTCGTCGCCGGAGCGAAGCCCTTTATAAACCGTGTATTTGCTGTTTTTGACATTCTGATACTTCATATCGGTTACGTCAAACGTAACGCCTGCTCTGCCGATTGAAGAAGAAAGCGTATAGGCGTTGACGGTCGATAAAGCGTCGCCGCTTTCAACAAGAGCCATATAAGCCGCTTCGCCCTGCTTTACGCCGAAAGCGGGAACTACAGCCGAAGCAGGCGATTCCCCGTCGGTTTTATAAACGGGAACGCTGTATTCGGCGTCCTCCTTTGAAAGAGCGTTCATTACAAGAGCGCCGCAACCGTCGGGGATGAACAGAAAATCATCCTTTTTCGCCTTTGAAGCGCTCGTCATATAGTCGAGCACAGTAACGCTTTCAAGCGTTACCCAGTCGGGAACGACTATTCCCTTATCGGGAATTCCGACGTAAAAAGAGCCGTCGGACAGAGAATACTCAACCGTTATTTCAACTGCGGGCAAGCCCTTCTGAACCTCGCTTATATTCTTTGAAGCCGTTTCCCTGTCGAGAGCCATTCTGTAGGTGACGGTTATTCCGCCCTCAAGAGAGTTGAACGTCGCGCTGTCAAAGGCAACGGAATTATCCTGAGAATTGAGAAGATAAACGTTACCCGTTTTATCCGAAAGCCTTACGGAAAGAACAGACGGCTGTTCAAAGCCCGTTTCGGAAGCGGGAATTGAATACCAGACCTTGTCCGCCGCCGTATCCTTAACTGAGACGGCATAGGTTGTTTTATCGAAATAAAGCTCAATAAGTCCCGATTTTGAAACAAAGATACTCGAATCCTTATCGTAGATATGGAATTTTTTATCGGTGTTTTCAGCCTTGATTTCATTCACCGAGGGAACGGTATATCTTTTAGAATTAAGCGCCGAGCAGGACGCGAAAAGCGATATTATAATTGAAAAAACAAGAATAACGGAAAACACTTTTAAAAACAGTTTACTTTTTAACTTCAAAAGCCTGAACCCCCTAAAGTTTTAAGTTTTAATATTATACCATATTAATAATAAAAATGCCACTCATTTTTAAAGTTGATAAAACGGCAACAATATGATACAATTCTTTCATAATAAAAAACGGGGTGATGATATGGATTTTAAATCTGACGGATTTATGTATATGCTCGGTTTCGGAGTTGTTGCATTTATCCTCTTTCAGTCGATTTTCTTTATCGTCAGGGCGTGGAAAAGGGCAAAGGAATTAGGTATTTCCACCTCTTCGCTTAAGAAAACGGTAGTTTCAAGCGCGCTTTTCACTGTTGCGCCCGCTCTCGCAATCGTAGCGACGGTGCTTACTCTTTCGGGCGCTCTCGGAACGGTTTTGCCGTGGATAAGACTTACGGTTATCGGCGCTATTTCATACGAGGTTCCCGCCGCAACCAGCGCTATTGAAGCCTTCGGCGGCACGGGCGGTCTTTCAGCCGAAATTACCGACCCTACGGTATTTGCCACTATCGCCTGGGTTATGACGCTCGGCAGTATTTTACCGCTGTTTCTCATTCCTTTCCTACTTAAAAAAATTCAGAGCAAGGTCGGAAAGGTCGCAAGCAATAATCAGAAATGGGCTGACACCATGGCAGCCGCCGCTTTCATAGGTCTTATAGCCGCTTTCATCGGCAAGGCGGTCATGGGCAAGGGCGACAAGGCGGTAAAGGGTGACGGCGCAGGCGTGCTTTCGCTCGTAACCCTTATTTCTTCAATGCTCTATATGCTCATTTTCCAGCTTATAGTAAAAAAGGGAAATATCAAATGGCTTGAGCCGTTCGCTATGCCCTTGAGTATGATTCTCGCTATGGGAACGGCTGTTCTTGCGGCTCAGCTTCTTCCCGAAAGCGTAGCTTACTTTGAATGGAGGGGTTAAGATGAAAAGCTATAACGACAGAACACATCTCTTCGGAAGAATCTGGGATGTAATCGCTATCGTGGTTCTTCTCTCCATTCCCATTCTCATAAGCAACCATTTGGGAGTTCATCCCGAGGTAAAATATATTCTCAAGGGTCTCGGTCCGGTTGCCGCCCTGTTTTATCCGACGGCGGTAATTGAAATCATAACCTACACGCCTATGCTCGGCGCAGGCGCAACATACTTAAGCTTTGTCACGGGAAATATCACAAACCTTAAAATGCCCTGCGGACTTAATGCGCTCGAGAACAACAACGTCAGCATAACCTCTGACGAGGGAGAGGTAATCGCCACAATAGCGGTCGGTGTTTCGGCAATCGTTACGACTGTTATTATCGCCGTGGGCGTTGTCGCCTTTACCCCGATTTTACCGAAAATTACCCAGAGTCCTGTTCTTGCGCCCGCTTTTCAGCAGGTCACGACCGCCCTTTTCGGCGCGCTCGGAATCAGTTATTTTATGAAACACTGGAGAATCTCTATTATTCCCGTAGCGACAATTATTCTCGTTCTGTTATTTGCGGGCACTCTCGGAGTCGGCGTGCTCATCCCCGTAGGCGTTGTAGTATCATTAGTCAGCGCCCACCTTCTTTTCAAAGCGGGAAAAGCATAATTTATTCAGGGGTTTTCAAAGTGAAAACCCCTGATTTTTATTTTAATAAAAAAAGTTGTTGACAAGTAGTTCAAAGTTTATTATAATAACAAGGCGCTCAAACGAAGCGCCTAATATGGCGGCATAGCTCAGCTGGCTAGAGCACTCGGTTCATACCCGGGGTGTCGTTGGTTCAAATCCGACTGCCGCTACCAAATAAGGCCCGGTGGTCAAGCGGTTAAGACACCGCCCTTTCACGGCGGTAACACGAGTTCGATTCTCGTCCGGGTCATAAAAATACCACCTACATTTGTAGGTGGTATTTTTATTTGACGAAAAGGTAAGAGAATCGAACGGTAACAGTCCATCTTGCGACGGTTCGCCGCAGGCGGAGGAGCAAGGGACATAAGATAGGAATACTTTGCGAAGCAAAACGACAAGGCAAAGCCTTGTCGATTCTCGTCCGGGTCATTTAAAGGGGTATCTGCAAAAGCAGATACCCCTTTAAAAATGCAGGATAAGAGAATCGAACGGCAGTAATCCGTCTTGCGACAGTAAAATATATATGCTATAATGCCGCTAAAGGCGGTGAGAAAATGGAATTCGATATTAAAAAGGTCAATGATGAAAACGAGCTTAAAATATGCCTTGAAATTCGTCAAACTGTTTTTATTGAAGAAAAAAACGTCCCTGCCGAAATTGAAAACGACGGATTCGACTGTCTTGACGGGAGAAGCGAGCATTTTCTTGTTTTCGCCGACAAAAAGCCCGTCGGCACGGTGCGGATGCTTTTTACCGACCCTGACTGCGTTAAACTTCAGAGATTCTGTTTTCTTAAGGAATACCGAGGTTTCGGACTCGGCTCAAGGACTGTTGAATACCTGGAAAAGCGGTACCGTTCGCTCGGCAAAAAGAAAATCTTTATGGAAGCGAAATTCGCCGTTTCGCCCTTTTATGAAAAATGCGGCTACAGGGCGGTTTCGGATATTTTCTACGAGGTCGGTATAAAGCATATAAAAATGGAAAAGGAAATATAAAAAAGCACCTCAAATGAGGTGCTTTTAATTTTGATTTATCAGTCAGCCGAGTAAGGCAAAATAGCAAGGTGACGAGCACGCTTGATAGCCGTTGTAAGCTGTCTCTGATGATAAGCGCAAGTGCCTGTTACTCTTCTGGGGAGAATCTTAGCTCTGTCAGAAGTGAAACGGCGAAGCTTGAGCGCATCCTTATAGTCGATTGTATCGACCTTTTCAACACAGAAAGAACAAACCTTTCTGCGGTCCCTTCTGTTACCGGGACGGGACTTATCAAATGCCATTTATATTTCCTCCAATCTAATCAGAACGGAAGGCCGTCGTCAGACGCGCCGCCGTCAAAGGAATAATCCGTATCATCGTCGTCAGGTAAAACCGAGAAAGCAGCTTCGCTTCCGCTTGTGAATGACGGAGCAGGAGCGTTGTCATAACGGGTTGAACCTGTGTTTGACTCAGACTTTGAGCCGCAGAACGAAACTCTGTCTGCAACTATTTCAACTGCTGTTCTTCTGTTGCCGTTTTTGTCTTCGTAGCTTCTGGTCTGGATTGAGCCCTGAACCGCAATCATGCTACCCTTATGGAAATAGCGTGAAACGAATTCAGCGGACTGACGCCAGGCGACAACATTAATGAAATCAGCCTGTCTTTCCTCGCCGGGTCTTACGAAGGAACGGTCAACCGCAACTGTAAAGGATGTAACCGAAGTGCCGTTATTAGTTGTACGAAGTTCGGGGTCTGCTGTCAGACGGCCCATAATAATTGCACAATTAAGCATTTAAATTACCTCCTTATTTCTTAACGACTAACCAACGCAGAACGCCGTCAGTGATTTTGAAAACACGCTCGAGCTCTGCCGGGAACGCCGCTTCGCAGGAATAGTTGTAAAGTACGTAGAAGCCCTCTTCTTCATAGTTGATAGGATAAGCGAGCTTGCGCTTGCCCCACTCGTCAACGCTGTCAAGAGTGCCGTTAGCCTCGATAAGAGCCTTGAACTTCTCAACAAGACCTGCCGCTGCCTCCTCGCCGCCTTTAAGCGAAAAAACAGCAACGGTTTCATAGTTTACCATTTTTTTGCACCTCCTTATGGACTTTTGCCCCTGAAACTGCTTCAGGGAAAGGATCTATCTTTAAATTTTGATAGCCGTAATATTATATATATGTTTTTTTAATATGTCAAGTTATTTTTTAACCTACTATTTTTTCAATTCCCTCTGACGAATATTCCTTTCCGTCCCTCTTCTTTTCAAGCTCGCCCTGAAGAATTTCCATACGCTTTCTCGTAACGGGATAGAAAGCAAGAGCCAGCATTGAAACGCCGAGAAGAACAGCGGGAATTATTGACGCCATATTTTCTATAGCCTTAACTGCCTGAGGCGTCTGTTCCGCAAGGGTGGCGTCATAGCCCGTGAACTTAAGTATAAGTCCTATGGTCCACATACCGACTGCCGAGCCGAATTTCTGGAAAAACTGGGGAAGTCCCGTAATGACGGATTCACGGCGTTTTCCGTGCTTGAATTCGTCAACCTCAACAAGGTCATAAGCCATTGTATAGAACAGCGTCCAAAACGCACCCGAAGAAAAGCCGAGAACTATAGGCTGACAAACGAATACTGGGATGCTTTTAACGCCGATAATCTTTATTACTATCAGACCGACAAAGGATATTGCGAAAAATACAAGGCAGGCGGTTTTTCTGTCAAATTTTTCGGCAAACTTTGTTACAAGCGGAATAACGACAGCCATTGTGAGAACGAGGCCGCCGATGAAAATCGGTTCAAGAACATCGTGAGAACCCTTAAGGCAATAGTCAATTGTATACATAAGGTTCGACTGAATCATTGACGAAGCCATAAGGAAGAAGAAAATGAAAATCATAAACGTAAGGAAGGGCTTTAACTTAATAACCTGAGCAAAGGTTACGAAGATATCGCTCCACTTTGCTCTCTCCCTCTCCCCGTTCTCGGGCTCTCTCGCCTTAGTGTTTACGCTGCGAAGAGACCTTACCGCAAGAAGACCGAAAATGAGTGAAATTACGCCTGTTACAACCGCCATTAACTCCCAACCCATTGTAAGCGAAAGTCCCATTCCGACAAAAAGTCCGGGAAGAACCGCGGGAGCGATTGCTCCGCCTGCAATCGGGAAGGTGTTGATAAGCGACGACAGACCGCGGATTGACGTTCTTTCGTCATAATCCTCGGTAATATCGGCAACTACGGCGTAATAGGGAATTGTATAGAACGTATAGAAAAGCCAGAAGAGCATTGTCATAACGGTATAGAAAACGAATTTAACAAGTCCTCCTGCATTTCCTATCGGAATAAAAATACCTAAAAATGTAAGGAACAACGGGAAAAGAGCCCTTAACATAAACTTTCTTTTATCGGCGCCGGGCTTATCGACGTAATAGCCGATTACGGGGTCGGTAACCGCATCCCAGAAAACCGAAATAAGACTGATTGTTCCCGCGAACGCAGGGTCAAGGTGCGCTATGTTCGTTAAGAAAAACAGATAGTGAACATAGTACACGTTATAAACGATTGACTCGGTTATAATGCCGCTGCAATAGCCAAGCTTTCTTTTACCCTTAAAGGGTTTAGTCTCTTCCATTAATAATCACCTCAAGACCATTATATCACTTTTTCCGTTTAATTCAATCGCTTTTATTATTGAAACAATAATTAGTTTTTTGTAGTTGAAAACCATAATAACCTGTGGTAGAATACAGAATAGAAAAAATTACTCTAAGGAGATAATCTCTTGAACAGTTCTTTAAGGGAAAAGCTCGACGTTAAGCTTTCCCCCCTGCGCTCATTTTTAATGGGCAAAAGATTTACAATTCTTATTTTCATACTTGCGTGCGTTGTTACCGTTTTTTCAATCGAAACCTACGGTCTTATGGTGTTCGCGGGTATTATTTGCTTTATCCTGATTGTGTGCGAAGATTTAATGGCGACCACTCTTCCGTTTTTGCTTCTGGCGATGACGCTTATTAAATGCTACGACTCGTATTCAACCTTTATAGGCTATGTCTGGCTGGCAGTGCCCGTTGTAGCGTCGCTTCTTTTCCACTTCATTTTCTACAGGGAAAAAATAAAAATCGGAAAATGCGTCTGGGCCATTCTCGCCGTTTCGGTAGCTACGACCCTCGGCGGAGTAGGCTTTCTTCCGCTTGAAAACTACATTTCGCTTGTCGGCTTTTACTACATATTCGGTTGCGGCTTCGGAATGCTTCTCATTTATATTCTTCTTTCAACCTATATAAAGGCTCACGACGACTATTCCTTAAGCGACAAACTGACGGAAATAATGATTGTTGCCGGTCTTTTCGGCGTATTTATGATTGCGGCCTACTACCTTAAAAATATTTCAACCGTTATGGACACCCATTCGATTATTTTTATGCAGTGGAGGAACAACCTTTCAACCTTCTTTATGTTCTCAATGCCGTTCGCGTTCTATAAGTCAACAAGACATTCGTACTATGCGCTCATCGGCTTTTTATTCTACGGCTGTATTCTTCTGACGGGTTCAAGGGGCGGTTTGTTCTTCGGCGGAGTTGAGCTTTTCATCTGTATTACGCTTCTCTTCAGCATTGACAAGAAGCACAGAGTGCCGTACCTTGCAATAATTATTGCCATAGCTTTGACCGTTATTGTTTATTTCCAGGATTTTTACAGCTTTTTCGGTCAGACCTTCGACAGATTCATAATGGGACTTCGCGGAAATGACAAGGAGGTTCGCCTCGGTCTTTTCGCTCGCGCTTTGTATGATTTCAAAAGTAACCCGATTTTCGGAACGGGTCTTACATATTTCGGGAACCGCGACGTTTTCCACAACGCTAAATTTGCCCTTTGCTGGTATCACTGCGAACCGCTTCAGATTATCGCCTCGTTCGGTATTGTGGGCGTAATCGCCTATGTTTACCAAGGACTGACAAGACTTTACATAATGTTAAAACGTACAACCGTTTTCAATATTGCGGTTGTCGGCTCATACCTCGGCGTTGAAATGATGTCGCTTGTCAACCCCGGCGTTTTCTGTCCCGTACCGTATTTATTCCTCGTTACAATGTTCGTTGTAATCGTTGAAAAATGCAACGAAAAGGGTGAAAACGAAACTATTGAGCTTTTCAGAAGAAAAGCGAGAAAGGCTATGAAAAATGAAAAACAAAAAGTTGCATCCCGCGGTTGAAACCGCGCTTAAAAAAACCAAACAGCGCTATATAATAACGGCGGTAAGCTTCGTTCTTTGCGCAATTGTTTTTGCCCTCGGCTTTGTTTTCAAACCGAAAACAAAGGCAGTTGAATCGACAAAATACACCGAAAAATCGGCAGTCGGCGATTACGTAACCACCGATATTCAGCTCACCTCGGCTATGTTCGAGCAGGATATTCTCGACAAAGATAACAAGGTTACGGGAACTAAATACTACGTTCTCGCAGTCGATACCGAAAGTAAAAAATTTATGCTCGGCGTTGAAAAAGAGTTTTATGAAAAAAATCTGAAGCACCTTGAAAAAAACTCTGTTCAGAACGTTGACGGAACGCTTGAAATTCTTGACGAAAACGAAAAGAAGGAAATTTACGGCTATGTTGCCGAAATGCCGACAAGCCTTCACGCCCAGTTGAACAACGCCGATAACGAATACGGAAAAACAATGATTTCGGCTCTTGATATGACAACCGTTTTCGATATGGTCGACGAGCCGGAAACCGTAACTCCGTTCAATGCGTTTTTTGTAGCGGCGGGCTTTCTTGCAATTGTTACGCTTTTCATTTTAATGAGCGCTCTTTCCTGCACAATGAAACTAAAGGAAGCAAAAAGGAAATATTCAAAATAAAGAATAATAACAAAACAGCCTTGATTCAAAAACGAATCAAGGCTGTTATTTTTTTATCCTTTATTCAATTACGGGAAGCTTTGCAGCGTATTTTGCAAGCTCTTCGTCAGTCGGAATATAATCGCTCATTTCGCCGTTGTGGAATTTTTCGTAAGCGACCATATCAAAGTAACCCGTACCCGTAAGTCCGAATACTATTGTCTTTTCCTCGCCCGTTTCCTTGCACTTGAGCGCTTCGTCAATGGCAACTCTTATAGCGTGGGAGCTTTCGGGTGCGGGGAGAATACCCTCTACTCTTGCGAACTGCTCGGCAGCTTCAAAGACCTTTGTCTGCTCAACGGAAACGGCTTTCATTAAACCGTCGTCATAAAGCTGAGAGAGAATGGGGCTCATTCCGTGATAGCGAAGTCCGCCTGCGTGGTTTGCGCTGGGAATGAAATCCGAGCCGAGAGTATACATCTTTGCAAGCGGGCAAACCATACCCGTATCGGCAAAGTCATAAGCGAATTTGCCCCTTGTAAAGCTCGGGCAGGAAGCAGGCTCAACCGCGATTATTTCATAATCGGCTTCGCCTCTTAATTTTTCACCCATGAACGGGGAAATAAGACCGCCGAGGTTACTTCCGCCGCCTGCGCAACCGATAATAACGTCCGGCTTGATGTTATATTTATCAAGCGCAGCCTTAGTTTCAAGACCGATTACCGACTGGTGAAGCAAAACCTGATTGAGAACGGAGCCGAGAACATATCTGTAACCGGGATTTTTAACGGCTACCTCAACCGCTTCGGAAATAGCGCAACCGAGTGAGCCTGTAGTTCCGGGATGCTCGGTGTTAATCTTTTTACCGATTTCGGTTTCCATTGACGGCGACGGGGTTACCGAAGCGCCGTAAACCTTCATAACCTCGCGTCTGAAGGGCTTTTGCTCATAAGAAACCTTAACCATATAAACCTTACAGTCAAGACCGAAATATGAGCAAGCCATTGAAAGAGCCGTACCCCACTGACCTGCGCCCGTTTCGGTTGTTACGCCCTTAAGGCCCTGCTTCTTTGCGTAATAAGCCTGAGCGATAGCGGAATTAAGCTTATGGGAGCCCGAGGTGTTATTACCCTCGAATTTATAATAAATCTTTGCGGGAGTCTGAAGCTTTTCTTCAAGACAGTAAGCGCGAACAAGCGGAGACGGACGGTACATTTTATAGAAGTCCCTGATTTCCTGAGGGATTTCAATATATGCGTTTGTGTCGTCAAGCTCCTGGGCTACCAATTCGTCGCAGAACACTCCGCCGAGTTCCTCGGCTGTCATAGGCTGATGAGTGCCGGGATTGAGCAACGGCGCGGGCTTATTTTTCATATCTGCGCGAACGTTGTACCAAGCTGTAGGCATCTCGTCTTCTTCAAGATAGATTTTGTAGGGTATTTTGTTTTCTGCCATGATTTTGTCCTCCTTAAAATAATATTTTTTTCAAATGGCATTTTTCCGGGACAAAATAAAACTCCCGTCTCAGCTTATGCTGGGACAGGAGATTAAATCCTGCGGTGCCACCCGGCTTGGCGAAAAATCGCCCACTTAACGCGTACTGTCATACGCAGACATTTTTTTACGAAGTGTCAACTCCGTCTCACATACTCGAAAAAATCTTTCTGCTCGCCCTCGGAAGCCCATTCGGAATTACCTTTCTTACCGCACTCACACCGTCTGCGGCTCGCTTAAAAGAGAACAGTAAACCTACTCACTCTTCTTCAACGGTTTAACTCACTATAGCACTAAATCAAAAACTTGTCAACAGTTATTTTTTCTTTTTCTTGAATTTTTCCGCAAGCTTTTTAAAGGGAATAATTGTCTTTACGTCGGGGTCGAACTGTTTGCTGGAAACATTGATTATAAATTCCTCAACAGTCGCTATGAGCATTACGGCGAGAACGACAACGCTCGCAAAAATTACGCCCGCAAACCA
Organism: Oscillospiraceae bacterium; assembly: GCA_015066565.1. Classification (GTDB taxonomy): domain Bacteria; phylum Bacillota; class Clostridia; order Oscillospirales; family Acutalibacteraceae; genus Fimenecus. The sequence continues at coordinate 112,202 of SVOB01000002.1, read as the reverse complement.
GAACCAAAGCGGAGCAAGATAGAAATCCCATTTCGCCGCTTTATTCCAATCGGTATTGATAAACGGAGCCTTTTTATACCTTACGGCGCCGAAAACGAGGGAAGCGCATTTTATAACCGCTATGCCCGTGGCGATATAAAACGCCCAGACAGGAATTTCAATTGCCGAAAAATACCTTATCATAAGCACGGCAATAAAGATAAGCGAAGCGATATGGTCAAGGTTATTTCCGAGGTCGGACTTTGCGTTAAAGGAATTTTTAAGATACATTCCCGCAAAATCAAGAACTATAAATACCGCATAGACCGCGAAAAAGCTAACGGAAAAAATCGGCAGAACGGCAATAGCCACTGCAAGCGCAATTCTTACGGCGCTAATAATATTCGGTATGCTTTTTTTCATTTTATCACCTCATTATTATCAAAAAACTCGTTGACGAACTGTTGCGCAAGGGAATTCGGTTTTATGTTTTTCTTTGCATTTTCAAATGAAAACCATTCATAATAATCGACTTCGTGATTAGGCTTGATTTCTTCGCTTTCAAGAACCGCCGTGAAGTTAAAAATCAGCGTCTGTGACTTTTCAAAATAACCCGAACGGTTAAAGCGTATTTCCTTAACGGACGCCCCGAGCTCCTCTTTTATTTCACGGGCTACGGCGTTTTCGGCGTTTTCGCCCTTGTTGACGTAGCCCGCCGTAAGAACGAAAAAGTCGTTTCCGTATTGCTTTATAAGAAGCGCCCTGTCCTTTTTGGGATTGAGTACAATCATACTGACCGCGCAACTGAAAATCGGAAAACGAAACTCGTTACACCTTTCACAGAAAGGTATTTCGCCCTCGTTTTCAAGGTGACGCAGTTTCAGCCTTGTTCCGCACTCAACGCAGTAATTCATCTCATTCATACGCCGCTTTTCAGTATCTCATATCGCACGAAACGGACGAAACCATTACCTCGTGCATATGATTTTTTACGGGCAGATGAACGGGATGGGTCGGATAGGCGTTAAACGCTTCCTCGCTGTCAAAATCGGTTATGAGCGCAATGTCATAGCTTCGTCCGCTGTGAAGAAAATCCGCCGCCGAAAACAAATCGGTCATTCCCTCGATTTTACCCTTCATAGCGTAAAAATTCTTAATAAGCTCGGGAATTTCAGCCTTGTATTCATCCTTGATTTTAAAAAGTACAATGTGTTTTATCATTTTAATAACTCCTCGGTTATTTCAGCCGCCGTTCGACAAAGCTCGCCGCACGGCCTTTTTTTATAATAGTTTTCAGTTCTGTTTTCGGGCGAAACGCCGTCCGTAACCTTAACTCCGGAAAGAAGCTCACGGCAGATTATCGAGCCGTTTTCCTTTTTGAACTTTTCGGCGAATTGCTGAACAAGGGCATAATGCTCTTTTTTGGCGTTACCGTCGCTTAAATCGGAATAGCCCTTTGCAATTCCGAGCACCATAAGCGCACCGCTGACCGCGCCGCAGACCTCGCGCATACGCCCCATTCCGCCGCCGAAGGACGAAGCGAGCTTCAAAGCCGTTCCGTTATCAAGTCCCGTTACGTCGGAAAAGGCGCAAAGCACCGCCTGAGAGCAGTTACAGCCGCTGTTGAAAAGCTCGAAAGCCCTTTCGCCGTGATTAACTGTCAAATCCATATCTACTCCTTACCCGAGCTTTGCATTTAAAACTACGGGGTTGTGGTCTGAGCAGACAAAGCCCATATCAACATTTTCAAACGATTCAACCTCTATATTTTTTGAAACGATAAAGCCGTCGATAAGGTAATACTGGAAGGTATCTTTATCTGCGTTTTCATAGGGTTGGTCAAGGCTTCGGCAGGACGGAACGGAGGAATCCATAAGGAACTGCCAGTCGCCGCCGAACTCGTTAACGTCGATTTCACCTGCCGCCCATTTGCCCTCCTGAGCAGGATATGCCGAGGTATCGGCAGATGAGAAAATCTGGTTGAAATCTCCACCCGCTATGACGTAGTTGCCCTTTTCGGCTTCCGAAGAAAGAAAATCGGAAAGCATTTTTGTCTGGGCAATTTTGCCCTCGCCGTCGTCGTATGCTTCAAGGTGAAGATTAACGAGCACAAGCTCCTTATCGCTGTTCTCGATTTTTACCCTTGAAACAAGAAGACAACGCTTGAGGTTAGCCATTCTTACAGGCCAAGAGAAAGGAACAGGAAGCTGAATTCTCTCGGCAGAGGTTGTTCCAAAAGACGAGAAGGTAGCGATACCCGAATCCACCTTGCCCATAGGCGGTACGGGATAAGGAAGGTAAGCAACCTTAAAGTTATTTGCAAACGAATTGTTATAGCCGCTGAAAACATCCTGTATTAAACCCAACTCGTTGATATGATTTGACCTTGAGGAATTTTTATCGGCTTCCTGAAGGAAGAAAATATCGGGGCTTTCTTTAGTAATTTCGTTTATAATCCCCTGCATATTGCTGTTGACGCGCTCGGTATCGGCAGTCTTAACCGAGGTTCCGCCGTCCATAAAGAAATCGGCGTTGTCACCCAGAGCGCCGTAGCCGATATTCCAGCTCATTATTTTAAAGCTGTCGCCGACGGAAAGAGTTGAGCTGACGTTACCCTGAATTTCAACCTCTTCCTTTTCCTTCGGTCTGTATTCGGTTGCCGACAAAAAGCCTATAAGACCTGCAAACGCAACGATAATCACAAGTAAAACTATTCCGATTACCCTGAAAATTTTAAAGGGAACGGAACGCTGTTTTTTCTCTTTGTTTTTCATAGCTTTTCTCCTTTTATTCATTTAACCCTTTTAACATATATTCTTGAAGGATTACCTTCAATATCGTTTAGCATTTTACGGAATTCACAGCCGTATTTTTCATAAAGTCCCTTATGATTTGTGGAAATATATATCTCCTTCACGCCGTCATTTTTCGCAAGACGTACAGCCTCGTCGAGTAACAGCCCGAAGCAACGCTTGCCCCTGTGCTCGGGAAAGGTATATACAAAGCCAATCCACGGCGTTAACTTTGTAGGCTGGATATCGTCTTTTTCGGCATAGGTGCAGAACGAAATAAGCTCGTTGCCGTCAGTGAGCAAAAGCACCTTTGAATTTTCGCCGACGGCTTTAAAAAACGAGCCGTCGTTAAGAAGCCTGTAAAGGAACTGACCTGCGCCCCAGTCGCTCTGTTTGATTTCTTCAAGCCAGTGGTAGCGGTTGTCGCTGTCAAAAAAGTTTATAACTTTCATTTTAACTGATTAACTCCCATCTTTCTTTTGTAAGAAGATTTGCATAGCTTGTTCTGAATTCACCCACCTGAGAAAACCAAACGTTTTCATCCCTGCGGTGATATTCAAAGCCGAGCTTTTCCTGTACCCGCTTTGACTTTTCGTTTCCGTCTGAATAACCGCACCAGACTCTTTTTACTCTTAAATCCTCAAAGGCGTAACGGATAAGCTCCCTTGAAGCCTCGGGAATAAGACCGTTTCCCCAGTAGGGTACGCCGAGCCAATAACCGAGCTCGCACTCGTTATCCTCAACGGCAAGCGCAGTATGAAACATAAGTCCGATACTGCCGACGGGAAGTCCCGTTTCCTTTAGAACGACCGCATAGGTTTCAGGCTCGCTGAGAACGGTTTTTATTATTTCCCTGCTGTTTTCAACGCTTGTGTGAACGGGCCAGCCAGCGGGATGACCTACCCGCCCGTCCTTTGCGTACTTATATAATTCTTCGGCGTCCGTTTCTTTCCACGGGCGGAGAATTAATCTTTCGGTTTCAAAAATCATTTTATTTTCTCTTTTTCGGTTCCGGCAATTCGCCATACATTGAACGGACTAATTGACAGAGAAACTGTCCGTTGTCAACCTCATCTGCAAGAAGCATTTCCTTTGCGCCGTCATAGGGAATTTCCCTTTCGGCTTCGGGCATTATTCTTTGTGACGACGGCGTAATTTTTACGAGAAAACGGTCGTCGTATATTCCGCCGAAAATCCTGCCGCGATAATAGAGGATGTATTCTCCCATCATAGCGCGGTATGTAACGCCGTCAAGGTCTGAAAGCTGTTCGAGAATAAAATCAAGATAAGCTTTATCTGAAGCCATATACCCGTCACTCCTTTTATTCTTTTAAAAGCAAGACTACAGATTCCACAGTTTTGAATATATCAATCAAAGCCCAACGAACAACTTTATTTCTTGTTCCAAGAGACGAAATACGTTTGCAACCAGATAGCCATCAGCGATTGCATGATTTAGACGAACGGTCACAGGCATGACAAGCCTACCGTTTTCTTCTCTGTATTTTCCCCAGTTAATGATCGGCGCAAAATACAGATTTCCATCGGGCAGCTCAAGATTCAGTGAATCATAAGAGAGCCATGAAATAAACGAAGCATCGAACCAGTTGGGATGATTTTGCATATCCAGCTTGTATTCCCTTGTCTTCTTCGCCTCTTCAACATCCCGCAATGCAGCAGCGTAGAACTTATCATAGTCCTCAAAGTATTCCGTATACACAGGGGTGCAGGTTTCCGTGTCTTCATGGAAGACATACTGTGTGGGATTGACCACGTCATAGCAAATCAGTTCATCTGTCTGCCAGAGATATCCCATTCTGTAATCTTCGCGTGAATTCATAACCTTTGAAAGAATATATAAAAAGTTGATATAAAACTTTGTTTCTGTTTTCTTGGAATATGCAGCGAGATTTGTGACATCTATTCTCGCCGTCATGGATGTCGAGCATTTACAATCTTCCGAGAAGTGACGGTACACACCTTTTCTATAATATGTTTCTCTGTCAATTACCTTATAGTTCATTTTGTATCATCCTCACAAATCCCGATTTGCATAATTCATTTTATCTTTTTCAGATACTCCGCGTCTTTCGGTTCATAAGGCACGGAAATAGAGTCTTTCTTTTGGTTGTACAAGCAGCATACCGTCTCAACGTGAACAGTTCTCGGAAACAAATCAAAAACTGAAAGCCTGTCCGTTTTATAGCCGTAATCCTTAAATATTGAGCAGTCCCTCGCAAGAGTTGCGGGGTCGCAGGAAACATAGACAATTCTTTCGGGGTTCATTTCGCTGACTGTTTTAATAAGCTCGCTGTCGCAACCCTTTCTCGGAGGGTCAAGAACTATGCAGTCGGGCTTAATACCCTTTTCCTTTAACATTTTTGCCGCTGCCGCCGCGTCGCCGCAGAAAAATTCGGCATTATCTATATTGTTTATTTCAGCGTTTACCTTTGCGTCATCTATGGCTTCGGGAACTATTTCAACTCCGATAACCTTCTTAGCCCTTTTCGCCATGGAAAGCCCGATTGTTCCCGCCCCGCAGTAAAGGTCAAGAAGAGTTTCGTTTTCTTTAAGGCAGGCATATTCAGCCGCCTTTTCATAAAGGAGCTGGGCCTGTTTTTTATTGACCTGATAGAACGAAAGAGGCGAAATCCGAATTTTGTTTCCGCAAAGAATATCGGTGATATAGCCGTCGCCGAAAACATTTACGCATTTTTCTCCCAAAATGACGTTTGTTTTTTCTCTGTTAATATTAAGTACAAAGGTCTTTATATTTTTATTTTCCTTTAGTTTTTCGGCTAACAGCTCAACGCCCTGAAGCTTATTTGCATTTATTACGGCGCAAGCCATTATTTCGCCCGTTTCTTCAGCCTTTCTTAAATAGATATGCCTTAAAACTCCCGTGTGGGTTTTTTCGTCATACAGCGGAACGCCGGTTTCTTCAATCCATTTTCTGAAAATATCGGTTATTTCGGAAAACTCCTCGGGCTGTAAAAGACAGTCGGAACAATTAATTATTCTGTGCGACCTCGGGGCGAAAAAGCCGATTTTAAGCTCGTTGTCAAAGCCGACGGGGAACTGGGCTTTATTCCGGTATCTCACCGTTTCGCCGCCGAAAACTCCCTCGGCTTTAATATCAATACGGCCAAGTCTTGAAAACGCCTGTTCTACTCTGTCCTTTTTCGCAAGAAGCTCAGCTTCGTAGGAAATATGTCTGTAAGCGCAGCCGCCGCAGGAATTAAAGTAGGGGCAGTCTGTTTCAATTCTATCGTCGGACGCAGAAAAAATTTCAACTATTTTTCCTATCGCATAAGTCTTTTTGGATTTTATGATATGAGCCAGGATTTTGTCTCCCCTTGCGGCGTTATTGACAAAAACAGCCATGCCGTCATAGTGACCGACACCGCTTCCCTCGGCAGTGTAGCCCTCAATAGTCAGTTCAATTTCATCGTTCTTTAAAAGCATTTTTTCACCAAAATAATATATTTAATTTATTTTAGCACTAAACCGCTTAAATTACAACTAACCGTCAAGGTTTTTTTGAGCCGAGAGGGTAAAAGAAAACCCGTTTGAATAAAGCGTGTATTCCGTCTTTTCAACCGTTTCGCTTTCGTACAGCTCCGAAAACGGCTCAAAATCCTTGTTAAAGCCCAGAAGCGAAAGGTTTTCTGTCGTTTCGTCGGTCTTTGGGTAATTAAAAGCGGAAAACAGAAGAGTAATGCAGTTAATAATTCTCTGTCTGTCGCTTTCGGAATACTGCCCTTTTTCAACCGTAACGCTCAGCTTTTCAATAACGCTTTTTCCGTTCGTGTCAACCGAAATAAGAAGTCTGCTGTCGCCGACAGTAAGAAACGAATAAAGCATTTTTTCGTTATCCGAAAGAAAGCTTTCGGTCAGAAGAACCTTTTCGCCGACAAGCGTATTATACCTCTTGCAAAGGTCAAAAATATCAAAGTCTGTCTGTACGGAGCAGGACGAAAAAAGAACAAAAACAATTAAAAGCAACGATATTAATCTGATTTTCATTATCTCACCTCAAAAAATTCTATGAAAATTAATGAAAATTAATGATTTGTTCACAATATTATGTTATAATAAACCAATAAGTCCTAAAAAGGGAGATGAAGCTGTGTTTAAGAACTTTAAAAAATACTCCAAGGGTAAAAAAATAAGGACAATTGTCATCCTTGTTTTAATTCTCGGTATTGCGGGAACAATCGGTTATGAGGTATTCAAGCCCGACCCGCTTCCCGAATACGAACTGGTAACCGCCGAAAAAGGCAGTATTTCCCAGACCTTTACTGCAACCGGCACTGTTGAAAGCGGTAACCCGAGCGTTTATAACATTCTTGACGGTGTCGAGGTGCTTGAGGTTAAGGTCAAGGTCGGCGATAAGGTTAAAAGGGGCGACGAGCTCGCTTCCTTTGACACAAGCGCGCTCTCTTCACGGTTAAATGAGCTTCGCAACGAGTACAATCAGGCTCTTTCAAGATATAACAAGGCTTCTTCCTCCTCAAACGAGGCTTCCTCAAATCTCAAGGACACCAACAGCGAAATTTCAAAGCTGGAAAAGAAGATTTCGGCTCTTGAAAAGGATATTGAGAAAACCCGTGAAAAAGAAAAGGAACAGCTTAATCTTCCCGAATCCGTTGAAGATATAAAATACGAGGGCAAAACCTACACTCCCGAGCAGATTGAAGCAATTACACAGCAGATTCTTGAAAACGCGGGAACTCAGGAGCAGGTTGACCAGATGATAGCCGCCCTTAATTCCGCTGAATCGAACGCTTCGTCAAATCAGCTGTCACCGGAAGAACTTGCCGATAAGTTAAAGGATACCTCGGCGGGAAAATCGCTTGAATTGGTTCAGTTACAGACACAGCTTACCTCGCTTAAAACACAGAAAACCTATTTTGAAATGCAGTCGGGCGACACCGTCGCAAAGGCGTTCAAGGCGGTAGCCGACATTAAGCAAAAGGAATACGAACAGTTAGCCGAAACCGTTGAAGCGCTCGACAAGGGCTGGGTTGCGGAGAATAACGGAATAGTTACAAAGGTAAACATCACTCAGGGTGAGGTATTTTCCTCAGCTAAACAGCAAAGCGCTTCCAACGCCGATTTTTCGGAAATTCTCAATATGATAGGCGGCGGCGGAAACGTTGACCTGACAAGCATTATTTCACAGCTTACCTCAGCGTCTTCAAACGAAACGGTCGGTATTCAGATTGACAATTACGACAGCTTTATCGCTTCGTTCAACGTCGGCAAATACGACCTGCTTTCACTCAAGGTCGGTCAGAAGGCAAAGGTTGTTTCTCTCGACAGCGAATATGATGGCGTGGTTGACTATGTTTCGGCAACCGCAAGCGAAAGCACCGGACTTGATATTTCGTCTATTACAAGCTCGCTCACAGGCGGCACGAATTCTTCAAACACGGCTCTCGCAAAGGTTAAAATTCTCAAGCCCGACGAAAAGGTAATTATAGGCTTTGACGTTGATATTTCCGTAACTCTCGGCGAAATTGACGACGTTATAATTCTTCCCGTCGAGGCGTTAAGGTTTGAAAACGGAGATAAATACGTTTTCGTTTATAACGAGGAAACAAAGACGGTTGAAAAGAGAACCGTTCAGCTCGGAAGCAGCGAGGACACTAAATACGAAATCGCTTCAGGTATTAAAGAAGGCGAAAAAATTATTAAAAATCCCCTTTCGGCTCTCAAGGACGGCGATAAGATAGCAGTAGTCAAGGGATAAGGAGTTTTCGTTTGTGAATATCAAAGAAAACATCAGAATAGCAATTTTCAGCATACGCACTAACCTTATGCGCTCGCTTCTCACAATGCTCGGTATCATTATCGGTGTATCGAGTGTTATTGCTATTGTCACCGTAGGAAACGGCGGAAGAGATTATATTATCGGTCTTATCCGTGATATGGGCGCTTCGGCAATCAACATTACCGTCGACTCGTCCGTCGCCGAGCCTACCGACTATATTACTTCGGCTGACATAGCCGCCATAAAACAGCTTGACGGCGTTGACTACGCTTCGCCCATTGTTATGGGAATGGGCGCAATCGCCACCGAAACCGAATCGGGCATAGGAATAACGCTCGGTGCCACTCCCGACGCCCAGAAAATAATGAAAACAGACTGCCTTTACGGAAGGTTTTTCACCGAGGAAGAATACGCTTCGGCAAAGCCGGTTGCCGTTATCGATAACGGAAGCGCGCTTATGGTTTTCGGACGAGAGGACGTTGTGGGCGAAACAATCAAGTACACCTATAACGAGGTTACGGTTTCGCTTAAAATCATCGGCGTAGGCGACAACGGAATGAGTATGTTCGGTGGCAACTCCGACTCGGCTATGGAATCGATGTCGGCTCTTACGGGCGGCTCGTCGGTCAAATACTGTTCGGTTATGATTCCCGCTTCGCTTTCGCTTGAAATCGTCGGCGCTGACGACAGGTACGAATCGGTCTATATAACAGCGAATGACGAAAACCAGCTTGAAAGCGCAGGAAACGCGGCTCAGAATCTTATAAAGGCAAGACATAACAACTTTGAGCGCGACTGTTATACGGTAGTCAATATGGCAACCTATATCGACCTTCTCGATTCCGTTATTCATATTTTCACTATCTTTATAGCCGCTGTCAGCGCAATTTCGCTTATAGTCGGCGGTATAGGCGTTATGAACATAATGCTCGTTTCCATTACCGAAAGGACAAGGGAAATCGGCATAAGAAAAGCGCTCGGCGCAAAAACGGGAACAATTATGTTCCAGTTCCTGACCGAGTCGATTATTCTTTGTATGATAGGCGGTATAATCGGTCTTATTTTAGGCGTAGTCGGCGCCATATTCGTTTCACATATTATGAACGTACCGCTTCAGGTTAAGCTTTCAACGGTTGCGCTCGCAGTCGGATTTTCAAGCGCAATCGGAATTATCTTCGGCGTTTACCCTGCAAGGCGCGCGGCGCTTATGCCACCGATTGAGGCACTCAGAAGAGATTAAAAATTAATATATAAAACTCTTTAAACTTTTTAAATCATAAGGAGGCAATACAAAATGATTAAAAAAAGTTTATCTTTTCTAATGGCTTTAATGATAATGATTACAGCGTTTTCATTAACATCAGTCAATGCGTTCGCGGCTGTATGCGGTGATTTTTCATATTATTCCCTCAGCGACGGCACAGTTACAATCAACAAATACAACGGTTATGATTCACATGTCACAATTCCTTCGAAAATCAACGGTAAAAAGGTTAGTTCCATAGCTGAAAAAGCTTTCAGCGGTTCAAACACCCTTGAAAGCATTGTTATCAGCGGTGGGATAAAAGATATTCCAAAAAATGCCTTTGCAGATTGCGTAGTATTACAGGACGTTGTTGTTGAAAAAGGCGTTGTTTCAATAGGCAACAGGGCGTTCAGCAACTGTAAAATGCTTAAAAGCATTTCGCTTCCCGATTCGCTTACAACCATCGGAAGCTACTGTTTCAACTACTGTAAGGCGTTAGAATCAATTACCGTTCCCGACTCGGTTAATAAAATCGGCGAATATGCTTTTTATTATTGCACCTCGCTGAAGTCTGCAGTTTTGGGAAACAGCATTAAAAGCATTGAAAGAGGAGCCTTCAGCAACTGTTTATCATTAGAAAAAATCAATTTCCCGCAAGGCGTTGTCGCTCTGTGCGGCGGTGTTCTTTATGGTTGTACAAAACTGACATCCGTAGATATTCCCGATAGCGTTAAATTAATTGAAGCTTCCGCCTTTAGTAACTGTGAAAAGTTAAAAACCATTAATTACGGCGGAAACGAGCTTGAATGGTCAAACGTCAATGTTGAAGTCAACGAATATCAGATGAATCAGATTGAAGTCAATTACAACTGCAAAATCGGTTGGTATCAAGAAGACGGATACACTTATTATTACAGGTATTCAAGTCCGTTAAAAGGATTGCAGCTTATTGACGGCAAAACGTATTATTTCGGCAAGGACGGAATAATGTTTACAAAGCGTCTTATCTCCGTAAACGGCAAGAAATATTATATGGGCGCTGACGGCGCGGCTTACACTAAAAGACTTATTTCCGTAAACGGGAAGAAATATTATATGGGCGCCGACGGTGTTGCCTATACAAAGAGACTTATCTCTGTAAACGGTAAAAAATATTATATGGGTGCCGACGGTGTTGCTTATACAAAAAAGCTAATCTCTGTAAACGGTAAGAAATATTACATGGGTAAAGACGGCGTAGCATATAAGTCAAAGCTCATTTCCGTAAGCGGTAAAAAGTATTATATCGGTAAGGATTGTATCGCTTATAAATCGAAGTTCGCTTCTTTGAGCGGAAAGAAATACTACTTCGGCTCTGACTGCGTAATGTATAAGAGCAAGACTTTCTCAGTAAGCGGAGTTAAATGGAAAGCTGATTCCAACGGCGTTTGCAAGAAAGCGTAAATTAAACAAATAATTACAGCCACCTCGTTTGAGGTGGCTGTTTTCATTTTGATTAATAATAAAAAACGGACGAGCAATGCTCGTCCCTACGGTATGTGTTTAATTTAAATGTCTTCGTAGGGGAGGGTCTCTGCGCCCTCCCGTTGTTATGCGTCTACACCTCATCCGTCGGCTTCGCCGCCACCTTCCCTTGGAGCGGGCGCCAGACCCTCTGTCAGCTAACGCTGACATCTCCCTAACAGGGAGTACCTCGAGGGGAAGGCGTTTTTGGAGCGTCGGGGTCGCCGCTCCCTACGAAACATCGCTCCCTACGAAAAACCGCCCCGAGTAAATGCTCGGAGCGGTTTATATTATGCCTTACCTAAAGGAAGGGCTTTACGGTTTATTCCGACTCTGTTTTTGTCAGAGCCTTTTCCTGCTTTTCAAAGACGATTTTGTCATCCTTTACCGTGCATAGATATTTTTCGTCAGCCGTTATTGTGCCGTCAAGCATTTTTTCGCTTAACAAATCCTCAATCTGACTGCCGATAGCCCTTCTCAACGGTCTTGCGCCGTAAACTGGGTCATAGCCCGCCGCCGCAATCTTTGTAATAACCTCGGGCGAGAAATCGACCTCGATATCCATATCCTTTGCTCTTTGCTTAAGGGTATTAAGCATCCTGCCTGCAATCTGTTCAATCTCGTCTTTAGAAAGCCTGCTGAACACGATTATATCGTCAATTCGGTTAAGGAATTCGGGTCTGAAGGTGTTTTTAAGCTCGCCCATTACGGCGTCCTTTACGTCCTTAACGTCCTGCTGTTCCTCATCCTCGTCGGAAGCAAAGCCGAACTTTTTGATTTTATCGGTTATAAGCCTTGCGCCGATATTCGAGGTCATAATGATTATACAGTTTTTGAAATCGACCTTTCTGCCCTGAGAGTCGGTGAGCATTCCATCGTCAAGAATCTGGAGAAGAATATTGAAAACGTCGGGATGAGCCTTTTCGACCTCGTCAAGAAGCAATACCGAATAAGGCTTTCTGCGGATTTTTTCGGTAAGCTGACCGCCCTCGTCGAAGCCGACGTAGCCGGGAGGCGAACCGATAAGCTTTGAAACGGTGTGCTTTTCCATATACTCGGACATATCAAGTCTTATCATAGCGTTTTCATCGCCGAACATAGCCGCCGCAAGAGCCTTGCAAAGCTCGGTTTTACCAACGCCCGTGGGTCCTAAGAAAAGGAACGAGCCGACAGGTCTTTTCGGGTCCTTAAGCCCTACCCTGCCTCGTCTTATAGCCTTTGCAACAGCCGAAACAGCCTCGTTCTGACCGACTATTCTTTCGTGAAGCTCGCTTTCAAGATTAAGAAGCCTCTGACTTTCTTCAACAGTCAACTGTGAAAGCGGAATACCCGTCCACGAAGAAACAATGTCGGCAACCTCGTTTTCGGTTACCTCGTCCTTGATTCTCGTGTTCTGTTCGTTGAACTTCGCCTTGGCTTCGTCAACCTTCATCTGCAAGCCCTTTTCTGCGTCACGGAGAGTTGCTGCACGCTCGAAATCCTGAGACAAAACAGCCGCTTCCTTTTCAGCCTGAGCTTCCTTCAACGCCTTTTCAAGCGTTTTCAATTCGGGAGGAGCGGTAAACGCTCTGAGCCTTACTCTCGAAGCTGCCTCGTCAATAAGGTCAATCGCCTTATCGGGCAGGAATCTGTCGCCGATATAACGGCTTGAGAGCTTAACGGCGGAGACAATCGCTTCGTCGGTTATTTTAACCTTGTGGTGAGCTTCATATCTGTCACGAAGTCCTTTAAGAATTTCAATCGCTTCCTCCTCGCTCGGCTCGTCAACAACTATGGGCTGAAAACGTCTTTCAAGCGCGGCGTCCTTTTCGATATTCTTTCTGTATTCGTCAAGAGTGGTTGCGCCGATAATCTGGAGTTCGCCTCTCGCAAGCGACGGCTTTAAGATATTCGCCGCGTCAACGGCGCCCTCGGCGCTTCCCGTACCGATAAGCGTATGCACCTCGTCAATAAAGAGGATTGTATCCTTTGAAGAGATAACCTCGTCGATAACGCCCTTGATTCGCTCTTCAAAATCGCCCCTGTATTTAGTTCCCGCAACCATACCCGTAAGGTCAAGGGAAACGAGCTTTTTATCCTTTAAAAGCTCGGGAACCTCGCCCGTGGCGATTTTAAGCGCAAGTCCCTCGGCTATTGCGGTTTTGCCCACGCCGGGCTCGCCGATAAGGCAGGGGTTGTTCTTGGTTCTTCGTGACAGAATCTGAATTACACGTTCAATTTCTTCCTCTCTGCCGATAACGGGGTCGATTTCGCCCTTTTTAGCCATTTCGGTCAAATCTCTTCCGAACTGCTCAACAACTGTTTTTTCGCCGTTCTGAGCCTCAGACTGATTTGAGGAAGAGCCTCTGCCGCCCATAAGCGCCTGGCTTATTTCGTTTACTATTGTACTGCCCGCAATTCCGAGCTGGTTTAAAAGCTGGCTTGCGCTTGAATTTCCGTCACGTGCGATTGCGATTAAAATATGCTCGGTTCCTATAAGGGACTGACCCATAGAGTGAGCTACTGAATTCGCAATAGTCAGAATTTCCTTTGATTTAGGCGTAAAATCGTTTTGGGTAAGCTGGGTAGGCATACCTACGCCGATTATTCTTTTGACAAGGCTTTCTACTTTACTTTCAGTAATGCCGTGTCTTGAAAGCACTGTCCCGGCTACCGAAGCGCTGTCGGACAGAATACCCATTAAAATATGCTCGCTGCCTATATAGGTATGGCCTAAATCTTCAGCCGCTTCAACGGCGTAATTCAAAGCATTATTGGCCTTTTCCGTAAAGCCTGTGAATTTATACATACTAATCACCTCATTTTACGCGTAACGCCAATAAGTGTTTATTAAAAGCGTTACTCTAATTTTTCTCTGACCATCTCAGCCCTCTGCTTATCCCTCTCAATTCTGTCAAGCTTTGCGCCTTTACAGGTGTTGATTGACGCAGGTTGCATAACAATAGTCATTTCGTCAAGTTCTTCCGTGTTAAGCGGTAAAATTCCTACCGCCGCGCCGAGCCTGACGTATGAAATATACTCTAAAAGTTCGTTTGTAGTCAGAAGCCTTGCAGATTTAAGAATACCGTAAGCGCGGTAGATTCTGTCCTGACCTGCGAGCGAGGAAACAAGTTCCTTTCTCGCTGAGCGCTCCTGATTTATAATCTGGGTTGTAATTGATTTAAGGTTGGCAATCGCCGCCTTTTCGCTGATACCGAGAGTCAGCTGATTGCTCAACTGGTAATACTCGCCTATCTGCTGTGTTCCGTTGCCGAAAACGGGGCTGATTGAAAGCCCTAATTTTGAAACGGTTGAGGAAAGGCGGGAAATCTGACCTATGTTCGTAAGCGCGGGAAGATGAAGAATAACGCTCGCTCTCATACCTGTTCCGAGGTCAAGCGGCTTTTCGGTAAGATAACCGAGCCTCTCGTCAAAGGCAAAGTTAAGGTGTTTATTGAGCTTATCGTCAATTTCATCAGCCTTTTTGAGCGCTTCTTCAAGCGACAGACCGCTTTTCATTACCTGAAGCCTTATGTGGTCGTCCTCGCAGAGCATAATGCTCACGTCCTCGTCCTCGGACAGAAGCAACGCCCTGCCGTCGGAATCGGAGGCAAACTCCTCGCTGATAATCTTTCTTTCGGCGAGCGAAGCCGCCTGGAAAGCAGTCAGCTCTTTCATATTTATTGTCTTCAAGCCGAGATTTTCGTCTTCAGCAGCCTTTATAATAATCTCGTTGACCTTTAGTCTTGAAGGTGTGTCGAGTCGCCACGGGAACGGATAGCCCTTGATATTTCTTGCAAGTCTTACTCTTGTGCTGACAACAACGTCACGCTGGTCGCCTGCGGTCAGATACCATTTAGCCATTATTCTTTCCCTCCAACTCCTTTATTTTATCGCGAAGCTTAGCCGCCGTTTCAAAATCCTCATTTTCAATCGCCTTATTGAGTTCTTCACGAAGCGAAGCGACATCGGAAACCGTTTTATCTTCGTTTGTTACCTCGTTAAGCGGAACCTTTCCCTCGTGCTTTGTATTGCCGTGAAGCCGCTGAATTGAAGGCATAAGCTTGTCGAAAAACGTTTCGTAGCAATCCGCGCAACCTATTCTTCCGCTGTTTACGATATCGTTGAACGAAGAACCGCAGTTCTCACATTTAACCGAGTTTGCGCTGAGCGCCGCAACCGGCGAATCCGCAAAGAAATCGCTGAGCAAATCCGAAAAGCTGAAATCGAAGGATGAAAACATATCGTTTACGCCGAGCGCCTTTGCGCAATCGGAACAAAGATGTCCCTCGGTTACCTCGCCGTTGATAATTCTTTTAAAATGAGTGGTGGCTTGCGCCTTACCGCATGATTGACACATCATAATAAATACCTCCTATATCACTCAATTGTTGTTAAAAGCATATTCTTGAATATAGCCGCTCTGGCTTTGTCCCTGTATTCGGTAGGGATATTGAGATATGCCTTTTCGTTTGTCGCCGATAGCATCAGCTTTGCCTGCTGGGCGGTGATTATATCTCTTCCGTTTAAATTTAAGATATGCGCCCGACAGGTTTTTTCGTCAAGCGACGGGCCTATAGCGTTAATCAACTGCATTTTGAGGGTCGATGCGCTGTAATTGGCTCTGGTTATTCTTATATAACCGCCGCCGCCTCGCCTGCTTTCAACTATGTAGCCATGCTCGGGCGTGAACCGTGATGAAATTACATAGTTAATCTGGCTCGGAACACAGCCGATTTTTTCGGCAAGCTCGTTTCGCTGGATTTCCGTGCTGCCTTCGTCGTCGAGCATATCGGAAATCATCTGCGCAATAACATTACTTAAATTCACTTCGGTCACCTTCTTTGTTTCCTTTGTTTTTGACTTTGACTTTCTTTGACCTTTAACAGTTTCTATTATAGCCTTATTGCCTGAAAGGTCAAAGGTCAAAAAAGGTCAAATTTGATTTTCAGCATCAGTTTTTCTTTTGTTTTCTCTGTTTTTCTTCTGTTTTTATATATTTTTCTTCAATTTTAAAATATGTCAATATAATTATTTTATGCCGAAAGTCAAACTTTTATTCACCCGTTCTCACCTTCTTTCATAATATGAGGTTGTAGGAAGCATATATGTACCTACGAAAGGAGGCAGAACAGTGAACTTCTTCGGCAATAACACATGGCTTATCGTTATTATCATCGTCATCCTTCTTTTCGGCGATAATAACAACAACGGCTGCGGTTGCAACAACGGCTGCTGCTAAAAAAAGCAGGCGGAGAAAATCCGCCCAAAAGAAAGCTCCCGCCGAAAACGGCGGGAGTTGGTTTTTATTTAATAAATAAGTTTTACCATTCAAGAACAAATCTGCAATCTGCCTTTGAATTGAACATATTATCATAGAAATCAATTTCTATATAATTATTCTCGTTGTTAAGTGCGTATGCTATAACACCGTTGCTCTTTCTGCCGGTTCCGACTGCAGAGCCGTATTTTTGCTCAGTTGCAGGATAGTCCTCAAGGAGATTATTATCCTTATCATATGCCTTCATATTCATTTCATCTACGGACAAATCATTTTCGTATGATATATTTTCATATTCATATGCGATAAGTATAACCCTATCCGCTTTTGTATCGGCAAACTCATTACGCTCGGAGGTTTCCGTAACACCTGTAATCTTAACAGTATACTCACCGGACGAGGTTTTTATGCTTACAAGCTCATTAACTTTATATTCCGGTAAACTTGCTGTTGCTTCAGTAGTTTTTTCCTTGCTTTCACCCTCACCCTTAGATGATGTTTCAGCATCACTTCCGCTTCCGAGAGTGCAAACAGTGAAAAGCATAAGTATTGCCAGCACAAGCGCTGTAATTTTAAGGTTTTTCATAGTGTATTCTCCTTTTTATTATTACGGCAAGTATTATCGCCGTTAATTCCATAATCAAATCGAGCCAATCAAATGTACCTGAAATGATTTCAAAGCCCTGTAAGACCTCAAACAGAACAGAGAAGCCAATTGAAATAATAATCGGCATAATGTATTTTTTGCCTGCTTTTTCAAAAACTAAAAGCAAACAAAAAGCCAGCGCATAAGCCCAAAGAAAATCGCAGAACCAATTATTTAGAAACAGGACAAGCCAATTAGAACTGTCAAAATCAACATTTTCAAGTAAAATGCTTACAAGCTTTATTTTTCTAATCACAAGGCTTACATAGGCGGTCGGTCTTAAAAAAACATATAGTACGCCGCCGATTGCCATGGGTAAAAGACAATTAAAAAAATCAAGTGCTTTTTTTACTGAATTCACCTGCTTCAAATAATAAAATCAGTTACATTTTACTGCAATTTGCAGTAATTGTCAATACTGCAAATTGTTGTATGATATTCTCAAATCGGTGATGAAAATGTATAAAAGAATACGTGACCTGAGAGAAGACCACGATATGACCCAAAAGCAGGTTGCCGCTATACTGAACTGTTCTCAGCAGGTTTACAGTAACTATGAATTAGGTCAAAGAGATATTCCGACCGCTATTCTTATTTCGCTCGCTAAGCTTTATAACACTACAACGGATTATATTCTCGGACTTTCCGACAAATAAAAACGCAGGAAGCTCAACTCCCTGCGTTTTATATTCTTATTTTTCAGTTAATTCCGAGCGTTTTACAGTTTTCAAGGTGCTCTTCATAAGTTGCGGCGAAAAGAGCGTCATACGGTTCTTCGGTCTGAATTGCGAAGAAAAGATAATCGGTATTCGGCGGGTTAAGAGCCGCTTTAATCGATTCTATGCTCGGGTTGCAGATAGGCCCTGCGGGGAGGGCGGCGCAACGGTATGTATTGTAAAAATATTTTAACGTATCAACCTTTTCGGGATAAATTTCCTCGATTACGCCCGTGACATAGTTTATCGTCACGTCACACTGAATCTGCATTCCCTCGTCAAGCCTGTTATAGAGTACGGAGGCGATATTCGCCCTCTGGTCGTCAAGAAAAGCTTCCTTTTCGATAATCGAGGCGACAGTGAGAATTTCATGCCACGAATAACCCATAGCCTTCGCCTTCTGGCGCATTTCCTCGGTTATATAGCTCTCGGACACCTCAAGAAGCTTTTCAATAATCGTTCTCGGCGTATCGTTTTTCTTATCAATTTCGATTGTGCAGGGATAGAGATAACCCTCTAATTTGAAACAGATATTACCGTCGTCAGGCTCTTCGCTGACAAGCGGGAACGAGGAATAATCGCCGTTCTGGGCTTCTTCAATAAAGTCGTCCGCAGAACAGATTCCGTTTTCCTCCAGTTTCCACGCAAAGCGGACAAGCGTATAGCCCTCGGGAAGCGAAATCATAATATTATCCTTGTTTTCAACTCCGACGTTTCCGTCGTCCTCGGACGAAGCGTTTTCGCCGTTTTCATTTGACTGCGTGACATCATCGCCGAAGCCTAAATCAGCGGGGTTTTTCTCCTTGCCCTTACAGGCGCCGAACGAAAATATCATTGTTAAAACAAGTAATAAGGCAATAATCTTTTTCATTGTTAAATCCTCAATAATATATATTGTATGACCAATTTTACTATTTTTCGACCCCGTTGTCAACAAGGGCAACGGAGCACCGTGGTCATAGCCCCCTACGGTTTGAGTTGAATTAAAAATGTAATCGTAGGGGCGACCTGTGGCCGCCCGTTTTAGTCTGATGTCATTCGGCGGGCGAGCGCAGCTCGCCCCTACGGGTATAATATTAATCCAAATCACATCGTAGGGGAGGGTCTCTGCGCCCTCCCGTTGTTACACGCTTACACCTCATCCGTCTTGCCTTTGGCAATCCACCTTCCCCTTGAGGGGAAGGCTTTTTCGGAGCGTCGTGGTCATAGCTCCCTACGGTTACAGCATCAAATCCGATTGACAACGAAAATAAAAGTAGTATAATAATTAAGGAATTTTTTTATTGGGAGATATTATTATGAATTATTACAAGATGAATATTGCAGGTCTTGACAGAGAACTGCCTATATGCAAGGTAACCGACGACCTTTATATCGGCGCTTTCGTCATTTTCGGCGACCAGGAGCTTACTGTTGCCTGCGCAAGAGAGCTTAATAAAAGAGCCCCCGAATATGATTACCTTATCACTGCCGAGGCTAAGGGTATTCCGCTTATTCACGAGATGGCGCGTCAGCACGGCGACAAAAAGTATTTTCTCGCCCGTAAATATCCGAAGCTCTATATGACAGGCGTTTTTGAGGTTACCGTCAGGTCAATCACGACCCGCAAGATTCAGACGCTTTATCTTGACACGGCGGATGCCGAGATGATGAAGGGCAAGAGAATCCTTATCGTTGACGACGTTATTTCAACAGGCGAATCCTTAAGAGCCATAGAAGAGCTTGTAAAGAAAGCGGGCGGAGAAATCTGCGGAAGAATGTGCATTCTCGCCGAGGGCGACGCTCAGCAGAGGCCCGACCTCGTTTACCTTGAAAAGCTTCCCGTTTTCAACGCAGACGGCACGGTTAAGGAATAAGAAAATAAAAATAACACCCGATGGATTATCCGTCGGGTGTTTTGTTTTTACGCCTGTTCTTTAGCTCTCTTTTCGGTAATAAAATCGTGGATTTTGTCGCTCAGTTCGCCGTAAAGCTTGAACTTGCTTCTGAAAACAATAAGCGAAATTAAAATAAGTATCGGCGGGACTGCAAACGCTATAATACCGATTGCCGCCTGGGTCTGGGAATTGACGACAACGTCAACGCCCTTCGCCTTGCATTCATTAACCTGAGCGGAATAATGGAACAAGCCGAGGCCGCCGAAATAAATAGCAGTCTGAATTGTATAGGCGAGCTTCTGCAAAAAGCCTTTCATTGAGAAGGTAATGCTTTCGTTTCTTTCGCCGTTTTTGTATTCGCCGTAATCGACAATGTCCGCAAGGAAAATAGTCTGAGAAACGAACATTGACGCAATACCGATTGACGCGAGGATGTAGCAAATGTCAAGCGCAATTGTAATTTTAAGCACAGGCCCGAACAGGAACATAAGCACATATCCGACAATGGTCATACTAAGTGAAAACGTATAAATTGTGCGCTTGTTCATTTTCATAGCCGACAAAAGCGGAATAACAAGAAGTCCAAGAACAGAGCCTAAAGCGCCGATTGTTTGGAAAAGCGATTGCGCCTTGCCGTCGCCGACAACCTGGGTGAAATAAGTAACCGCCGTTCCGCTTGTAAGATACCAGCCTGCGTTTGAAAGCATAGCAAATATCATAAATACTACAAGCTGGTCGTTCCCCTTTATAACGGCAAAAATCTGCTTGAAACTGAATTTCTTTTTCTCGCCGTAAACTACGTTTCTCTCTTTTGTAAACGTGACGCAGAGAAGTGCAAAAACTACAAGAAGAATACCGCATATTCCCGCCCAGCGTGAAAAGCCTTCGGCGCTGTAGCCGTCTTTATCGGTATTCATTTTATTTGAAAGAAGCGGTACGATAATGGGGGTTGCGATTGTAATAATACCCTGACCTAAGCCGGAAAAAGTACGGGCGACGGTTGAAACGAGGTTTCTCTCTTTTTCTTCGCTCGTAAACGAGGGAATCATTGACCAGTAAGGAATATCGGCAAGGGTGTTCGTCATACCCCAGAGGACATACATAACCGCAACGTAAATATAAAGCGGAGTGCCCGAAAGACCAAAGCGTGAGAACAAAAGGAACAAAACTATCGCATTACAAACTGCGCCGATAACAATCCACGGGCGGTATTTGCCGTACTTTGTTCTCGTGTTATCAACGATTGTTCCCATCATCGGGTCGTTAATGCCGTCCCAGATTCTCGCAAGGGGCGTGAGCAGAAGCAAAAAGCCCTCTTTTAAGCCGAGCGTGGTTACAAGATAATGGCTTAAGAATGAATAAAACATTCCGTAGCTCAAATCAAGTCCTATTGCGCCTATGCCGTAGCCGAGCATATTCGCAAACGAAAGCTTCGCCTTTTTAATCTTCTCCATACTTATTTACCTCCCCTTCAAACATAACCTTTTCAACGGCAAGAACTGCGTCCTCAACAAACTTTATACAGGGCGTTCTTTTATATGAAGCCCCGTTTTCTTTTTCGGACGGCGGGCTTTTAAGCTCGCGGCAGGTTACAAAACTGTTTTCATCCTTAAAAATCTTAATAACCCGCTGAATTTCTTCGTATGTATGAGCCTTGCTTTCGGCATCTCTTCCTTCAACCGAGCCGTAGAGCATACCCGCTACTATTGCCGCGCCCGAAAGCGCACCGCAGATTTCGCCCGTTCTGCCGACTCCGCCGCCGAAGCCTGCGGAAACCTTTAAAGCGGTTTTTTCGTCAAGCCCTATATCCTTATAAAAAGCGCCGACAACCGCCTGAGAACAGTTAAAACCCTCTTTGAAAAGCTCTTTCGCCTTTTCGCTTCTCTCGCTCATTTCCCCGCCTCCATTCTGTTTTTTATTATTCTAACATAAATAAAAACAAAAATAAAGAAAAATAATGGCACGAAAAAAAGCGGCTCAATGAGCCGCTTTCGTTTTTATTGAATGAGCCTTAGATAGCTCCGATAATATCAGCCGTTGATTTCTCTGTCAATTTGAGCAAGGTCAAACGCGTCAACAACACCGTCGCCGTTTGCGTCGGCGTAGTAAGCCGTCAGCATATCGAGTTGCGCGACGCCGATTACGTTAGCTTCAATTAAAGCGTAGTCGTTCAAATTGACAACACCGTCGGAGTCAGTGTCGCCGGCAACAAATTCGGTAAATGCGCTGTCGTAAGTGTTCGCATACGTCTGCGCATAAGTATTGCTCGGCGCAACGATAGTATTGATTTTTCCTAAAGTTGTGGGAATTCTCGTCAGCTCATCCGAGAAATAAAACGTCCACATTAATCCTATTGGAAGAGAATCTGCTTTAACCAATTTCGGAGCAAAGAACACTCTGTTAACCGAAACGTTGCCGGATGCTCCCAAAAACGCGTTAGAGTCAATGGTCGTAACCTTCGGAAGATAAACCTCCTTTAACGACTTGCAATAGGAGAACGCCTCCGAACCAACCTTCGTTACAGTACTTGAAGCAATAACGGTTTCAAGACTGTCACACTCGGAAAATGCCTTAAAGCTGATTTCAGTTATGCCTTCGGGTAATACAACGCTCTTGAGTGATTTGCACTCTAAAAAGGCATAGTTGCCTATGGTTTCAAGAGTCCGAGGAAATACGACGTATTCAAGGTTATCGCAGTATGAAAACGCACTGAAAGCAATTACGTTCAGGCTTTGGGGTAAGGTAACTTTTGTTAAGCCCTTGCAGGAAGAGAACGAATGGTTAGAAAGTATTGTTGTTCCTTCGGGAACAATGTATTCGCCCTGCCTGCCGTAAGGATAAACAAAAAGCGTAAGTCCGCCGGTGCCTTTGAGGAACAGTACTCCGTCGATACTCAGGTATTTCGGGTTTTGAGAATCAACGTTTATATTCATAAGCTTCTGGAACGACACAAGCATATTCAAACTGTTGAAAACATTTCTCAAATCTGAGTAAGTGTACTTACCTATATTGACCGTTACAAGCTCCGTGCAGCCGCGGAAAACATCATTACCCGTTTTTTCACTGCCGCCGAGAAGATTAACCTCGGTAGCCGACGTACAGTTTTCAAAAGCGCTGTCGCCGATTTTTTTGACCGATTCGGGAATTGTAATCGTTTTCAAGGCTGAACAGTCGAAAAATGCTCTGGCGCAGATTTCATTAACCGTTAAAGGAATGTTTATTTCCTCAAGCGAGGTACAGTCGCTGAATGCGCCCTGACCTATTGTCTGAACGTTCTTGCCGAAATTCACTTCGGTAAGCGAGCTGAGATTTGAGAATGTGCCGCCCGTTATTGCCTTAATTCCGTCACCGACAGTCAACTTTTCAACGCCTGAACATCCGCTGAAAACAGCCCCTTCAAAATATGTTACGGAATCGGGAATGACAATTTCCGTAAGCGACGTACAATTCTGAAATGCGCTTTGCCATATTTCGTTAAGCGAATCGGGTAAATCTATAGCAGTAAGGCTTTTACAGCCGTAAAAAGCATTATTACCGATTTTTATAAGATTGCTACTGAACGTAACCGTCCTTAACCCCCAACAATTCCAAAAAGCGTTGTTAGCAATTGTTGTAACGGAATCCGGAATTACAACAGAAGCAAGGCTTTTACATTCCGAAAACAGACTATATGAAATTTTTGTAATCCCGTCGGGTATTGTTACGGACTGTAAATTGGTACACCCTGCAAATGCGGCGTCGCCGAGTTGAGATACGCTGTCGGGAATTACAACTTCTCTGAGTCCCGTAAATCCATACAGTGCCGCGGGCTCGATTTGAGTTACACCGTCGGCAAACCTTACGGTTGCGGGAGCAGGAATATTTTTAAATGCATTATCGCCTATATAGGTAAACTCGGCAGGTAAATAAATCTCTGTAACATTTGTACAGCCGCTGAAAGCGCCCGGACCAAGCTCGGTGAGCGTTCTGGGCAGACGAAGCCAAGTAAGCCCCGTACAGTCGGAAAACGCCGCCTGCTCAACACGGGTCAGTCCGTTATTTAAGACGACCTGTTCAAGAGATGAACAGCGGGCAAAAGCCGCCTTACCGACAGTTCTCACACCGTACGGCAACTCAATTCTTGTAATATTCTTATTACCCTTGAACGCATTATCGCCTATTTCTACAGTGCTGTAAGAAATGACAGCGTCTCCCGTCCTGCCCATAGGATAGGCGTTAAGCCTTGTTCCGTCCTTGCTGTAAAGAACGCCGTCAACGCAGGAGTATAAAGGATTTGCAGTATTAACAAAAATATTTTCAAGCTCGGGATAAGAGGAAAAGTCAATATCCTGAGAAACCATTGAACTGCCCAAGGTATAATTTTTCAAAACGGTTGAACCTATTGAAACCGTTTTTGCCATACCGTTGCCGATATTGAAATCCGTAACCGAAACGCACTCCTTAAACGACTGATAGCCAACCGAGGTTACACTGTCGGGAAGTTGAATTGAGGTCAGCTTTTTACAGCGGAGAAAGGCGTAATCACCTATTGCGGTTACCCCCTGAGGAAATACTGCCTCATCACGTCCTACAGGATAACGCAGTAAGGTTGTGCCTGCCTTGTCAAGCAGAACGCCGTCACGTGAGGAATAAACGGGGTTTTCATCACTGACGTTAATTGACTGAAGCTTCGTACCCCATGCGTCATAACCGACAAATGAAAACCTGTCGGTAAGGTCGGTAACGCCCTTGCCGATATATACGCTTTCAAAATCATCATTTACAAAGGCTTCCCTGCCGATTGAGGTAACCGTATCGGGAATACTGATGCTTTTAAGCGCGCTGTTACCGCAAAAGGCAAAGTTGCCGATGGTTTCAAGTCCCTCATGAAATGTTACGCTTTCAAGCGCCTTGCACGAATAAAAGGCATATGAGCCGATTTCCTTTACTGAAGAGGGAATAAAAACAGACGTAAGGGAAGAGCAGTCGCTGAATGCCCGGCTGTTTATTTTAAGCACCGGTAAGTCGTCCTCACCGTAAACCGCAGGGATTACAAGGTCGCCGAGTACGGCTCCCCTTTCGTATGAATCAACGCAATACCCGATTATATTGCCCTCGCTGTCATTACAGGCGCTGAATATCAGCACATCCTCTTCGGAAGCCACCGCGCTCAAAGACGCAGCAGGCAAGACTGTCATCACCATAACTATACACATTATCAAAGCAAGTATTTTCTTTTTCATAAAAACGCCTCCTTGCATACATATCTTATTACGCCGTTGTGTCAAAAACGTGTCATTATTTTTAACTTCATTTTAATTATATACTTTACAACAGGTGATAAGTCAACAGTTTTAGTATGGATTTCACTCTACTTTTAGTGGAAATTGTAAATTTAACCGGTTTAAACGGAAGTTTTTACTCCCCTGCCCCGAAAATCCACTTTTACACTTAATATTTTACTATCATTTAGTAGTATTGTCAATACTATTATTCGATAGTAATATAAAATCATTCCGAGGTGATAATTTATGTATTACTACCGAAGAATTAAGGATTTGCGTGAAGATAACGATTTAAAACAAAAGGAAATTGCCGCCGTTCTGGGAATTGACCAGAGAGTTTACAGCAACTACGAGACCGGCAAAAGAGAAATACCCGTTCATCTTCTGATAAAGCTTGCCGATTATTATAAGGTTAGCACTGATTATCTTCTCGGCAGGTGTGATTAAAAAAATTATAACTGTATTGCATACCTTGCTTTACAATGCATCTTTGTTTACATTGTATCACAAGGTATGTTTGCTGTCAACACATTTTCATTAATTGGGTTTACAAAGACAAAAGCGGTGCTGTTAATACAGCACCGCTTTGGATGTTTAATTATTTAATCAGTTAGCTCTTGTAACCTTGCCTGAACGAAGGCAACGTGTGCAGGCATAAACTCTCTTGGGAGAGCCGTCAACTATTGCCTTAACTCTTTTAACATTGGGCTTCCAGGTTCTGTTTGACCTTCTGTGTGAGTGAGAAACCTTAATTCCGAATTTAACATCCTTGCCGCAAAACTCACATTTTGCCATTTGTGGCACCTCCTTCAAGGGTTTCTAAAGTAACAGACGATATTCTAACAGATTATTTTTCAAATTGCAAGTGTTTTTTTAATATTTTTGAGTTTGTTTTTAATATAATTGTATGATATAATAAACTGTGTCCGATTTTTATACCAAATATTGAATTATTTTAAAAAAATTGTTGCATTTTTTATTTCAATAATATATAATGACATTGGTCGAACAAAAGTTCGGTTTGCAAATACTGTTAAAAATTCCTTTCTGGAGGTTTATTATAATGGCAGATAAGAAAAAAGCATTGGAAACCGCATTACTCCAACTCGAAAAAGCATACGGCAAGGGTACTGTTATGCGCCTTGGCGAAAGTCCCGAACTCAATATCGAAGCTATTTCAACAGGCTCGATTTCACTTGACGCCGCTACGGGAATCGGCGGTCTTCCCAGAGGAAGAATTATCGAAATATACGGTCCCGAAAGCTCGGGTAAAACAACGCTTGCGCTCCACGTTGTAGCTCAGGCTCAGAAAAAGGGCGGCGAAGCGGCTTTCATCGACGCCGAACACGCTCTCGACCCCGTTTATGCGCGCAACCTCGGCGTTGACATTGACTCTCTTCTTGTCTCCCAGCCCGACGACGGCGAACAGGCGCTCGAAATAACCGAAGCCCTCGCCCGCTCAGGCGCTATCGACGTTATCGTTGTTGACTCGGTTGCGGCTCTTGTTCCCAAGGCTGAAATCGAGGGCGATATGGGCGACAGCCACGTCGGTCTCCACGCACGTCTTATGTCCCAGGCTTTAAGAAAGCTCACGGGCGCTATCGCCAAGTCAAATACAATAGTTATCTTTATAAACCAGCTTCGTGAAAAGGTCGGCGTAATTTACGGCAATCCCGAGGTTACAACCGGCGGCCGCGCTTTGAAATTCTATTCGACAATGCGTATTGACGTTCGCAAAATCGAACAGCTTAAAGCCCCCGGCAACGAGTTTATCGGCTCAAGAACAAGGGCGAAGATTGTTAAGAACAAGGTCGCTCCCCCGTTCAAAGAGGCTGAATTCGATATTATGTACGGCGAAGGCATTTCAAAGGTCGGCGAATTGGTTGATCTCGGCGTTAAGTACGGCATAATCCAGAAGAGCGGCGCCTGGTTCTCATACGGCGAGGAAAGACTCGGCCAGGGCAGAGATAACGTTAAGATTATGTTCAAGAACAACCCCGAGTTCGCTGACGAAATTGAAGCGAAAATCCGCGAAAAGATCAAGGAAGAAGCCGAGCTTCATTCAAGAAAGAACGCTCCCGCTTCAGCTCCAGCTCCCGCTGAAATTCCGATTGAACCTACAACAAAGGCTGCGGCTAAGGCAAAGCTTGACATAGCGGTTGACGACGACGAATGAAGCTGAGTGTTAAGAGCGGAAAGCAGAATAAAATTCATATTTACGTCGACGGCGAATACCGTATGACGGTTGACAGTGAATTCTGGTATTCCGAAAAATGGCACAATTTAAAAGAAATTGATGAGGAAGAACTGGCTGCGCTTGAGGGCGCGGTCAGTTTTCGTCGTGCATTCAGCGCGGGGATGAATCTTTTATCATACCGCGCGCACGGAAAAAACGAACTGATTAAAAAGCTCGTCTCCAAAAAGCACGACAGAGCTTCTGCCGAAAAAGCGGTTGAAAGGCTTGAAGAGTTAAACCTCATTGACGACGGCGACTTCGCCGAAAGACTTTCAAGCGAGCTTTTCAACAAAAAGGGATATTCAAAAAAACGCATAATTCAGGAGCTTGTCTCCCGAGGAATTGACCGTGACACAGCCTTAAATGCGACAGAGCTTCTTGACAAAAACGAGCAAGAGCGTATTATAGAACTGTTGGAAAAGAAATATTCCAAATTTCTCACAGACGAAAAGGGCAGAAAAAAGGTATTCAACTCACTTCTTCGCTTAGGCTATTCCTACAGCGAAATCAACTCTGCTCTTCGTGAATATGAGGAGGATTTATGAATAATAACTCTTACCCCTGGGGATTTACCAAGCCGAAAAAAATAAGCCTTGTGTCACTCGGCTGTCCCAAAAACCAGGTGGACGGCGAAATGATTTTAGGCGCTCTTAAAAAGAACGGCTTTGAAATACTTGAAAATGTTGACGGCAGCGACGTTGTAATAGTCAACACCTGCGGTT
This sequence comes from Oscillospiraceae bacterium, assembly GCA_015066565.1. Taxonomy (GTDB): domain Bacteria; phylum Bacillota; class Clostridia; order Oscillospirales; family Acutalibacteraceae; genus Fimenecus. The sequence goes on along the minus strand of SVOB01000002.1, from coordinate 84,185 downwards.
TTATTGAATCCGCAAAGCAGGAAGCCATTGACACTATTCTCGATATGGCTGAGCTTAAAAAGGAAGGCACCGTTAAAAAAATTCTTGTAACGGGCTGTCTTGCAGAGCGTTATAAGGAGCAGTTAAGGGAAGAAATTCCCGAAATTGACGGCGTAATCGGTATCGGCGCCAATTCCGATATTGTTTCGGTTGTCAGTAGGCTCTGCGAGGGTGAAACCTACGAATGTTACCCCGAAAAAGAGCTTCTTTCAATGAACGGCGAAAGAGAGCTTCTCAACCCGTCTTACTACGCATATCTTAAAATTGCAGAGGGCTGCTCAAATCACTGTACATACTGCGCAATTCCTCTCATCCGCGGCGAATTCCGTTCAAGAAAAATGGAGGAAATTCTTGAAGAAGCAGAAACGCTCGCTGAAAACGGCGTTAAGGAATTAATCGTTGTAGCTCAGGACACAACCCGCTACGGCGAGGATTTATACGGCGAGGGAAAGCTTCCAGAATTACTTAAGAAATTAGCCGGAATCGAAAAAATAAGGTGGATAAGGGTTCTTTACTGCTATCCCGACAGGCTGACGGACGAATTGCTTGAAACAATGGCGGAAAATGAAAAGATTTTAAGCTATATTGACCTTCCGCTTCAGCACGCCGACGAAACGGTTTTAAGAAGAATGAACCGCTTCGGCAATAAAGAAAAGCTTATTTCACTCATAAAGCATATAAGAGACATTGTTCCCGACGTTGTTCTTCGCACTACGCTTATCGTCGGCTTCCCTGGAGAAACGGAAGAGGCGTTTGAAACCCTTTCGGAATTTGTGAACGAAGCCCGCTTTGACAGGCTCGGTTGTTTTACTTATTCCGCCGAGGAGGACACTCCCGCCGCCTCGTTCCCCGACCAGATTGACGAGCAGGTCAAGGTTGACCGTTGTGAAATCATTATGGAACAGCAGAACAGAATTATGGACGAAATCAACGAAGAGCATATCGGCAAACAGTTTGAATGCGTTGTCGAGGGCTATGACGATTACGCCGACGTATTTTACGGAAGAAGCGTTATGGACGCGCCCGAAATTGACGGAATAGTCAGCTTCACCTGCGGGTTTGAGCTGACGGAGGGCGAATTCGTCACGGTTGAAATCGTCGGCTCTAACGAATATGGACTTATAGGCGAGGTTGTTTAAAATGAATTTACCCAATAAACTGACCGTTTTCAGAATGGTCCTTACACCAATTTTTCTTTTTGTTTTTCTCTTTGAGGGAATCCCACACCATATTTTCTGGGGTACGGTTGTATTTATAATCGGCTCTTTAACCGATTTTCTTGACGGCCATATAGCAAGAAAATACGAGATGATAACCGTTTTCGGAAAGCTCGCAGACCCCGTTGCGGATAAAATGCTCACAACTGCGGCGCTTCTCGCTTTTCTTGAAATGAATCTCTGCTCGGTATGGATTGTTATGATAATTCTTACAAGAGAATTTCTTATCACTTCACTCCGACTTGTTTCCACAACTCAGGGCGTGGTAATCCCCGCAAATATTTTCGGTAAAATCAAGACCGCTTCACAGATGGTTTTCACCATTATAATTATGCTTTTCATTGAAGCGAAGGCTGAATTTCCGTTTATCCTTGAAAAAATATATCCGAACGGCGAGTTCCCCTTAAGCGTTGTTTCAAACGTTCTTTTATGGATTACAGCCGTATTTGCGGTAGTTTCAGGCATAATCTATCTCAGAAAGAGCCTTAAGCTCATTGATTTTACAATGTAAATTTTTATGTTGACTTATTATTATAAAATAGTATAATAATAGTAAAGGTGAATACCAGTTCACCATTTTTGGAGGTTGTATTACTATGAACGATTACATCAACAGCGTTATCGAACAGGTCAAGCAGCGTGACGGCGACAAGCCCGAATTTTTACAGACTGTTACCGAGGTTTTCGGCTCGCTTGAAAAGGTCGTTGACGCACATCCCGAGTATGTAAAGAACGACATTCTCGGAAGAATGGCAAATCCCGACAGGTTTATTTCCTTCAGGGTAACCTGGGTTGACGATGCAGGCGTTACTCGCACCAACAGGGGCTACAGAGTTCAGTTCAACTCCGCAATCGGTCCCTACAAGGGCGGCCTTCGTTTCCAGGCTAATGTTAACCCCAGCGTTATCTGGTTTCTCGGCTTCGAGCAGGTATTCAAAAACAGCCTTACAGGTCTCCCCATGGGCGGCGGTAAGGGCGGCTCGGACTTTGACCCCGCAGGAAAATCAGACGCTGAAATAATGCGCTTCTGTCAGGCATTTATGACCGAGCTTTACCGTCATATCGGTCCCGACGTTGACGTTCCCGCAGGCGATATGGGCGTCGGCGGAAGAGAAATCGGTTATCTTTTCGGCCAGTACAAGAGAATCCGCAACGCTTATGAGAACGGCGTTCTCACGGGTAAGGGCTTAAGCTACGGCGGTTCGCTTATCCGTCCCGAAGCTACAGGCTACGGCGCAATCTACTACGCTAACGAGGTATTCGCTCATGACGGCGATACAATCAAGGGCAAGACCTTTGCGGTTTCGGGCTTCGGCAACGTTGCCTGGGGCGCAGTTAAGAAGATTGCAGAGCTTGGCGGCAAGGCTATCACAATAAGCGGTCCCGACGGCTACGTTTATGACCCCGACGGAATCACAACGGACGAAAAAATCAACTATATGCTTGAGCTTCGCGCTTCGGGCAAAAACATCGTTAAGCCCTATGCCGAGAAATTCGGCGTACAGTATTTTGAAGGTCAGAAGCCCTGGGGCGTTAAGGCTGACGTTATGCTTCCGTGCGCTACTCAGAACGAGGTCGGCATGAAAGAGGCCCAGCAGATTGTTGCCAACGGCGTTAAGTATTACATTGAGGTTTCTAATATGCCCACCACAAACGAGGCTATCGCTTACCTTATGGAAAACGGTCTTACCGTTGCTCCTTCAAAGGCTGTTAACGCAGGCGGCGTTTGCACCTCGGGTCTTGAAATGAGCCAGAACTCAATGAGACTCGGCTGGACGGCAGAAGAGGTTGACCAGAGACTTCACGAGGCTATGAGAAACATCTTTAAGAACTCCGTTGCCGCAGCCGAACGCTACGGTCTCGGTTACAACCTTGTAGCAGGCGCTAATATCGCAGGCTTCGAAAAGGTTGCCGAAGCTATGATGGCTGAGGGTATTTATTAATAGTATTCTTACATAACAAAAAGGCAGTTCTTTTGAACTGCCTTTTGTTTTTTACTTTTTTTAATTTGCAGGCTCGGCCACGCTCGGCGCTTCGGTTGTAGGCGGCGCGCCCCAGACCTGAACGTAGATAAGCTCGCCTCTTGCGTACTGCTTACCGGGTTCGGGAACAAAGGAAACAACCTCGCCCTCGGTATGAGTTCCGTCGTTGCTCTTTTCAACTCTTCTGCATTCAAAGCCGATGGATTCAAGCCTTTGCTTAACCTCGTCGTAAGCAAGTCCCTTCAAATCGGGAAGGTCAATATATTCAACGCCCTTACTTACCTTAACGTTTATTGTAGAGCCCTTTGCGACCTGGGTTTTCGGCTCAACATCCTGAGAAATAACATAGCCCGCTTCAACCTCCGAGCTGAACTCTTCAATAAAGTTAATGTTAAAGCGCTCGTTAAACGTGGTTTCGTTTTTAATTCTCTGATAACTGCTGCCGACAAAATCGGGAACCTCAACCATTTCGGCTTCAACCGAAGCCGTTGTGTCATCCTCGGGCTTATTCTTATTCTGAGAAATGAGATAATAACCGCCTATAGCTATAAGTCCGACAAGAATTACTGCAAGGAAAGCGATAATCGCATTTTTCTTGAAATCGGAGCCCGAAGAAGATGTCGAAGCGGTTGACGAAGCAACGTCGTTTTGTCTTTGGCGGGTATTGTTTCTGAGCTCCTGAGCCTGATGGGAATTAGTCGCCATCGGCGAAGCCGAAAGCTCGGCCCTGAACTGTTCAACATTCTTTGTTCTGTCATCGGGTAAAATCTGAAGCGCATTTATAAGAGCGTTAATGACATAAGCCGGAATTTCCTCGGCGAATTTAGCGGGAACCATAAGGCGGTCATTTGAAACTCTTGAGGTTGCTTCAAGCGGAGTTGAGCCGATAAGCGTTCTGTAAAGAACTGCGGCGAAGCCGTAAATATCGGTCCAGGGTCCCTGGTTTTCGCCGTTGGAATACTGCTCGATAGCGGCATAGCCCGGGAAAAGCTGGGCGGGAATTTCACCTCTTGAGGTTCTGACCCTTCTGATACTGAAGCCGGTTATTCTCAGTTTTCCGTCTTTACAGACAATAAGGTTTGAGGGCGAAATACCGCCGTGGACAACCCCTGCGGAATGAAGAGCCGCAAGCGTTGAAAGAACCGGCATAAAAAGGACTCTCGCCTTTTCCCAGGGGATATAACCCGTCTGGCTTCTCAAAAGATATTCTCTTAAGGAGACGTTCTCAACATATTCGGTAACAACATAAACAGTGTTGTTAAATTCAATCATATCAAGCACGGTGAAAACCGCCGAGGCGTTTCTCAGGTGAGCGATTTTAGCCCACATATCCGTAAACTCGCTTTTAGCCTGGGCGAAGAGCATATCACAGCCCGTAAGGGGCGAAAGATAGGTGTCGCCGACACGCCTTGTTGAAATCGCGTCGGGAAGATACTCCCTTATTAAAACGGGGGTCTTTCTCTCAAGGTCAAAGCCCATATAGGTTGCGCCGTCGCCGTTATAATCACGCAGTTTGCCTATAAGATAGCGGGTGCCGATAATCGTTTTAGTCGGCAGATAAGGCGCCATCTGCGGCGAATCGGTATGATAGCCGCAATATGGACACTGTTTTGCAGAGCCGATTTCGCTCATGCAATTCATACATAAACCGTCCATTTAAACACTTCCTTAAACACAACGGATAATTTTGCATATAACCGAATTAATAATACCAAAAATACACTGCATTTGTCAATAATATCCATAAGAACTAAAGCTACTTTTAATTATTGATTTTTTCATTTTTTTATGGTAAATTATATTTATTAATTTATTGTAAAGGAGCGACACGATGAAATTCAACGAAACACTAAAACAGCTTCGTGTTTCAAGCAAGCTTACTCAGGAACAGGTTGCTTTATTCATAGGCGTCAAGCGAGTTGCTTATACAGCCTATGAAGCAGGTCGGACTTCACCCTCGCTTGAAAGCGTAGTAAAACTTGCGCAGTTGTATAACGTTACAACAGATACTCTTCTCGGTTCTTTTAACAACGCATCCTCCGTCATATCCTCTTACAGCAAAAACTATGAAACAGACGAATTCGACCGTTTTTCCGACAAAACCTTAACCTTGGAGGAAAGAAAGCTAATCGCGCTTTATCGCACAAGCGATAAAAAAGAACAAATCGAAGCCTATATCAAAAGACAGGCAAAAGAAAAGAAATAAAAAAATAACCGATAGGATTTTTTCCTATCGGTTATTTTATTTGTCTGAACATTTCAGCCGCCTGTTCCTTGGTGGCGTGCTCGCTGACAGTCAAAACCTCGTATTTTGTTGTAGTTGAACCGAAGGTAATTTCGATTATATCGCCTACCTTTACGTCATAGGAAGCCTTGACGCTTCTGTCGTTAACCTTGACGTGTTTTGCGTCGCAGACCTCGTTGGCTACGGTTCTTCTTTTTATAATACGGGACACCTTAAGATATTTGTCAAGTCTCATTTAATCACCTAAAAAACAAAGGGAGCATAGTTTTATGCTCCCCTTGTATTGTCTGTAAAATAAAATTATTTAACAGCGTCTTTAAGAGCCTTACCGGCCTTGAATGCGGGAACCTTTGTTGCCGGAACCTTGATAACAGCGCCAGTCTGAGGATTGCGAGCCTGCTTAGCAGCTCTCTTGCGAACCTCGAATGTGCCGAAACCAACAAGCTGAACCTTTTCACCCTTCTTGAGTGCCTTAGTAACTGCCTCAACAGTAGCGTTAACTGCTGCCTCTGCGTCCTTCTTTGAAAGGTCTGCCTTCTTAGCAACTGCTGCGATAAGTTCTGACTTATTCATTCTTTTTTCCTCCATTTAATTTTTTTATTCCTAAGGTCTTTCGACCTTAATTAGAACCTTTTTTAACCTCATCCCAGAGCCTGTCAAGCTCTTCAAGGGATGAATTCTTCATATCAATTCCTCTTTCCTGCGCCAGCTTTTCAACCTGAGAAAAGCGGGAGAGAAATTTGTCGCTCGCGGATGTGAGCGCTTGCTCGGCGTCACAGTCAATAAACCTTGAAACGTTGACAGCCGAGAAAAGCAAATCGCCGAGCTCTTCAAAGCAATTTTCTTTATCGTTCTCTTTAATCGCCTTTTTAAGCTCTGCTGTTTCTTCTTCAAGCTTCTGTAAAGCGCCGTCAACGCTGTCCCAATCGAAGCCGACCTTTTTGGCCTTTTTCTGAATTTTCTGGCTTCGCATAAGGGCGGGAAGCTCTCTGGGTACGCTTAACATACTGTCGGTAGCGGTTTTTCGGTTTTTGGATTTATTCTTTATGTCCTCCCAGTTTTTGAGGACCTCGTCGCTTGTGTCAGCCTTAACCTCGCCGAAAACGTGAGGGTGGCGTTCAACAAGTTTCTGACATACGCCGTCAACGACCTTTTCAAAATCAAACGAACCGTTTTCCTTAGCCATTTGGGAATGGAAAACAACCTGAAGAAGAACGTCGCCGAGTTCTTCGCACATAAGCTCGTTATCCTTTTTATTGATGGCCTCTATAACCTCGTAGGTTTCTTCAATGAGGCTTGACTTAATGGACTCGTGGGTCTGTTCCTTATCCCAGGGGCAACCCTCGGGGGAACGGAGTAATTCCATTATTCTGAGCAAATCGTTAATGTCGTAAACAGACTTGAATTCAAAATCCGTAACCACTTTAAACTTCCTTCCTATTTTAACCTAAAAATCCGTATTTTTCAAGTGTTTTAGCGATTTTTTCTCCTTTTGGAAGCATAATTATATCATCTTTTGCTATTCCTTTGACCAAAAGAAGCGAAATAAGGTAAATTACAGCCGCAATTCCTATCGCTATAAAGGTTGAAAGCGTTTTGGAATTCATTATGCTGTCCGGCGAACCGAAGGATAAAATCCGGTTAAACAAAGTGTATGACAGGAAAGCCGCCCCGCCGCAGAGCGCCGCGCAGATAAACGGTTTAACGGCGACTGACATAATATTGATTTTAACGCCCGTAGTCTTTATAAGCGAATAAAGACTGATTCCGAGAATAATAACATAGCAGCCGATTGTGCCGACAACGGCGCCGTTGATATTAACTGACGGAATACCGACAAGAATATAGTTGATAATAATTTTTGCTATTGCGCCGACCGTAAGCGCCTTAAGCGGTACCATAGGCTTGCCGATAGCCTGAAGCATATTGGTCATAGGCGTTGAAAGAGCCATAATAAACACGCTAAAGCCGTAGGCGGTAAGAATAGGCGCAGTTATCGGAATTGCCGAAGCGCTTTCACCCCTCGAATAGAGAAGAGATAAAATCGGCTCGGAAAGAACAGCCATACCTATTCCCGCAGGGAACGAGATTAAAAGAATGACCCTGATAACCGACTCAACCGAAATTCTTATTTCATCACGGTTCTTTATCGCCCATGCCGCCGAAAGAGCGGGAATTGCGCTTATTCCCAGCGCCATAGCGAGATTGGGAACAAGGTTTTTAAAGTCAAGCGAAAGACTGTATGCGCCGAAAAGATAGGTCTTTAAGTCCTTGTCGAGAATATTTCCCATCTGAATTGACGCCTGATAAACCGTTTTGATATAGTTCAGGTCCTTGTCAATAGCGGTCTGTAATCTGTTCTGAACCATAACAGAGTCAATCATATTTGTAATTGAGAAAATAAGCGAGCTTGTAGCAACGGGAATAGCGAATTTAATAAGATTTCTCGCTATAATATTGCTCTTTTCGGGCTTCGGGGAATTGACAAGCTCTTCACGGGTAATCTGGTCGCCCCTGAGCTTATAGAGAACGAAGAGATAGCCGAGTCCGAGAACTGTTCCGAGCGTTACGCCGAGAGCCGCCGCTGCAGCCGCATAGGGATAAATCGCCGAAAGGGCTTCGGATTCATCGGCAACTGTTTTTCCGAAAACGGTTGCGCCGGCGTGAAAATCAGCCATTCCCTTTGAGATAACCGCCTTTGCAAGCACAATGCCGAAAACGAGCTTACCGAGAGCCTCGAAGACCTCGGAAACCGCCGTGGGCGTCATTTTGCGAAGTCCCTCGTAATAGCCTCTGAAAATCGACATAAGGCAACAGAAGAAAATCGACGGAGCGATAGCAAGAATCGCAGGAATAGTCGGAAGATTCTTTGAAAGAGCCGCATAAGGATAGGCGAGAATGAGAAGAACGATAAGTCCGAGCGTACCTGTAATAAGGAAAATTCTCGACGACACGCGGAAAATCATTCTCGCGTCACGGTAGTGGCCCAGCGCCATCTGCTCTGACACCATTTTTGAGACGGCAACAGGAAGTCCTGCCATTGAAATAGTGTAAATAGGCAGATAGATATTATAAGCCGCATCGTAGTAGCCTCTGCCGACGGTGCCTATCATATTTGACAGCGGGATTTTATAAATCGCGCCGATTATCTTTACGAGAAGAGTCGCCACCAACAGCACTAACGCGCCGTTTAAAAGCGACTGACTTTTTCTTTTAGCCAAAAGAACAACTCCTTTTTATCAGCCTAAAAACTCGCGCAAAAGCGAATCCTCGGGCACTTTGTCCGTATCAATCTGAGTGAATTTGTTAAGCGCTCTTATAAGCCTTTTTGCGTCTCTGTAATAAATACTGTCCTCTTCAACGCTTTTAAGCATTTCGATGGCGATATTTTTGAAAACGCAGGGCTCATAGATATGAATTGTATTAATTCTCAGGTCGGCGTAATCCTTGAAAGCGAAAAGATATTTATCCTCGCCCATACGCACGCTGTCCCACATACGGTATGTATTGTCAACCGAGCTTGCCCTGAACTTATAATCCCTTATCATTCTGCGTATAAACCTAAGGTTACGCTTGTTGAGAATTATATCCTCGCTCTCTTCATTATATATACGGGAGGAAACGCTTATATAAATTTTAAAGAGAAATTCCTCGGGAATATTCTGAGTTACAATCGGGTTAAGCGCATGAAGTCCCTCGACAATAACCACGTCATTGTCGTCCAGTCGGAAGAAATGGGCTTTTTCGTCCCTTTCGCCCGTTTCAAAGTTAAACGAGGGAGTATAAGTTTCCTCGCCGCTTAAAAGCGACTGAAGACAGGAGTCTATGAGCTTTAAATCAAGGGCGTAAACTGTTTCAAAATCCGGCTCGCCCTCGCTGTTAAGGGGAACATCCTCACGGTTAAGATAAAAGTCGTCAAGCGAAATGACGTGGCAGTCCACTCCCCTTTCGATAAATTTATCCTTTATCTTATGGGCGGTTGTGGTCTTGCCCGAAGCGGACGGGCCTGCGAGCATAATAACAAGCCTTCCGCCGTTTGCCCTTTCAAAACTTTCGTCCACAACGTTCTCAACAATTCTCTTATAGCGGTCCTCGCTTCTTTCAATAAGACCCGCGGGGTCGTTTTTCGCTTCGAGATTGATATACTCAATATAGTTGTTAATCCTTGCCATAGCACTTCCTCCACGATTAATAATTATATGAATTATAAAATTCCTTTATTCTGTCCTTTCGGCTTAAAAGTTCGCCGAAATCCTTTATATATTCAAACGGATATTTAAAATTGAAAATCCGTTCGATTTCTTCGCTTTCGGGAGCCTTGAGCTTCGTTACCGCCCCTGCTCCGCAGGAAAATACGGAATGGGTTTCCTCCATCATATAGATGTTGTATAGCCCCTCCCTACCCTTTTTGCACCAGCCTGTGTTTTCAAAGCTGCCAAGAGATTTTGACTGGCGGTACATATAATACGGGTAATATTCGTTTTTGAGCTTTCTTTCGGCGTTTTCAAGCATTTTTCCTACTGCCCGGGCCTTGGAAAAGTCGCTCATTTCCCTTTGCATTGACGACGAGCGTTTTATAGACAGCGTATGAACGGTTATGTTTTCAGGCGAAAGGGAAAGCGTCCTGTCAAGAGTATTTGAAAAACCGTCAACCGTATCCGTAGGCAAACCCGCTATCAAATCCATATTTATATTGTCAAAACCCGCTTCTCTTGCAAGAATAAAGGCTTTTTCGGTCTGTTCGGAATTATGGCGTCTGCCGATTGCTTCAAGCACCGAATCGTTAAAGGTCTGGGGATTGATACTGATTCTCGTAACCCCGTTTCTTTTAAGAGCCATTAGTTTTTCTTCAGTTACGGTATCCGGTCTGCCCGCTTCAACGGTGTATTCTCTCAAACAGCTAAGGTCAAAGCTTTCCGAAACCGTTTTAAAAAGCATCTCAAGCTCGTTTTCAGAAAGGGTTGTCGGCGTTCCCCCGCCGAAATATACCGTTTCAAGCTTAAGAGAAAGTTCTCTTGCAATTTTTCCCGTCGCCCTTATTTCTTCAACAAGCTTTTCAAGATAATCGGGAATAAGCTTTTTCGCGCTCTCGAACGAATGAGAAATAAAAGAACAGTAAGAGCATCTTGTCGGACAAAACGGAATTGAAATATAAAGGCTGAAAGAGTTTCTTTCGGATAAATCAATTATCCCCTGTTGTCTTCCGGCTACGCTTTCGGCAAGAAGAGTCTTTTTTCTGCTGACAAAAAGCTCGTTTTCAAAATACTCCCTCGCCCTTTCGTCGCCAAGCTCGATTTGCTTGTTTCTCATAACCTTTGACGGTCTTATGCCCGTGAGAATTCCCCATTCGGGTCTGTAGGGCGTTTTTTCGCTCAGAACCTCAAAAAGCAGTTGAGCCATAATCCGTTCAAGGTCATTTTTTTCGATTATGCCGTCAATATTCTTCCTTTTCTCAAGTGAAGAAAAGCTGACGACAATTTCGTTACCTCTTATTTCGGTTATTACGGCTTCACCGTCGGGTATTTCTTCGGTTACTTCTATCCCGCTTTCGGGGAAGAACTCACGGGAGAGCTTTTCCATTTCATATCGGAACGGATGGTTTAAAACTACAAGCTTCATATATAGTATTTCCTCTCATCCGAAAGAAAGCAATCGCCGTCGTGACCGGGCAGAACATGAAAATCGCCCTCAAGCTTAAGAATTTTCAAAACCGATTTACGCATTTCAGTTGCGTCCGAGCCGTAAAAATCGGTTCTTCCGACGCCTGCGTGGAAAAGAGTATCACCCGTAAAAATAACCCTGTCCCTTTCGTCAATAAGAACAATGCTTCCCCTTGAGTGACCGGGCGTGTGCATTACCTTAAGAGTAATATCGCCGAAACGGATTTTGTCGCCGTCTGAAAGCAGTCGGTCGGCTTCAAGATTTATTTCAAGGTCGGGATTAAAATCGGAAACAAGGTTTGCCCTTGATTCAGTCAGGCACTCCTCGTCGTCCTTATGGATAAGAAGCGCCGCCCCCGTTTTTTCCTTTAATTCTCCCGCGCCGAGAATATGGTCAAAATGGCCGTGGGTACAGATTATATTTTTTACGTCAAGTCCCTCGATTGCCCGCTGAACGCTTTTGTCAAACGAGCCGGGGTCTATAACAGACGCCTCAAGACTTTTTTCGTCATAAATTACATAACAGTTGGCGTTAATAGGCCCTGTCGGAACAACCCTGATTTTCATTTCGTTTTACTCCACGTATCAGTATCAAGACAAATTGTAACGGGTCCGTCGTTTATGAGCGAAACCTTCATATCCGCCCCGAAAACGCCCTTTTCAACTCTCTTTACACCGTTCGCTTTCAATTGCTCGCAGAAATAATCGTAAAGTCGGTTGGCCTCGGTCGGCTCTGCGGACGGGGTAAAGGACGGGCGGTTGCCTTTTTTTGTATCTGCGCAGAGGGTGAACTGGGAAATACAGAGTATTTCGCCGTCAACGTCGAGGACGGATAAATTCATTTTTCCGTTTTCGTCCTCAAAAACTCTGAGCATGGCGGTTTTTCTCGCAAGAAGCTCGGCTTCGCTTTGAGTGTCGCCGTCAACGACCCCGAGCAAAACCATATAGCCCTTATTCACTTCGCCTACCGTTTTGCCGTCAACCGCAACGGACGAGGACAAAACCCTCTGAATAACCGCTCTCATTTAAAGTCCCGTTCTTTCTATCTCAAGAATACTGTCGATTTTTTTGATTTTTCCTATAACGTTGTTAAGGTGTTCAAGGCTTGAAACGGTTATGGTAAGAAGAAGCTCGTTTCTCGTATCCTTGTATTCCCTTGTTGAAATAGCGTTGATATTGACGTGCATATTCGCAAGAAGAGTTGAAATATCCGCCATAAGACCTATTCGCTGAATACAGGTAATCTGTAAGGTGGCCTGGAACGACTCGGTCTTGACGTTCTTATCCCACGAAGCGTTAATCCAGCGCTCGGGCTCGCTTGAATAAGCGATATTTTTAGGAACATTCGGGCAGTCTCTCTTATGAATCGAAACGCCGTGACCCCTTGTTATAAAGCCTATAATGCTGTCGCCCGGAAGCGGGTTACAGCACTTTGAAAGCTTTACAAGGCAGTTGTCAATACCCTCAACCACAACGCCGTTGCTCGAGGCGCTTTTTCTCGGAGCGACAGGAATAATCTCGTCGGGCACCTTTTCCTGAGAAGCGGCGAGCTTATGATATTCCTCACGGATATTAGGCATAAGGTTTTTAAGGTTAATTCCGCCGTAGCCGATAGCCGCATAGAACTCTTCAACCGAATTACAGCGCTGTCTTTCGGCAATTTTTTCAAGAAAGCCTTCAAGCTCTTCGTCGTCGGAAAAACGGATGAAGCTCTTTCTGAACTGGCTTTCAACCTCAGCCTTGCCCTCAACGATATTCTCTTCTTTTCTTTCCTTTTTGAACCAGGCGCGGATTTTACTTCTTGCCTGACTTGTAGTGACTATCGAAAGCCAGTCACGGCTCGGTCCCTTGCCCTGCTGAGAGGACGTGAGAACCTCAATTATTTCGCCCGTCTTGACCTTGTAGTCAAGCGGAACAATTCTTCCGTCGACCTTTGCGCCGACCATTTTATGACCGACTGCCGAGTGAATAGCGTAGGCAAAGTCAATTACCGTAGCGCCGACGGGAAGGTTTATAACGTCGCCCTTCGGGGTAAAGACAAAGGTTTCCTCGGGAGCGAGGTCGGTTTTAATTGTTCTTACGATTTCCTTGACGTCCGAGGAGCTCGTCTGGGTTTCGAGCATCTGCCTTATCCACGAAAGCCTTTCCTCAAACCTGACGTTGTCCTTAACGCCGTCCTTATATTTCCAGTGAGCCGCGATACCGTATTCGGCAGTGTGGTTCATTTCCTTTGTTCTTATCTGAACCTCAAACGGAATTCCCTCTTTACCTAAAAGAGTGGTATGAAGCGACTGATACATATTCGGCTTCGGCGTTGAAATATAGTCCTTGAATCTGCCGGGAAGCGGCTTATACATATCGTGAATAATTCCCAGGCAGTTATAGCAGTCGATAACACTGTCAACAATAAGCCTTACGGCGAAAATATCGTAAATTTCGTCAAAGCTCTTCTGCTGCATATACATTTTTCGGTAAATTCCGTGGGCGCTCTTGATTCTCGCTTCAATAATAACGTTACTGACTTCGGATGAAACCCTTTTATAAATATTTTCTTTTATCTGCTTTAAAAAGTCGCCCCTTGAACGGGTCATATTGTCGACATATTTTTCAATATCCTGATAAGCTATAGGGTCAAGAAAGCGGATTGCCCTGTCCTCAAGCTCTTCCTTAATCGCACGGATACCTAAACGGTGGGCAATCGGCGCATAGATTTCAAGCGTTTCAAGCGCCGTGTCACGCCTTTTCTGAGGCGCAACAAAGTCAAGCGTTCTCATATTATGAGTTCTGTCGGCGAGCTTTATAATTATAACTCTTATGTCCTCGCTCATAGCGAGAAGAAGCTTCCTTACGTTTTCTGCCTGCTGTTCCTCGCGTGAAATCCACGGTACCTTGCCGAGCTTTGTAACGCCGTCAACGAGAGAAGCTATATCGTTTCCGAATTCGTTTTTAATGTCGTCAAGAGTGACGTCGGTATCCTCAACAGTGTCGTGAAGAAGCGCCGCGGCAACCGACTGATAATCCATACCGAGTTCTGCGAGAATTTTCGCCACGGCGATAGGATGAATTATATAGGGCTGACCCGAATGGCGAAGCTGAGCCTTGTGAGCCTCGAAAGCCTTTTCAAAAGCGGCGTCAACCACGCCCAATTCGCCCTCGGAATATTGACTTGACAGTATTTCTCTCAGCTGTTCGTAATCAGCTCTCGGGTCGTCACTCATTGCTTCAGCCTCCTCTCCAATTCATTTAAAATTGCCGAATTTGATAAATCGGTTTTTTCTATTTTTTCGGGAATAACGTAATTTCCCTCTTCTGTTTTTGAAATTGTTTTTAACTCAGTCAGCACGTCAAGGGCTATAAGAAGCTTTGCAAACGAGCCCATACCGACGCCCATTCTCACGGCGAGCGTTTCGCTTTCAAGCGGAACCGAAGAATTATTTTTTATAAACGAGAAAACATTTCCCAAAAACTCCCTGTCGGGTTTAAGCGACAGAAGCAGGTCTTTTTCGAGCGCTGTTCCCTGATAATAGTTTTCATAAAGCCTGATTGAAGCGATTCTTTTTTCTTCATCCACGCCCGAAAAACGAATTCCCCTCAACTGAACAGAGGTTCTTATCTCGCCTCTGTATTCGTTTCTCTCGATTTTAACGGCAACGTCGACCCTGTCGCCCGCAGTGTAAGGAAATTCTTCAACCGGAGTTCCGAATTTAACAACCGAAACGGACGAGTCGCCCTTAGAAAGGGTCATCCTCAGGTGCTTACCGTCGCCTATGGGTCTGACCGAGGTCACAGTCATACCGTAAAGCCCGAAAAGCGGCTGTTCGTTACCGTTGCCGAAGGGCTCCATTGCCGAAAGGTTATTGGCAAGCTCAACGCTGATATATGACGGGTTGAGCTTACAGTCGAGTTTCAATGTCGGGAACGGCATTTCCATACCCGAGGCGTAATCGTTTATCGCTTTTCTGAAAGCGTCTATATTTTCCTTTTCAATACCGAGACCCGCCGCTAAAACGTGACCGCCGAAATGGGTCAGAAGACCCGCGCAGTTACACAGCGCGTCGTACATTGAAAAATCCCCGAGACTTCTCGCCGAGCCCTTTGCGCTGTCCTCGTCAACGGCAATAACTATTGCGGGCTTTCCGTATTTTTCAACAAGTCTTGCGGCAACTATGCCTATAACGCCCGAATGCCAGCCCTCGCCCGAAACGACGATAACCTTATCGTATTTATATCCCTTTTCCTCGATAACCGAAATCGCCTGAGAAGTGATATTCGCTTCAACGCTCTGGCGGTCTCTGTTGGCTTTGTCAATTTCTTCGGCAAGCACCCTCGCCCTGTCGCCGTCATCACACAAAAGAAGCTCGAGCGCCCTGTAGGCAGAGCCCATTCTGCCCGCCGCGTTAATTCTCGGCGCAACGGTAAACGCAACTCCCATTGACGAAAGGGATTTTGAATTGCCCGCAACCTGCTTTATCATTTCAATTCCGAGTCTGGGATTTGTATTAATCTTTTCGAGTCCCGCTTTTACAAGAGTTCTGTTTTCATCTGTCAAAGAAACCACGTCGGCGAGAGTACCTATTGCAATAAGGTCACAATAGTCGTTGAGAAGGCTTTCGCCGTCAACGCCCTCAATCGCGCATACGAGCTTGAAGGCTACGCCGACGCCCGCCCATTCTTTAAACGCAGACGGGTCATCCTCTCTGTGAGGGTCGACAACCGCAACGGCGTCAGGCAGTACCTCGCCCGCTTTGTGGTGGTCGGTAATAACCATATCAATACCGAGCGTTTTTGCATATTCGGTTTCTTCTACCGCGGCTATTCCGTTATCAACGGTAATTATAAGCGTTACGCCCTGCTTTTTCAGTTCGTCAATCGCTTCGTTACTCGTTCCGTAACCCTCGGTCATTCTGTTGGGAATATAGTAAACGGCGTCTGCGCCGCAGCTTTTAAGATAGGAATACAGAAGCGCCGTAGCCGTAACTCCGTCGGCGTCATAATCGCCGAAAACGGCAATTTTTTCTTTTGACTCAATAGCGGGGCGAATTCTCTCAACCGCCTTTTCCATATCCCTTATTTCAAAGGGATTGCTGAGAACTACCTCGTCCGAGAAAAACTCGTCAACTTCAAGCGGCTCGGTAATTCCCCTTGAAACGAGCATAAGAGCTATAAACGGGTCAAGGCTTAAGTTTTCGGCAAGAAGCGCCGCCTTTTCCTTGTCAAGAGAAGACAACGACCAGTTTTTTCTGTACATTTTGCGGCACCTCCGTTTCAAAGTTTTATACTTAAGTCAAATAATATATTATTATACTATAATATAAAGCAATTATCAAGACAAAAACCCTATATTAAGCGGTTTTTAAGGTAATTTTTTCTTCTTTATATGTTATTTTCATCAATTTAATTATCCGTGATTTGTATACAAGTTCAATTGACTTTTTTTCTCTATTAGAGTATTATATAGTTTGGCGTGTTATGTAACTTGGCACTAATTCACATTCGGAGAGATAAAAATGAAAACAATGAGTCTTCAGAACAAGACAAAAATCGCTTTACTTATACTTGTTGACGCTTTTTTCGTCAACATTTCATATGTAATTTCGCTTATTCTTCACAAGCAAAGTATTCATCTCGGTGAATACAGATGGGTTCAGTTCCTTTACCGTTTTCCGTTCCTGACGGCTGTTCTCCTTCTGGTATTCATCGCCTTCGGCATTTACCGAACGTCGTGGAGAAACGCTTCGTTTTTCGATATTTTCAAGCTCGGCGTCGCCTCGGTTATAACCTCGGTTGTAGCCGCCGTTGTCGACTATCTCATTATGAGGTCCGAGCTTATCTATATCACCCTTTCAACCGGCGAATCAAAAAAATACGTCATCTATCCCTTTGCAGGATATTTTGACGGAATGTTAATTACTCTCGCCTTTGTTATCGGTATAAGAGTTTTCTACCGAACGGTCGACACCCTTATTAAAGAGCGTTACCGTCATTCCGGCTCAAGCAAGCGTATTATGATTATCGGCGCAGGTATGATGGGCACAACGGTTTTAAAGGAAATGCAGCAGGGCGGCTATCGTTTCGGCAATCCCGTCGTAATCGTTGATGACGACAAAAACAAGAACGGTTATTCGGTAAACGGCGTTCCGATTGAGGGTGACTGCAACAATATTCCCGCAATAGCAAAAAAATACGCTGTCAATGAGATTATCTACTGTATTCCCTCTGCCGAATCCGACAGGAAAAAGGAAATTCTCAATATCTGTATGTCCACAGGCTGTGAAATAAAGGTTTCGCCCGGTCTGGACGAGCTTTCAAACGCCAAGGACAAGGTTTACGAAAAATTCAGAAAGGTCGATATTCTTGACCTTCTTTCACGTCCCGAGGTCAAGCTTGACCCCGACGTATGTAAATACGTTACAGGCGAAACAATTCTCGTAACCGGCGGCGGCGGCTCAATCGGAAGCGAGCTTTGCCGTCAGATAGCCCGCTATAATCCCGAAAAAATTGTCATTTTCGATATTTATGAAAACGAGGCGTTTACTCTCAAGAACAGCCTTGACGCAAAATATTACGGCAATCCCGAAATTGATATCCGGATAGGCTCTGTCCGTGACATCACAAGGCTTAAAGAGGTTTTTGAGGAATTCCACCCCTCCTGCGTATTCCACGCCGCAGCGCATAAGCACGTTCCGCTTATGGAGGACAGCCCCCTTGAAGCCATTAAAAACAACATTCTCGGAACATATAACACGGCGCTTTGTTCAAACGATTATAAGGTTAAGAATTTTGTGCTTCTTTCGACGGACAAGGCGGTCAACCCCGCTAACGTAATGGGCGCCACAAAAAGAGTCGCCGAGCTTATCGTTCAGCACTTTGCACGTATTTCAACCGACACAAAATTTGCGGCGGTACGTTTCGGAAACGTTCTCGGCTCTCACGGAAGCGTTATTCCGATTTTCAAAAAACAGCTTGAAAACGGCGGTCCGATTACCGTTACTCACCCTGACATCACACGTTACTTTATGACAATTCCCGAGGCGGCTCAGCTTGTCGTTCAGGCGGGCGGTCTTGCCAACGGCGGCGAAATATTCGTTCTCGATATGGGCGAGCCGGTAAAAATTGTTGACCTTGCGGAAAACCTTATAAGGCTTTCGGGCTTTGAGCCGTACAAGGATATCGACATCGTGTTTACAGGTCTTCGTCCCGGCGAAAAGCTTTACGAAGAGCTTTCGCTTGAGGAGGAAAACGAAAACCGCAAGACAACCCAGAACAGTAAGATTTTTGTTACATCACCCGTAGATTTCGACGACGACCTTCTCATAGAATATATAAGCAAAATCAACAGGCTTTCGCCCCAGAAAGCAAGAATGTTCTTAAAGGCTTTGGTTCCCAATTTCACAGGAATTGATAAACAGTAAAAATAAAAAATGAAAAATTTTTGGAGGTGCAATTAATGGCTGCAAAAACTACTACAAAAAGCATTCCGAGGGCTAAAACACCCGAGGAGGTAGGCGTATCGTCAAAGGCGGTAATGGATTTTATTGCCGACGCTAAAGAGCACGATATGGAGTTTCACTCATTTATGGTCATCCGTCACGGCAAGGTTGCCGCAGAATGGTATAACGAACCGTTCACCAACGACAGTAAGCACATAATGTATTCCGCCAGCAAAAGCTTTACCTCCACGGCAATCGGCTTTGCCGTTTCAGAGGGACTTCTTTCGCTTGACACTAAGCTCGTTGACCTGTTCCCCGAATACGTTAAGAAAAAGGACGAAAAGCTTGAACAAATCACCGTCTTTTCGCTTCTTACAATGACCGCGGGCAAACAGCCGAGCCTTTTCGCAGACAAGGCGAAGGCCGACTGGATTGAGACCTTTTTCAAGGCTCCGTGGACTTACGAACCGAACACGACCTTCCTTTACATAAACGAAAACATCTATATGCTCGCGGCTATTATTAAAAAGGTTACGGGCATGGGCGTTATAGACTATCTTATGCCGCGTCTTTTTGAGCCTCTCGGAATAGAAAGACCCTTCTGGGAAACCGATCCCGTTCACGGAATCGAAGCGGGCGGCTGGGGACTTTATCTTTCAACCGAGGATTTCGCAAAATTCATTCTCTGTTACGCAAAGGGCGGCAAATGGAAGAACAAGCAGGTTATTCCGAAGGACTGGGTAAAGCAGGCTACAAGCAAGCAGGTTGACAACGCAGGCACCTCCGATGCCCGTGACAACCAGGCAGGTTACGGTTTCTGCTTCTGGCAGAATGCCGCCATACCGAACTCCTACCGCGCCGACGGTATGTTCTCACAGTTCGGAATTGTCGCTCCCGATTATGACGCGGTAATTATAACAACTTCTGGTATTTCAAACGAACCCGAAGCGAGAGAATGTATCTGGCGTCATTTCCCCGAGGGCTTTATTGACGAAACAGCCGAGGAAAAGGCAGAAGCCGAAAAGGTTGATATAGTAAATTCAAATATGGACGAGGTTAACGAGTCCTACCGTTCCGACCTTGAAGCAGAAATAGACGGAAAGACGATAAAATTCCGTAAGGGTCCGCTCGGCATTATTCTTAACCTTATCGGCTTCCCTGTAAGCGTTATTCCGATTCACGTTACGTTTATGATGAGCGACAGGGCGGGCAATATTGACAACGTAAAGTTCAGCTTTGCCGAAAATTCCTGCGATATGACGTGGGATGAGGGCGACGAAAATAATACCGTTGTCTGCGGAATGGACGGCCACTACCGTTACGGTCAGATTCGTCTCGGTCAGATTGATTTCAAGGTTTGCTGCTACGCCGAATGGTTTGACGGAACAAATCTCAACGTAACAATCAGACCGATTGAAACCGTCGGCAAGCGTAAGCTCAACTTCAATTTCAGACCTCATAAAAGGGTTACAATGAAGCCGTCAAGTATTCCCGACACAAGGGATTTCGCCCATTATATGCAGGGCTTCGCAGGCGACCTTATTAAAAATCCCTTTGTTCTTGCGATTGCCAAAAAGGCGGTTTTGTTCTTACCGTACGTCGTTGAACCCAAGCAGAGAGGTAAATTCATTGACTGATTTTTCACGCCGCAGGATTAATTACATAATTCCCGCGGAATTTGACGAAAAAAAAGTTATAGCTTATTTGAGAGGAGAGGCAAAACTCTCCTCTCGTCTTATTCGCACCCTTAAACACTATGAAGACGGAATTCTTCTCAACAATATTCACGCAAGGACTGTCGATTTGTTAAAGGCGGGCGATATTTTAAGCGTAACCCTTCCCGAAAACGAAAGCGAAATTGAGCCTCTTGAATATAAGCTGGACATAGTTTTTGAGGACGAGGATTTGCTTATAATCAATAAGCCAGCTTCGCTGCCCATGCACCCGACCCATAATCACCAGGGCGACACGCTCGCAAACGCCGTTATCTATCATCTTAAAGAGCAGGGAAAAGGCGTTTCGTTCAGGGCTGTCGGCAGGCTCGACAAGGGCACGTCGGGTTTGGTTGTTTGCGCCCTCAATTCCTATTGCGCGGCAAGACTTCAGGCGAAAATCGACAAAACGTACTTCGCCGTCGTCGAGGGAAAATACGAGGGAAGCGGAACTATTGACAGACCGATTTACCGCCCCGACCCGATGAAAACCCTAAGGGCAGTCGGTGAAGGCGGCGACAGAGCCGTTACTCACTGGAAGGCGATTAAAACCGACGGAAAGAGAACTCTTCTTGAAATAAAGCTTGAAACCGGGCGGACTCACCAGATAAGAGTTCACTTCGCTTCGCTCGGCACCCCGTTGACGGGTGACAGAATGTATGGCAAAGAGTGCGATGAAATTACGCATCAGGCGCTTCACTGCGGAAAAATCACTTTTATTCATCCCGTAACAGGTACGCTTACTGTCCTTAAATGTCCGTTGCCCGACGAAATGAATAATTTATTATGAATTATTTGTAAATATTTCATAAAACTTATGTAATCCCCTTTATTTTTTTGTTTATAAATGATATAATACAGATGAAGCTAAAAGCTTCTTACTATAGATTAGGAAAAAGGGGATGTAATAATGAATATTACAATCGTAGGACGCAAATGCACACCCCGTCAGTCCTTTAAGGACAGGGCAGAACAAAAGCTCAAAAAGGTTGAGCGCTTTTTCGGTGAAAACGCAGAAGCTAAAATCACCGCAACGGTTGAAAAAAGCGCCAAAATTGTTGAAATCACGCTCAATAAGGGCGGTATGATTTTCCGTGCTCAGGAAAGAAGCGCAGACCTTGAAGACGCTTTGGATGCTTGTGTTGACTCCCTTATCCGCCAGATAAGAAAAAATAAGACAAAGCTTGAAAGACGTCTGAGAGACGCTAACATCGATGACTTTATTTCGGAAGCGGACGAGGCAGAGGACGATTTTGAAATCGTCAGAAAAAAGGCAGTTCTCTTAAAGCCCGAAAGCGTTGAAGAAGCAATTCTTCAGATGAATATGCTCGGACACCAGTTCTACCTTTTCAACAACTCAGAGGATGACACCGTTTCGGTAGTTTATCGCAGAAAGGACGGCGGCTACGGCCTGCTTTCACCCGAAAAGGATTGATATTAACTGAATAAATTAAGGGGAGAGGCTTAAACCTCTCCCCTTTTTGTTATGCTTTTTGTATTACCGTGTAATGCAAGTGCTGTTGTCCGAAGAATACAGCTGGATATTATCGTAGTAAACGGTATTCGTTCCGTTATTGCCTGCGCCCAGACTGAACCACTCTGGCGTTGCGGGGTCAGCAGTAAAGCCGTTGGAATCAAGCAGAACACCGTCAACAAATGTATAGTAAACATTGTTGGTTCTGTCTAATGCCATCTTCAAGTGATACCAGTTTCCGTTTGAATGCGTCATGCTTGTATTGATGACCGTTGCCGAGTCATTTTTACCACAATAGAATTCACCGTTAGCGCAAAGTCCGAATCTGCATACGGAATTTGTCCAGGCTCCGCTTGCGCCCGAGGAACCGAAGTTAATTCCGCCGGGGTCTGAACCCGATACGGGTTTAACATCAAGTTCGAGCACCAGGTACTGTTTGTCATCAGCCGTGAAATTATATCTGATATCCGACGCCCAGCCCGAAGCGCCCTGTGCCTGAAGAACATTTCCGTAAGTGCCATCCGCAACAATTACCTGATTGCCGTTTCCGGTACCATCATACTTAACATAATACGGTGTTGAGCCTGAAGAAATGGTTGTACCTGCGGAATAGTCTTCAAAACCGTCCGTATGAAGATAGTTTTTGAAGCTTTCGGTACCAAAATATCTGTCAATCGCCGCCGCGTCAAATGCGTCAATTACACCGTCAAGGTTATAATCGGCAACAATTCCCTGTAACTCGGTCATACTGTCAATCAAACCGACAGATGTACTCATAATGAAACCGATATCGTCTATATCAACTTCACCGTCGGAATTTATATCGCCGAAATACTGCCTTGAAACTGTAAGACCGTGTGTTCTTATATAGCGGTCCATAGCACTTCCTTTGTGACAATAACATTCCGTAAGCGAGTTACAGTAATCAAATGTATTATTGCCTATGCTTGTAACACTGTCGGGAATTACTATGCTCTGAAGTGATGAACAGCCGTAAAATGCATAATTGCCTATTTCCGTAACACCGTTTGGGATTGTCAGACTCGAAAGACCGGAACAGCCGTAAAATGCATTATTACCTATGCTTGTAACGTTGTCGGGAACATTTATACTCAAAAGATTGCAGCAACCGTTAAAAGCGGCGCTGTTAATAGCCGTTACACCGTCCGGAATTGTTATGCTCTGAAGTGAGGAACAGCCGGAAAATGCAGAAGCGCCTATGCTCGTAACGCCATCGGGAATTGTTATGCCCTCAAGCGAGGAGCAATCATAGAATGCATATTCACCTATACTCGTAATGCCGTCCGGAATAACTATGCTTGTAAGACCGTAACAATTGTAAAAAGTTTCATCTTCTATGCTCGTAACGCCATCAGGAATTACGATGCTTGTAAAACCTGTGCAGTATCTGAATGCTGCGGCCCCGATACTTGTAACACCATCGGGAATTGTAAAGTTTTCAAGGCTTTGACAATTGAAAAATGCCCAGTCGCCTATACTTGTTACCGAGTCAGGAATTGTTACGCTTTCAAGATTACTGCAGCCGTAAAATGCTTCGTCACTTATGCTTGTAACACCGTCAGGGACAGTAACTTCGGTAATATAAGTGTTTATTCCCGAATAATTGCAAAGCGGATTATAGGTAAGGATACACTCATTGATTGACGGACAGTTATAAAACGGCTGAGTGCCAATACTTACCACACTACCGGGTATTGTTATACTTTCAAGTGAAGAACAATTGGTAAATGCGTTATATCCTATACTTGTAACTCCTTCGGGAATTACTATACTTTCAAGTGAGGAACAACCGGCAAAAGCATTATTGCCTATGCCCGTAACAGAGTCGGGAATCGTTATGCTTTTAAGCGCGCTGAAATAGTAAAACTGATCGTTTGCTATACTTGTAATACCATTGGGCAGATTTATCTCTGTAACTACCGAACTGATGTTTGAATAATTGGTACATTGCGGGTTATAATCCACAATACACTCGGTAAGCGAAGTGCATCCGTTAAACGACCGATAACCTACGCTTGTAATGCTGTCGGAAAGTGTTACGCTTTCAATCAAACTGCAATTACTGAATGCATAATCGCCTATACTTGTAACACCGTCCGGAATTGTTACATTTGAAAGGCTGGAGCAGTTGTTGAATGCAGAACTGCCGATGCTTGTAACGCTGTCAGGTATAGTTACGCTCCGGAGTGAAGTGCAACCGGAAAAAATACCGCTTTTTATTTCCGCTATGCCGTTAGGAATAACTATGCTCTGAAGCGCTGTGCATTGTACGAAAGCACTGGCACCTATACTTGTAACGCTTGAGGGAATTGTTATGCCTGTAAGTTTGTAACAGTAACTGAATGCCTGCTGATTTATACTTGTAACTCCGTCCGGAATAATAACGTCTGTTATATAAGGGCTGAGTGCTGAATAACTGCAGGAAGGGTTATAGTAAACAATGCAGCTGTTCAACGCTGAGCAACCGGAAAATGAATCGAGGTTTATACTTGAAATGCTTGCCGGTATTGTTAAGCTTGTAAGAGCGCTGCAATAGGCAAAGGACTGACTGCCTATGCTTGTGGCACCGTCCGAAATTGTTAAATCTGTAAGTCCGGTACAATTGGAAAAAGCTTGACTGCCAATGCTTGTAACGCTGCCGGCAATTGTTACATTCTTAATCGAGTAGTAGCTGCTAAATGCATTATCGCTTATAGTTGTAACACCGTCAGGAACAATAACATCGGTAATAAATGTTTTGATGTTACTGTAACTGCAGGAAGGGTTATAGTAAACAATGCAGCTGTTCAGCGCTGAGCAACCGTAAAACACATCGGTGCCTATGCTTGCAACATTTCCGGGAATTGTTAAACTCTGAAGCGATGTACAGTTATAGAACGTTGAATTGTTCAAAGCTGTTACCCCTTCGGGAATTACAACACTTGCAAGTCCTGTACAATTGTAAAATGCTCCGCTGCCTATACTTGTAACGCCTGCCGGAATTGTTAAGCTTTGAAGCGAAGTGCAACCTCTGAATGTGTAGTTGCCGATACCCGTAATATTTTCCGAAAGAGTCACATTTGAAAGATTGGAGCAACCGTCAAACGCAGACGCGCCTAACGATGTGACACTGTTGGGTATCGTTATACCTGTAAGACCGGTGCAATTTTTGAATGCATTATTACCTATAGCTGTTACGCTGTCCGGAATCGTTATGCTTGTAAGACCGCTGCAACCGTTAAATGCATTGTCGCTTAAACTTGTAACACCGACAGGGATAATAACATCGGTAATAATTGTTTTGATATTACTGTAATCGCAGGCAGGGTTATAATTTACAATGCACTCGGTAAGTGCTGAACAATTATAAAAAGCAGAGGTTCCTATGCTTGAAACGCTCGAGGGAATTGTTACGCTTGAGATGCCGCTACATCCTGAAAAAGCATAACCGCCTATACTTGTAACGCCCGACGGGATTGTTACGCTTGTAAGTCTGTTGCAATTGTAAAATGCATAACCGCCTATACTCGTAACACTCGAAGGAATTGTTATGCCGGTAAGAGTGGTACAATTCCTGAACGCACTGTCACCAATGCTTGTAACGCCGTCAGGTATAATAACATCGGTAATAATTGTTTTGATATTACTGTAATCGCAGGAAGGATTATAATTAACAATGCACTCTGTAATCGCCGAACAACCGTCAAAAATGCTGACTCCGAAACTTGTAACGCTCGACGGAATTGTTACGCTTGAAAGAGCGGTACAATTCTGAAACGCATATCTGTCTATACTCGTAACGCTCGACGGAATTACTATGCTTTCAAGTGAGGAGCATCCTTTAAAGACCGAATCGCCTATGCTCGTAATACCGTTTTGTATTGTTACGCTTGAAAGATTGATGCATCCATCAAACACGGTATTCCCCATACTTGTAACACTTGAGGGAATTGTTACGCTTAAAAGAGCGGTACAATTTTGAAATGCATAACTGCCTATACTTGAAACGCCCGAGGAAATTGTTACGTTTGAAAGAGCGGTACAGTTCTGAAATGCAAAATTGCCTATACTTGTAACGCTCGAGGGAATTGTTATGCTTTCAAGCGAAGAACAGTTATAAAACGATTTATAGCCTATACTTGCAACGCTTGAGGGAATTGTTACGCTTTCAAGCGAAGAGCAGCCGTCAAATAAATAATCGGCTATGCTTGCAGTATTGTCGGAGAGTGTTACGCTTTCAAGTGCAGTACAGCCGTAGAACACGTTGCCTTCCATATCTGTAACGCTTGAAGGAAATGTTACGCTTTTCAGCGAAGTGAGTTTAAAAAATGTATGTCTGCCGATGCCTGTTACGGTATAGCCGTTAATACTTGAAGGAACAGTAACATTCTCGGCAGTGCCGAGATATGCCTTTTGCGCATAACTTCCGGTACCGATTGTTGCCGTTATACCGTCATCATTGACAGAATACTTCCACAGACCGTCAGGGCTTGTCTGAACCGTTCCGGCAGCAGAAGTCTGAACAACAGTCAGAACCAATGCAGCAAGCACCAGAGTCAATGACAAAATAATGGATAATCTTTTTTTCATAAGTATTCCTCCCTGAGAAAAAAGTGGGGAAGGTGCTGAAATTCTCATTTATATATTGATTTTTTATTATTTATATATTGATTTTATATTATTTACATATATATTGTCAAGAAAAAAGAGAAACGGACTAAAGGGCGATACCGATAATGATGTTTAGGTTTTGGCTTTGTCCTTTTGTCCCTAAAGCAATTAAAAATCCCCTGAATACGAAAGTATGCAGGGGATTTTATAATCACTTTATGAACTAAAATTACTTTGCCAAAACTGCTTCGCACCCTAAAATGAGACAATTTTTCGTTAGAACAATGAATAAAACGGGGTTAATGCTTTGTGCCTTAACCCCGTTTTTGAAGCCGTTATAGCGGAAAAGTGTCCGTTTTAGGGCTTAAACCTCCTTATCGGTATCGCCCTAACCGTTCCTCTTTTGATTAATGATTGCCGAGTTTTTGCATTTCAACTGTTTCCTTTTCAAAATGGGAAACGTATTTATCCTGATAGTAACTTTCGGGATGGAAATCAATTGAGCCGTCCGAACCGACATTGATTACCGTACAGCCACGCTGTGAACCAAGCTTGTAAATTCCGTAATATGCAAGGTAATCAACGCTCTTTCCGTAGGTGAGGTTAATTCCCTTATAATTAAACGAAATATTGTTGAGGTGGTCGTGACCGCAGAAAACGGTATCGGTGCTGCCGAGTCTGAGCATTGTTTCAAACATTTCGTCCTCATTCGCGCCGCAGCATATAAGGTCCTCGGGCTCACCGATTACGCCGTAATTATATTTTACGTTTTCGGTGTCCTTCATTCCGTTTTCAAGATATTCGTCCCAGGCGTCCCTATACTCAGTAAGCGGGATATGTAAGAAAAGACTTGACGGAACCTTTTCGCTTTCATACTTTTTCTGCTTGCTCGGGTCAAGAGCGGTAATCGTCGCCATATTCTTCTCTTCGTTTTCCTTAACCTTTTTTTCGTACCATTCAATCTGGTTTTCGTGAAGGTTATCGTAACGAAGGCGGATGGCGGGAATATGACCCTTTGCGTAAGCGTGGGAGTCAACCGTAAAAAGAGTTCTCGTGATTACGCCGTCCGAATTGACAATATTGAACATCTGGTTTCCGCTTCCGTCAACGTCGTCGGGACCCGCCTGCAAAAGGCAGTGAGGATATTTATCGGTATCGAGAAGCTTTACAATGTCCTCTCTTGAATAGAGGCAATAGCTTTCCGTATCGTGATTGCCGAAGCAGTAAGCCCAGTAAACGTCAAGCGTTTCCATAAGCTCAGCAAAGACCGTAATTGAGGTTTTATTATTGAAGGTTCCCGCCTGGAAAGGAACGGGATAACCTACGTCGCCCGTAACAATAACGAGGTCGGGCTTCTCAGCCGTAACCATCGCCGCAACGGCGTTCATAGCCATTGTATCCTTATTAGGACACATCCAGCCAGCGCCGATATGAACGTCGGTAAGCTGAACAATTTTAAGTCCCTTGTCGGTATAAATATTTGCGCAGCCGTTTTCGTAATACTCAAAATTCAGCGGTTCGCTTCCGACAGCCTCAAATGAATGAGCCTTATTAAGAAGCGATTTATAGATAACGGTATTGACAGCCACCGTTAAAACGGTAACGGCAAGAATAACCGCAGCTATTACAATCAACGCCTTCTTCGCCCTTTTACGTCTTTTTATTTTCTTTTCGGCTTTAAACTGAGTTTTTGTTGTTTCTTCAGCGTTGTCAACTTTCTTTTCTTCTGTTGTTTCCATAATTAACCCCCTATGCCGACAAATATCTCCGTTATATTTTCTTCTTTTATTTCACCCTTGATTTTTTCAATCAGGTCCTTTGAAACGGTTGAATCTTCCGTTTCAATAGTTATATCGGCAACTGTTCTCTTGCCGTAGCTGTGGCACTGAACGCTTTTAACGGACTTCACCCCGTCAACGAGAGAAACCGCTTTTTCAATTCTTTCGCAAAGCTCACCGTCACGCTTTCCAAGAAGCGTTGAAAGCGACTCCTTAACGCTTTTTATGCCCTGAACGATAAGTATAAGGCTGATTACCAGCCCCGCAATTCCGTCAAAGGTAAGCCCGATTTTTTCGGACAGCACCAAGGCGGAAAGAGAACAGAGAGTGATTAAAAAGTCGAGTATGCTGTCAAGCCCCAGTGAACCGAACACCGCCGACGGTTGCTTTTTTGACGCCCGTTTATAGAACATAAGCAAGCCGAATTTAGCGGGTATTGTAAGTAAAAGCGTTAACGCCCGTCTTGTTGAATACCACACCGGAAGCGGAAACATAATCCGCCCGAGCGAGGTATATAAAAACGAAGCGCCCGTAACTATTATTATAACCGATATTAAAAAACTTACAACCCCTTCCGTTCTTCCGAACCCGAAGGGGTATTTTTGAGTTGTTTCTTTTTCGGCAATAATAAACCCGATACCTGCGGCAACGCAGACCAGCGAGTCCAGAGCGTTGTTTATTGAATCAAGATAAATACTGATGCTGTTACACGAAAGCGCAATATAGAGCTTTACGAGAAAAAGCGCCAGATTTACGGCCGCGCCGATAAAGACGACAGCCGCGCCGAAATTCTTTTTCATATTAATAATAGCGAAGCACCGCAACAACCTTACCGAGAATAGTAACCTCTTTGACTATTATCGGCTCAAAGGCGTCGTTTTCGGGCTGAAGACGGAAATGGCCCTTTTCTTTATAAAAGGTCTTTACCGTAGCCTCGTCGCCGACAAGAGCGACAACTATTTCACCGTTTGAAGCAACGGGAGTTCTTTCGGCAAAGACTATATCGCCGTCAAGAATACCCGCCCAGAGCATACTCTCGCCCTTAACCTTAAGAGCGAAAAGAGGCTTATCCTTTGAAACGTGACCGCTGTAGGGAAGGTAACCCTCCGCCTGTTCAACGGCGAGGATAGGCTGACCCGCCGCAACAGTTCCGAGAAGAGGAACGCTCGTCACATTTTCAGCCTGACCTAAAATTCTTATTGACCTTTTGAGCATCGGGTCACGCTCGATATAGCCCGCCTTTTCAAGCGCGTCGAGGTTTGCCTGAACAGACGAGGTTGAGCTAAGGCCCACCGCCGCGCCGATTTCTCTGACTGAGGGCGGAACGCCGTTAGTCTGGCTTCTTTCGAGTAAAAAATCATATATCTTCCTTTGAGTATCGCTGATGGGATTCATATTATCACCTCTGAAAAAAGTAATTTTACACTCTTCTTTACGCCATTATAACATATAATTATCAAAAAAGCAAACATTTGTTTGCCAAAATCGAAAATATTTTTTGCATAAAAATTTCCATTTCGGGCAGACTATCCTCAAAGGGAGGTTTTACCGTGAAAAAAATCAAAATTTCCGAAAAGGGCCGAATAGCCTATCTTTGCGTTTTGTTTCTTGTTCTTGCGTTTTCTCTGACAGCCTGGCGCAATTCACAGAACGCGAGGCGACTTATTGACAACACAGCTTCAAAAACAACCGAAAAATCAGTTACCTCAACCGAGGCGCCGACGGTAAAAGCGGTTGAAAATCCCGTTTCCGATGTTCCCGACACAAGACAGTCAACTACGGAGGAGTCAACCGAAATTAAACCGCTTAACTACTTTGTTCTTCCCGTTGACGGCAAGGTGCTTTCGCATTACTCAAACGGCGAGCTTGTAAAGAACGAACAGACAAACGACTGGCGAACACATAACGGAACCGACTTTGCCTCTAACGAGGGCGCGGACGTAAAGGCAATAAATAACGGGATAGTCACCGCCGTTTATTCGGATTCGCTTTGGGGAACAGTTGTTGAAATCGACCACGGAAACAGGGTTACGGCAAAATACTGCGGACTGAGTGAAAAGGTATCGGTCGAGTCAGGAGAAAAGGTTAAGGCAGGCGAAAAAATCGGCACTGTCGGTAAAATTCCGCTTGAGCCCTCCTCCCCTCACCTGCATATCGAAATCCGGTCGGGCGGCGTTCTTATAAACCCCGTTGATATTCTTCAATAAAAAAAAGCCGCTGATACTCTTAAAGAATATCAGCGGTTATTTTTAATTAAATCAGAATTTGATTTTTTCGGAAATATAGGCTTCGATTTCGCTTATGGGAAGTCTTACCTGTGTCATTGAATCTCTTTCACGGACCGTTACGCAACCGTCTTCCATTGAATCAAAGTCGTAGGTAATGCAGAACGGAGTTCCGATTTCGTCCTGTCTGCGATAGCGCTTGCCGATTGAGCCGGTTTCGTCAAAGTCAACCATAAAGGCGCCCTTGATTTTGTCGTAAACCTCACTGAGAGCGTTGTCCGAAAGCTTCTTTGAAAGCGGAAGGACAGCCGCCTTAAACGGCGCGATTGCGGGATTGAGATGAAGAACAACTCTCGTATCGTTCTTTTCTTCGTCGATTATTTCCTCGTCATAAGCCTCGCAGAGAAGAGCGAGAACCGTTCTGTCAAGTCCGTAGGTGCTTTCAACAATATAGGGAATGAATTTTTCGTTCGTTTCGGGGTCAAGATATTCCATCTTCTGACCCGAATACTCCTGATGGCGAGTAAGGTCGAAATCGGTTCTGTTATGAGTGCCGTTGATTTCGCCCCAGCCAAACGGGAACAGAAATTCTATATCGCAAGCCGCCTTGGCGTAGTGTGCGAGCTTTTCGTGGTCGTGGAAGCGAAGGTGCTCTTCGGGAATACCGAGGTCCATATAATACTTCTTGCCGTACTCCTTGAAATAATCGTAAAGCTCGGTATCCGTTCCCTCTTTACAGAAGGTCTGGAATTCCATCTGCTCAAACTCGATTGTTCTGAAGGTGAAGTTACCGGGCGTAATCTCGTTTCTGAAAGCCTTTCCTATCTGACCGATTGAGAAGGGAAGCTTAGCTCTCATTGTACGCTGAACGTTGAGGAAGTTTACATATTCGCCCTGAGCGTTTTCGGGACGCAGATATATAACGCTTTTTGCATTATTTGTAACTCCCCTGAAGGTCTGGAACATAAGGTTGAATTCACGGATGTCGGTGAAATTATGCTTGCCGCAGTTCGGGCAGGGAATTGAATGAGCCTTGATATAATCGAACATCTCTTCCTTCGTCATACCGTCGGCATGAGCGTCGGGATTGAAGTCGTCGATAAGGTTATCGGCTCGAAAACGCATTTTACACTCCTTACAGTCAAGAAGCGGGTCGGAGAACGAAGCGACGTGGCCGCTTGCTTCCCATACTCTCGGGTGCATAAGAATATCGGCGTCAACCTCAAAGCTGTTTCTTATTTCCTGAATAAAGCGCTTTCTCCAGGTATCCTTTACGTTGTTCTTAAGCCTTGCGCCGAGCGGGCCGTAGTCCCAGGTGTTCGCAAGTCCGCCGTAAATATCGCTTCCGGGGAAGATAAAGCCCCTTGTTTTACACAGGGCGGTAATTTTATCCATTGTCTTTTCGGTGTTGTTCATTTTTTCGTCCATTCCTTTATATTACATATTATTTATAACTTAAATCACCAGTAAAGTTTATAATAATTGAGAGTGATTGTCAATAGAAAAGCGGGTCAAACAGGGTAAAAAAATCGAAATTTAAAATTCTCCACTATACACATTTTTTAAATGCTAAATTCTTACAACCTTAACAAAAATATTTCTATCTTCATTTTTTTATTGACTTTTAACATTTGATTTGCTAATATAAATAATTTTTACTTGCAAAATTAATTTTTTTGTTATATAATTATCTTAATATTATTGTAAATTAGGTAAATATCGCCTGTATTAAGCAATGCTTGTACTATGCGCAGTTGTTTTGGGTTTAGAAAGGGGATTTAAATGAGCGTAGACTTACATTGCCATACAAAATTATCTAATGGTTCTCTCGGAATTGAAGAAATTATTGTTTTGGCTAAAAAAAGAGGAATAAGCACCATCGCCATAACCGACCATGACTGCATGGCAGGCGCGGGCAGAGGTAAGATAATCGGCGCGAGACACGGCGTTCAGGTTATCCACGGAGTTGAGCTTTCCGCAACCGAAAAAGAAAGCGGTAAGCTTTGTCATCTTTTGTGTTATCTTGCCGACGCTCCCGACCGTCTTGAAGGTCTTTGTCATAAAAACACTCTCATAAGGCGTAAAGAGGCTCATTATATGATGCTTCACGTTGCCAAGCGTTATCCGATTTCGCTTGACTTTATGACCGCGTGCGCTTCGGGTTCAACAAGCCTTTATAAACAGCATATTATGCGCGCTCTTGTTGAGTGCGGCTTTGCCACGACAATTTACGGCGACGTTTATGACGAGCTTTTCGACCCCGAAAGCGAAAACAATATTGTACCGAAGCCCGCTTACCCCGACACGGCTGAGGTTATCAAGGCTATTCACGACGCAGGCGGCGTTGCGGTTCTTGCGCACCCGTCAAAGCACGGCAATATGGACCTTCTGGACAAGCTTCTTTCCCAGGGGCTTGACGGCGTTGAGGTCTGGTCGCCTTATAACACCGAGGAAGACAGGGAAATTCTTAAAAAATTCGCTTCAAAGAATAAAATTCTCGCTACAGGCGGAAGCGAGTTCCACGGGCTTTATAATAAATATCCCGTTTCCGTGGGCGACTGCGAAATGCCCGAGGAAAACCTCACAAAGCTTTTAAACTACAAGGCAAGACAGAAGCGCCTTAAGAAAAAGGCCGAAGCGGCGGCTAAGGCTGCCGGGGAAGCCGAAACTACTGAACAAACCGCTTCGGAGGGTTAACCGATGTTCAACGACGACAGCGACATTAAAATATTCGGCAAGTCACTTGTTGACGATAAAAACGAGGCCGCTCTTCTTTTAGAGCAGGTCAACCGTCAGCGCGCCAACGGCAATACCGAAAAAGCGAGAAAATTAGGCGTTCACCTTGCCGAAATCTTTTTGAATGACGAAGAGATAAACAGTCATATTGCCTCGGCTGTCGGTAAGATTCCGAGTACGGAATACGTTATGGAGCAGGTTAGAATTCTTATTGTTTTTTCTGCCCAGTGGTGCTTAAGCCACCGACTCCCCGCCGCCCTTCTTTCAAACACGGCGGTAAATTCGTTCTACGACAAGATTTCCCAGACGAAAGACGTTTACGACGACCTCTCGGACGGTCCCGAATTCAGCTTCTATTCGCTCGCAGTACGTCAGGCCGAAACCTCGGCTCAGGCAATCGGCGAAACCTTTAAGAAGCTCTGTGACCGCGATAACGACGAGAGCAACGACGAGGATTACGTTGAACTCGGCAAACGCATTTACAACAAAACGGTTGAAGAGGTTGTCGCAATAATCGACAAGTTCAATTTCACCGCATAATAATTAAAAAATTAAACCCGACAGCGCAAGAAGTGCTGTCGGGTTATTTTTTATTCTGTTGCCTTTTTCTTTTTTAAATCGGGCAATTGAGTGATAATAACGCCTATAAAAATTATTATACAGCCTACCGTCTCCCTGGGCGTCAGCGTTTCGTGGAGAAGCGCCCAGCCGGTCAGAACGCAGAAAACCGATTCAAGGCTCATTATCAGCGAAGCCATAACGGGATTTGCGTGCTTCTGGGCAACAGCCTGAAACGTATAGGCGACGCCCGTTGAAAGAAGTCCCGCATAGAGAAGCGGAATGTAAGCTGAAAGTACAGCCGAAAGAGTCGGCTTTTCAAATATGAACATAAGAACACAGCAGATTACGCCGCATACGAAAAACTCAATACTCGCAAGCTTTACGGGATTGACAAGCGGGGTGAATTTATCAAGCGAGAGAATCTGGAATGCAAAAAGGAACGCGCAGGCAAGAGCTAACCAGTCGCCGAGGACGAGGGAGAAGCCCTCGCCTTTTTTTATGCAGAGAACATAAAGACCGACTATTGCCAGAACGGCGCTTATCCAGAGGACAGGACGGAAACGCTTTCCTATGAACACGCCGACAATCGGGACAAAGATTATGTAAAGCGTTGTAATAAAACCAACCTTGCCCGTTGAGGTGTATTTGAGCGCATACTGCTGAACGGTCGAAGCCGCCGCAAGAAACACACCGCAGATTACGCCCGCTTTTATAAGAAGCTTTCTTGAGCTTTTTTCTTTTTCAAGCTCTTCCTTCGGCTTTCGCTTATCCGAAATAAGAATAAACGGGATTAAAACAAACGAGCCCATAAGATTTCTTATTCCGTTAAAGGCAAGGGGTCCGATATAATCCATACCTTTCTTCTGAAAGATGAACGCCGAGCCCCATATAAAAGCGCCGATTACAAGAAGAATATAGCTGACCGCCTGTTGCCGCCTTGTTGACGGCATTACTTCATTATTCATCGGCTTCGGCAATCCTCCTGCCCATAAGTACGCCCATAATTGACGCCATCATAAGTCCTCTTGTCCAACCGCTTGAGTCGCCTAAGCAGTAAAGTCCCTTAACCGAGGTATTGAAGTTTTCGTCCATCTTAACCCTGTTTGAATAGAACTTGAGCTCGGGCGAATAAAGCAGGGTTTCGGTCGAGGCGAAGCCGGGAACAACGTGGTCAACAGCCGCTATAAAGTTGATGATATTCACCATAGCTCTGTAAGGCATAGCCGCTGTTATATCGCCCGCAACCGCGTCGGGGAGAGTCGGCTTTAAGTTCGACTGGGCAAGCTCTTTCTGCCAGGTGCGCTTTCCGTCAAGAATATCGCCGTAGCGCTGAACAAGAATGTGACCCGCGCCGAGCATATTCGTAAGCTCGCCGACCTTCTGAGCGTATGAAATCGGCTGATTGAACGGCTGGTTGAAATTATGCGAGCAGAGAATAGCAAGGTTAGTATTATTCGATTTAAGGTCCTTATAAGAATGACCGTTGACTACGGCAAGGTTATCGTCATAATTTTCCTGACTGACGAAGCCGCCTGGATTCTGACAGAAGGTACGAACCTTGTTTTTAAAGGGCTTCGGGTAGCCGACGAGCTTTGACTCGTAAAGCACCTTATTGACCTTTTCCATAATCTCGTTTCTTACCTCGACGCGAACGCCGATATCAACCGTGCCGGGCTGATGGGCAATATTGTATTCAGCGCAGATTTTTTCAAGCCAGTCTGCACCCCTTCTGCCCGTGGCAAAAATCGTGCGTTTTGAAAGAATTTCCTGCTCGTCGTCGCCCTTTTTAATTCTTACGCCCTTGCAGACGCCGTTTTCAAGAATAATATCGACGCACTCATAACCGAAAACTATTTCAACGCCGTTATTGAGAAGATACTGTTCAATATCGTAATAAAGCTTCTGGGCTTTTTCCGTTCCGAGATGTCTTATCGGACAGTCAACGAGCTTAAGTCCCGCCTGAATAGCGCGTTTTCTGATTTGTTTAACCTCTTCGTCGTTACCTACGCCCTCAACGTGGGTGTCAGCGCCGAATTCAAGATAGATTTTATCGGTATAATCAATAAGCTCCTGAGCGAAATCCTCGCCGATAAGCGACGGCAAATCGCCGCCGACCTCATAGCTTAACGAAAGCTTACCGTCCGAAAATGCGCCTGCGCCCGAAAAGCCCGTTGTAATATGACAATAGGGCTGACAATTCATACATTTCTTTGTCTTACTCTTCGGGCAGGCTCTTTTTTCAACAGGCTGACCCTTTTCAACAATAAGGATATCCTTTTTAACACCCTTTCTTATCATCTCAACCGCAGTGAAAATGCCCGACGGGCCTGCGCCGATAATAACTACGTCTCTCATATATAATTCCTCCGAAAATTAATAACTGTTTTTAAAAAATTCCTCAGCGACCTTTACAGAGCCTGCCGCGTCCTTTGAATAGAAATCGGCGCCGACCTGATTTGCATAGTCGCTATTGAGAACTGCGCCGCCGACCATAACCTTACAGTCGGGGGTCTCTTTTTTCAGCGCCTGAATTGTTTTTTCCATATTTTTAACGGTGGTCGTCATCAGCGCCGAAAGACCGACCAGCTTTATGTTATGCTCCTTAACGGCGGAAACAACATCTTCAATTTCAACGTCTTTTCCGAGGTCAAGAACCTTGAAGCCGTAGTTTTCAAGAAGCATTTTGACAATATTTTTTCCTATGTCGTGAATATCGCCCTTAACCGTAGCGAGAAGAATTTCGCCCTTATTGCCCGACTGCTCCGCAGGGCAACTGTTCTTTATAACGTCGAAGCCCGCTTTTACCGTTTCGGCTCCCGACATTAACTGGGGCAGGAAAAACTCGCCCTTTTCGTATTTTTCGCCGACCTTGTCAAGCGCAGGGACGAAATACTTATTGATTATTTCAACGGGTGAAAGAGTTTTAAGCTTTTCTTTCGTGAAAAGAGCCGCTTCGTTTTTCTTTCCCGACATAACAATCGACTCAAAGTCATTCAGCGGAACGGTTACCCTGTTTTCCCGAACGGGCGTAATGTTTGCGTATTTTTCAATAAACTTCTTTGCGCCCTCATCCTCGGCATTTAACACCCTGAACGTATTTACAACGTCCATATAGCGCTGTGACAGAGGATTTAAAATCGGCATATCAAGTCCCGCGCCGAAAGCGCAGGCAAGGAAAGTCGAATTGACCAATTCCCTGTCGGGAAGCCCGAACGAAACGTTTGAAACGCCGAGAACGGTTTTCAAGCCAAGCCTTGATTTAACAAGCTTAATCGTTTCAAGCGTCTGCATTACCGCCTTCTGATTTGTCGAAGCGGTCAGCACAAGCGAGTCGATTAAAACGTCCTGCTTCGGTATGCCGTATTCCTTTGCGGAAGAAAGGATTTTTTCGGCAAGGGCGAACCTTTCTTCAGCCGTATCGGGAATTCCGTTTTCGTCAAGGGTCAGCCCGACAACCGAAGCGCCGTATTTTTTAGCTATCGACAAAATCGCTTCAAGACTTTCTTTTTTCGCGTTTACTGAATTTATAATCGGTTTTCCGCAATAAACCCTGCAGGCTTTTTCAAGCGCTTCGGGACTTGAAGAGTCAATCTGAAGCGGAAGCGAGGTAACCGACTGGATAAGCGTAATAAGCTCCTTAAGCGTTTTTTCCTCGTCTATTTCGGGAAGACCTGCGTTGACGTCAAGCAGGTCAGCGCCGCTGTCGGTCTGGTTAATCGCTTCGCTGATTATATATTCAAAATCGCTGTTAATAAGCGCTTCCTTTAGTTTCTTCTTGCCCGTCGGGTTAATCCTCTCGCCTATAACGGCAATACTGTTTTCAAGAATAACCGACTGCTGAGCGCTTGTTACGGCGGTAACGGGCTTGAAATTCCTCTTGACAGGCTTTCTTGAAGAAATAAGCTTTCTCAACGCCCTTGTGAATTCGGGAGTTGTTCCGCAGCACCCGCCTATAACCGTAACGCCCATATCGAGCATTTTTTCCATAGCCGAAACGAATTTTTCAACCGTGACCGTATAAACGGTTTCGCCGTTTTCGTATTTCGGCATTCCCGCGTTAGGCTGGACTATAACGGGAACTCTTGAATACTCGGTAATCTCTTTAACAAACGGGAGCATTTCCTCAGGCCCTAACGAGCAGTTAAGCCCGACGGCGTCTGCGCCGAGAGAAGAAAGAGTCAGCGCAATTGTTTTCGGGTCAGCGCCCAAAAACGTTCTGCCGTCCTCGCCGAGAGTCATTGAAACAAGCACGGGAAGCGACGAATTTTCCTTAGCGGCAAGAAGAGCCGCCTTCGCCTCGAGCAAATCCGAAATTGTTTCAATCAGTATCAGGTCTGCGCCGTGCTTAACGCCGGCAACGACCTGCTCTTTGAAAATATCGTAAGCCTCGTCAAAGGAAAGCGTTCCGACAGGCTCTAAAAGAACGCCCGTCTGACTTATATCAAGCGCAACCGTTTTTGCGCCCGCTTCCCTTGCGTTTCTTACAGCCGCCGAAATAACCTCGTCGGGAGTGACGTTTTCGGGCAGCTTTCGTCTGTTTGAAGAAAAGGTGTTCGCCGTTATAACGTCGGCGCCCGCTTCAAGATATTCCCTATGGATTTCCTTTACGAGCGAGGGATTGGTAAGATTAAGCATATCGGGTTGTTCGCCCGTTTTAAGCCCTCTTTTCTGGAGCATCGTTCCGAAGCCGCCGTCAAAGAGCAGAAATTCATTTTCAAAGTTCATTCCTTCCCCTCCTTTTTAAAAAATCCGATTACGGCGGTAACGCTTTTTCTCGGCGACATAAGGCAGGTGTCGCTTAGCGTTACGCCTATACGCGTTTCGCAGTTTAAAAGCCGAAAAATCTTTTTCTGGGTTTCAAGCGGAAAATCACCGTAGCCGGGGCTGAAGCGGGTTTTACAGTAAAAGCCCTCGTTTTCGGCAATTTTTTCAATTTCACCGTTGACCTTATCCGCCGTTTCTTCAACAAGAGCCGTCGCAACGCAATCGAGCAAAAGCGCTTTTGACATTTCTCCACTTTTTTCATAGCGGTTAATTACACTTTCAATCCCCGCGCCGACAGTTACAGCCATCACGGCGCATTTACAAGCCCCGTCCAGATGGGAATTGATATTTTTTCCCTCAAGAAAAAGGTCGGTATTTTTAAGCAAAAGCCCTTTTTCGGTTTTTTCGGTGTCAAAAATGAGGTAAACGCTTCTCGGCGCAGCAAGCCTTAAGCCCTCCCTCATGGCGAGGTCGAGCCTTTCGTCAATTTCGTCCGCATTTCCCTTTCCGAAATAACCGAGATAGCGAAGCGCCTCTTTTTTATTGCCGTCAAGCTTTATCATTTAATTCTTTCCATAATGCCCATAGCGATTTCGGGCTTATTCATAGTATAAAGGTGAATTCCGTCAACGCCGTTTTCAATAAGGTCGTTCGCCTGCTTTGCGGCGTATTCAATACCCGCCATTTTAAGACTTTCGGCGTCAGATTCATATTTATTAAGTATTCTTATAATCTCGCTCGGGAGAGAAGCGCCGCACATAAAAATCATACGGCTGACCTGAGCTTTAGAGAGCATAGGCATAATACCCGCCGTTACGGGAACGGAAATACCCGCCTTTTTCGCCTTTTCAATAAACTCGTAAAAGGCTCTGTTTTCAAAGAACAGCTGACTTACAAAGAACGAAGCGCCCTTGTCCTGCTTGGCTTTAAGATATTCAATATCCTTCTCTACGCTTTCGCAGGTAACGTGTCCCTCGGGATAACAGGCGGCGCCGATACAAAGCGGCTCATTTTTAATTTCTTCAATAAGGTCAGCCGCTGTTTTAAAATCGGTCGGGGTGTTTCCCTCAATTATATCGCCTCTTAAGGCAAGAACATTTTCAATGCCGTTGTCCCTGATTTTTGAAACAGCCTGACGCACGCGCTCTTTATCGGAATTAATACAGGTAAGGTGAGCCATAGCCTCAATTCCGAATTCGTTTTTTACAACCGAAGCGAGCTCAACCGTCTTTTCGCTGTTGCCCGTTCCGCCCGCCGAATAGGTTACGGAAATATAATCGGGATTAAGCTGTTTTAACGCGGAAAGAGTGTCGCGAAGCGAGTCTACGCTCAAATCGCCTTTAGGGGGAAAAATCTCGAATGAAACAGGGGTCTTAGCGCTGAAGATATCGGATATTCTCATATCAAAGCCACCTTTTCTTTTTAAAGTAAATCAGTCCGCCGACGCCGATTAAAAGGCTGACGGCAATTACGACCGGGTAACCGAGCTTCCAGTTAAGCTCGGGCATATATCTGAAATTCATTCCGTACCAGCCTACTATAAGGGTAAGCGGCATAAAAATCGTTGTGACGACTGTAAGAATCGTCATAATACGGTTTTGCTTAACGTCGAGCTGAGTTTTCTGCAAGTCCCTTATCTGAACGGTATAATCACGAAGCGAGGAAGCCATATCCTGAAGTCTTGTCGCCTTATTGATAAAAAGCCTGAAATAACGCTCGTTCTGTTCCTTGAAGAAATTATTTTCGTTTTCCTCAAGCTCCTGACCGAAGTCAATAAGCTGTTCATAATGGGTGCGAAGCTCTCTTACGTCGCCTCGGATTTCGTTGACGCGGTTGAGAATTTCCTCCTCGTCGTCGCCGTCGACAATTCTGTCCTCAAGGGCGACAAGCTCCTTTTCATATTTTTCAAGCAACGGCTGGTCGCCGTGAATAATCTGTTCAAGAAAATCGTACATAAATCTTTCGAGAGACGGCATACGCCATTTTTTAGTATTCTTGACCCTGTTAACAATCTTCTGCGCCCTTCCGCTTGAATCAATAAAAACAATTCCCTTTTCGTCAAGCGCAAAGGCGAATTTATAGTCCTCGCCCGTTACGTCACGCCTGTCGGGGATTGAAAAAGTACCTGTCAGCGAGTCATAGTTGACCTCGGCTTTGGTGTTATGAACCTCCAAAGCGTCAATTTCAAGGTCGATACCCATTTCAAATATGTCGCGCTGACTTACCCACTCCTCAGGGGTTAGAATCGCAACATACTGACCGCCCTTTGTCCTGCAATCCTCAAGAGTACATTCCGTAAGGGTGCTCTTAATCAGGTAATACATTTTCATTCCTCCTTTTTAGCTGTGCCGTGAATAATTTATCTTTCAAAGGTAACGAAACCGCATTTTGTAGGATGGTCATAAAATATAACGTCCTGCTTTTCGGTTTTGTATTTTAACATTCTGAAGGTGATAATGATATCTCCGCCTGCGCCCATAATCATAACAACGCCGACGAGAAGAAGCCAGTACCAGCCCGTAATAATCGCAATTACCGACGGAACAATACCGACAACGACAAGCGGAGCAAGAGAGCCGAAAATATACTGGTTTTTCTTTAAAGGCTCAGAGCAGTTGCAATAAGGGGTGCACATTTCAGCCATAATTCCGAACTCAATGCTTTTAAACCCGTTTTTACAGAATATCGACCAGGCGATACCGTGAACGGCTTCGTGGGCAACAATGAGAAGAACATCAAAGACAACGAAAAGGATAAGGTCTTTTAAGCCCAGATGAAACCACCATCCGCTGTCTTGAACGAGCGCATAGATAACTATTACAGGCAAAAAGAACGGAAGCGAGACGACAACAGCCATAATATTGGCGTAAAGCAAGCCTAACGTATGCTCCTTCATTTCGTAGCCCTGCTCAATCAGCCCGTTCTTTGTTATTTCAAAATTTTCAAGGCGTTTCTGTTCCGCCTTTGAGAGCTTTCTCTCTTTATCGTCTGTCTTTTTCATCCGTATTACCTCGGTTTCTGAAATTATTTTTTAAGTATTTCCGCCGAAACGGGAAATTCAAAATAAGTATCGGGGAACGGCTCGTCCTTTAAGGTGAAATGCCACCACTCGCAGTCAATAGGCTCAAAGCCGTTTCTTACCATTAAATCGCGAAGCAACATCCTGTTTTCATACTGCTCACGGGTAACGCCTTCATAATCGGGATGGGAAACCTCGCTGAAAAAGTCAAAGGGACTTCCCATATCGACCTCGCGCCCCGTGCTCATATCAAAAAGCGTAAGGTCTACCGTACTTCCCCTGCTGTGACTTGACTTGCCCGCAATATAGCCCTTTTCAAAAAGCTCGTGCTTATTGAGGTCGGGATAGAAAAACGGCTTCATCCTCAGGTCAAGGTCCTCAATACTCCACATACCGAAATGCCTTACGGCGCAGGCGGGTCGGTAGGCGTCAAAAATCTTCAGTCTGTAACCCATAGCCGCAGCCTGATTGCTGACCGCTTTAAGAGCCCTCGCCGCCTCTTTTGTAATAAGCGCTACTGGTTGCTCATAGCCGTCAATCCGGTCGCCTATGAAATTGTATGTCGAATAGTAGCGGATTTCCTGAATAACGCTCGGAATATACTCCGCAAGCACAATAAAATCCGACGTATCGTTTACAACCTTAGCCTTGTAATCCATAGTTTTTCCTCAATTCGTATTAACGGATATTTTTAAAAATCAATATATGAACGGTATTCCTTCTGAGGATTTCTTACAAGAAGCTCCCAATCCTCAAAGGAGTGAGTTGCTTCGTCCGAAAAGATAAACACATGGGTTTTATTTCCGCAAGAAACAAAAACGAAGGGATTGTCGCCGGGATAGCCCCATTTTTCTACTTCAAAGCTTGCTCTGCCCCTGCCGGAATAGTTGAAACTACCTGCGCAAAGATAACAGCCGGCCAATTTTTCGTCCTTAAAGACCGCATTTTCGGGTAACAGGTCAAAATAACCGCAATAATAACCTCTGGCATCTTCTCCGCTGTCTGAGTCCGCCAGAAAATACCGGGTCCTCGCGCGGCTTATAATCCATTTTGACTTTTCTTTATTGAATTCATCCGTTTGCGCCTGAGTATATTCCTGCTCGGCAAGAAAAAGCTTCTGTCCGTCGGAGGCTTCAACCTCAATACACTTCTCATAGTTGTTTTTTTCCGATTCGGTGATAATAACGGCGTGTTTCATAGAATTTTTCTCCCTGTTTGTATTGGTTATTTAATTATATCTTAATTTCGATACTATCTTGTAAACGCTTTGGTTCAATTTACTTATAATTGACAGTCGGGTTATCCGCGCCGTATGTAAAGACAGTTCAGACGACTGTTTTTTCTCTTTTTGACTTTTTCGCTTTTTGAAAAGCCTCCCATAAACACATCACAATTGCGGCAAGGGCAATTGAACCGAACACGGCAAGAATGAAGTGAAGCTTGGGAGCTTTTATTTGCAGCTTAAACACTTTTATTATGGACCGCACGCAATTCTATCCCAAATATATAGGCAGTGACAATCTGCCTAAATAACGGCAAAACGCATTTTGAAACAACGGACTTTGATTACCTATACCTTTACCGCTGAATGTAATGGTCAAAGCCACCATCAGAAGCATAATAACGCACGTGTTAACATATTGTTTCTTTATGCACATAAGAACCGGAACAGCCATGTAGCATACGAGTTCTAACAGTTTAAGAAACGCGCCGGTTAACGCCTTCAGTTCCGTTTCTTTTATTCTTTCACTTGCTTTAAAACAGGTTACGCCCAGACACAAAACGCCGAAAGCCCTGATGTTAACTGACAAAACAACTCCGGTAAAACTTCCGATGTTTCCCGGCAGGCCATTAAACGTTTGAAGCAGATAACCGATACATAAAATTCCCGCAAAGGGGCAGAATGTGTAAGGTACAACGTTCCAGTAACGCTTTACCAACGGATAAATAACCAACATCACCAGAAACATCGCCGACAAATACCATTCCGGCGCTATTAAACCTGTTGATGACGGGTCAATCCATCCGGTAGAATTCATAAAGAATACTGACGGAAGCTGTATGATTAAATACTCAATTACGGATTCATTTGATTTGCCGTGCTTATATATGCCAATACCAATTGCAAGAACACAAAAGATGATATGGTAAGGAAGGACCGTTTTTATTTTTCTCCAAATGAATGAAACGGTATCTGTCCCCAAGTGTTTTAAATCCGGGTGATTGTCCGCTTTTCTGTAATCCCTGTCAATGGAATTCGCCATCAACATTCCGGAAAGAAGGAAAAAGAATTCGACGCCGAGTTTTCCAAAAGGAAAAACATAAAAAACACCGAACAAGGGTTCCTTCAGGACGTCACAATCAATTTGCACATGGAAAAGCAATACCGTTATGGCAAATACAAACCTTAAAAGTTCGATTTTTCCATTTCTCTTACTCATTGAGTTATTGCCCTCCCATATCTCTAATCTTAATTCTTTCTCAAACGTTGTCCATACTGTCCTCAAAAAGCCTGTATCGTTATTAAACGCTCTCGGCAAACCGGAATTTGGTGAGATTATCAAATAAGGCTTCCCCTTGAGGGGAAGCTGTCACCGCAGGTGACTGATGAGGTGGAAAGTAACCAATAACGCAACTTTGTGGCTACACCTCATCCGTCGGCTTCGCCGCCACCTTCTCCTCAAGGAGAAGGCT
This sequence comes from Oscillospiraceae bacterium, assembly GCA_015066565.1. Taxonomy (GTDB): domain Bacteria; phylum Bacillota; class Clostridia; order Oscillospirales; family Acutalibacteraceae; genus Fimenecus. Next base: position 40,038 of record SVOB01000002.1, on the reverse strand, counting down.
TAATTACCCGACAAATCCCGATTTGTTTATTTCTTTGTCATCAATACTACTGTTTCCACATGTTTTGTATGCGGGAACATATCGACGGGTTGGATTTTGCGGACTTTGTAGCCGTTCTTCACAAGGAAGAACAAATCTCTCTGCTGAGTTTCGGGATTACAGGAAATATAGACTATTTTTTCGGGCGAAAGCGAAACGACCGACGAGAGAAACGCCCTGTCGCTCCCCGCTCTTGGCGGGTCCATAATTACAACGTCCGCCCTTTCGTTGTTTTTCGCCATTTCGAGCATAAACCTGCCCGCGTCAGCCTTTATGAATTTTATATTATTTACATTATTGTTTTTTGCGTTCTCCCTTGCGTCACGGACTGCGTCGGAGTTCAGCTCAACGCCTATGACCCGACCTGCATTTTCTGAAGCGATAATTCCTATCGTACCCGTTCCGCAATAGGCGTCTATAACGGTTTCTTTTCCCGTAAGCGAAGCGAATTCAAGCGCCTTGTTATATAAGACCTCGGTCTGAACGGGATTTATCTGGTAAAACGCCGAGGGGGAAATGCGAAATCTGAAGCCGCACAGCTCCTCCTCAATCTTACCGCTTCCGTAAAGAGTTTCATTCCTTTTTCCGAGAACAAGCGAGGTTCTTTTATCGTTGATATTCCAGACAACCGTTGTAATTTCGGGGTGCTTTTCAACAAGAGCGTTCACGAACTGCCTTTTTTTCGGAAACACCACCGTTCCCGAGACGAGAACAACCATTATTTCGCCGCTTTTAAAGCCCTTTTTAATAAGACTGTGCCTTAAAAATCCCTTGCCCGTATCTTCGTTGAACGGCGTCAGTTTAAAGCTTTTAAGCAGTTTTCTGACAGTTACATTTATTCTGTCTGCGTCTTCATTTTCCAACAGACAATTATCCACATTTACAACCCTGTGAGTCGAGGACTGATAAACGCCCGAAATAATATTCTTATTCCTGTCAAGGCTGAACGCCGCCTGAACCTTGTTGCGGTAATGATACGGGTTATCCATCCCGATTATTTCGTCAACGTGATGAAACTTACCGAGCAGCTTTATTACCGAAGCCTGCTTAAAGCTGAGCTGTTCTTCATAGGTCATATTAAGCAGTTGACAGCCGCCGCATTTTTTCATTACGGGGCAATTCATATAACAAATCCTCCGTTGACCGAGAGTACCTGTCCTGTAATGAACGAAGCCTTGTCGCTGATAAGAAACTCAACTGCGTTTGCAACATCCTCGGGCGTTCCGAGCCTGTTTAACGGAGTTTCTTTTTTCAGTTCGTCAAGGTCGCTTTCGGAAAACGGGTTGAGCATATCGGTTTTTATAACGCCGGGTGAAACGGCGTTTACGCGGATTCCGGAAACTCCGACCTCCTTTGCAAGCGCCTTTGTAAGCCCGATTACGCCGGCCTTAGCCGCTGAATAATGGACCTCGCACGAAGCGCCCGTTTCGCCCCACATTGAAGCGATATTCACTATAACTCCGGAATGGTTTTTTATCATTTCCGGCGTCGCCGCACGGCAACAGTTGAAAACTCCCGTAAGGTTTGTTCCTATCATTTCATTCCACATTTCGTCGGTAATTTCCGTGAACAGCGACTGCTGTGAAATACCTGCGTTGTTTATAAGCACCTCAACCGACCCAAGCTCAGCGGAGATTTTTTCAAAAACCGCGTTCACCTGAGATGACGAAGAGACGTCAGCCTGATAGCACTCGGCGACAAAACCGAGAGAAAGCATTTCACGCTTTAACTCATTTGCCTTTTCGTCACTGTTTTTATATATGAGCGCAACGGCAAAGCTTTTTTCGCAAAGTCTTTTTGCTATAGCTTCGCCTATTCCTCTTGAAGCGCCTGTAACAACCGCCGTTTTCATTCTTTCACCTGCTTAATACATTAACTGAACATATTTCTACAAAATAATATAATACTATAAATAATATCATTTTTCAACCTTTAGAGCACAAAAAAAGCGGAGTTTTCACTCCGCTTTCTCTTTAATTAAAATTTCTTATGCTTCAGCCTTCCACAGACCGTGAAGATTGCAATAAGCGTAAGCCGCTACAACTTCGTCACCGTCAACAAGAGCGAACTGAACCTTCGGCTCGCTTCCGACAGCGAGTTCCTTTCTCTGCGCGCCCTGCTTAGTTTCGAGAGCAACCCAGAGAATACTGTGTTCACTGAGCATCGGATGAGCCACGTCGCCGACGCAAACCGTTACAAGATTGCCCTCAACCTTGATAACGGGAACGTGCTTTTCCTTAGCTGCGTCAACAGTATTAGCAACAATTTCTTCCATCTTTTCGCCGCAGCACTTTACCGGAACGCCCTTGTTTTCAACAAAAGCGATAATATTGCCGCAGTGATTGCATTTGTAAAATTTCATCATAATTATTCCTCGCTGAAGCTGTCTTTGCCTGCGCCGCAAATCGGACATTCCCAATCGTCGGGAAGGTCTTCAAATGCTGTGCCGGGAGCTATGCCGTTATCGGGATCGCCTACTGCGGGGTCATATTCATAACCGCAGATATCACAAGTGTATTTCATTTATTCTTCCTCCGTCAATCAATAGTTTTCGCTCTTAAGCTCAAAGTACTTCTGGGGATGAGCGCATACGGGGCAAACGTCGGGAGCCTGTTTGCCGACATGAACGTGACCGCAGTTACGGCAAATCCATACCATATCGCCGTCGCGTGAGAACACAAGGCCGCCCTCGATATTGGCGAGAAGCTTTCTGTATCTTTCCTCGTGGTCCTTTTCAATCTTCGCTACGCCTTCAAACATAGCGGCAATCTTGTCAAAGCCCTCTTCTCTTGCCTCCTTGGCGAACTTGTCGTACATATCTGTCCACTCAAAGTTTTCGCCGTCAGCGGCAGCCTTGAGGTTATCGGTTGTAGAGCCGATACCGCCGAGAAGCTTGAACCACATTTTAGCGTGTTCCTTTTCGTTATTGGCGGTCTCTTCAAAAATAGCCGCTATCTGCTCATAGCCTTCCTTTTTCGCCTTTGAAGCGAAATATGTGTACTTGTTGCGCGCCTGTGACTCACCGGCAAAAGCGGTAAGAAGGTTAGCCTCGGTTTTTGTGCCTTTAAGATCCATAAAAAACACTCCTTTAATTAGATTTGTGTATAAAACTTTCACATATTATACTCACCTAAAATTATATTTGCGAGCGCTATTTTTGTCAAGCCTTTAGCCTGTGCTAACCGTCAAAAAGATTGACATTGAATGACAAAAAGTATAAAATCAAAATGAATTATTTTCGGGAGTTGCTAAGATGTCGGATTATCAGCTTTTAAACGAAATACTGAAAGATGAGAACGCCACCGAAAAAGAGCGCGCCCTCGCAAAGGGCGAGCTTACCTATCGCGCGCTTTTTGACAACGTAAACGGCGGCGGATACATCTCCACCGTAAGTCTTGACAGCGAGTTTATTTCGGTAACCGAGGGTTTATGCCGTCTTTTCGGAAAAACTGAAAAAGAGTTTCTTGAAATGACCTCAAACAAGCCTATAAATATGATTTATTCACCCGACAGCCGCTGGGCAGTCGACACGGTTGCCGACCAGCTTCGCGTAGGCGACAGAAGCGAGGTCACCTACCGTATTCTTGACGAATTTGGTAATATAAAATGGCTTCACGACGTAGGTCGGAGGATTATCGGTCCCGACGGCGAGGAACGGCTCTTCGGCACAGTCACCGATATTACCGAAATGGTTGAAGCTAACGAAAGGCTCAAGGACGCTTCTTACGAGCTTGAAACGCTTATGACAAACATTCCCGGCGGTATCTGCGTTTTTGAATATGAAAACGGAAGAATGAAAATTTCTTACGCCAACGAGGAATACTTTGTGTTAAACGGTTTTACGAGCGAATACTTCTATATGATTGGCGACATGGATATTTCACGCTTTATTAAAGAGGACGAATATCCCGCTTTCTGCAAGGCTCTTGAAAAATCGCTCAAAAGCTCTTCTTCCTTTGAGTTTGAATATCAGGTAAACCGTAACGACGGGATAAACGTCTTTGTTTCAATGAAGGCGAAGGTCTTTAAATATCACGGCGATAACCCCGTTTTTTACTCGGTCATCTGGGATACAACAGAACGTAAACAGATGGAAAATCAGCTCTATCTTCAGTCCGAAAGATATAAGGCGATTGAAGAAAATATGGACGAGCTTCCCTTCGACTACGTTATAGCGACCGACACGCTTATCGTTTCAAAGATTATGTGGACAAGACCCGGCCTCGGAAGTCGGATTTACGACTTTTTCAAGCAGCTCGATTCAACCGATTATATTCATCCCGACTTTAAAGAAGAACTGAAGAAAAATATCGAAAGAGCCAAAAGGCAGAAATACATAGGCTCATTTGAATTTCAGGGCAAATTCCGTGACGACGGGCTGTACCACTGGTATAAAATGCATTTCACAAACGTTCTTGACGGCAACGGCGTCCCCGAAAGGATTGTCGGACGTGTAAATGTCTTCGACGAAGAAAAGAAGGCTCAGGAAGAAATTGAACGCCGTCTTATGAACGACGAAATGACAGGACTTTACAACAAAACCGCCTGTGAAAAAATAATAAGCGAGCAAATCAGCGAGGAAAACCATACGGGCGCCTTGCTCGTTCTTGACATAGACAATTTCAAGCTCATAAACGACACCTTCGGTCACACCTTCGGCGACACGGTTATTGAAAATTTCGCCCACGGAATAAAGGCTGCAGCCTGGGACGGCGTAACAGTAGGAAGAATCGGCGGAGACGAATTTCTAATCTACATTCCCGATGCTTCAGAGGACAACGCTACCGCCACGGCAGAACAGATTTGCACCCTTATGAAAGAAACCTATATCGGCGAACAGATGCAGCTTCCCGAAAGCGTAGGCTGCAGTATCGGTATCGCCTTCGTTCCCGAACACGGAAATGATTTTTCAACCGTTTTTGACAAGGCCGACCTTGCCATGTACTATTCAAAGTCAAAGGGCAAAAACCGTTTCAGCGTTTTCAAGGAGGAAATGCTCACCTATAAAAACGATATAATGAGCATTAAAAAGCAAGAGCCTGAAACCGTTAAAACTTCAAGGTCAACGGTTTACGACTCCGAGTTTACAACCTATACGTTCTCCCTGCTTTCTCACTCAAGAGATATCGACAGCTCGCTCAACCTGCTTCTTGAAAGAATCGGAAAGCAGTTTGACCTGTCTTTTGTCGCCGTTCTCGAGGATATTCAGAACGACGGATATATGCATTTTACAAACATCTGGCATTTTGAGGACGGAATTCAGTATCTCGACTCCATGCCCCCTCTTCACGCCCAGAACACAAGGTTTATTCCGCCGAAAGCTAACGGCCCGAGCATATATAAGGTTAGAAACACGGCGAATATGAAAAAGGACAGGGATGTCGGCGAATTGCTTTTTTCTTCATACAACTGTCACTCCTTTGCAGGCATACGCTTTCCCGAGGGGAACCAGGTTGACGGCTGTATTTTCTTCTCGGACTGCGTTAAGGTTCATGAGTGGACGGAATTCGAGCTCGGAACCTTTTCGGAATTAGCCCGTATCATATCGGTTTTCATTTCGTTAAGGCGTGAGCGTATCCGTTCGAGCGAACAGATTGAATTGCTTTCAACGAAGGACGGACTTACGGGTCTTTACAATCAGGACGCCTTTATAAAAATGTCAAAGGACTTTATAAAGGAATATGTTGACAGCAAAGTAGTTGCGCTAATCTACACCGATATCAACGGTTTTTCCTATGTAAACGAAAACTTCGGCTATGAAGCCGGCGACAAGATGCTCTGTGATTTCGCGGACGCAATTTCAATCGACACCGGTCACCCGAAAATCAACGGCCGCGTTTATTCCGACTTTTTCCTTACGATTTCCGCCGTTGATTCAAAGCAGGAAATAATTGACTCCGTTGATGGCATAAACACCTATTTTATAGGTCAGCAAAGGGCTATTTACCCCGCAAGTAACCTCAGCCTTTCTACAGGAATCTATTTTGTCACCGAGGTTCCCGACCATTCGGTAAGTATGCTTATTGAAAACGCAAACCTCGCCCGAAAGGAATCGAAAACAACCGTTTCTTCGTATTACATTTATGACGACACGCTTTCTAAAAAGCGAATGAGCGAACAGACGGCGGCAAACGATTTGCACCAGGCTATAAACACAGGCGAATTAAGGCTTTTCCTTCAGCCGAAATTCTCTCTTGAAACAAGAGAGGTTGTCGGCGCCGAGGCGCTTGTCCGCTGGATTCTTCCCGACGGAACTATGCGTTATCCGGACGAGTTCCTTCCGATACTCGAAAGAATGGGCTATATTGTTGAGCTTGACTTCTTTATCTATGAAAAGACGCTTATGGCAATACGAAGCTGGCTTGACAAAGACAAAGCCGTTTTTCCGATTTCGGTCAACTTCTCACGCCGCCACCTGAATGCGCCCGACTTTGTAAAACAGGTTTATTATTTAACCCAGAAATACAATGTTCCGCCCGAATATATCGAGCTGGAAATAACCGAGAGCGAATCAATTAACGACAACGAGCATTTTCTCACGGTTATGGAGCAGTTCCACCGGATGGGCTTCAGAATCGACATCGACGATTTCGGAACGGGTTATTCCTCGCTTCATATGCTTCTTGACGCTCCGTTTGACGTTGTAAAAATAGACAAGAGCTTTATTACGGATGTCGATTTTTCAGACAGGTATTTAACCTATCTTCAGACTCTTATAAAGCTCATAAGAACAAGCGGAAAGGAAATGATTTTCGAGGGCGTTGAAACCGAAACACAGGCGCGCTATCTCTTACAGTGCGGCGCAGAAAACGCTCAGGGTTATTTGTTCAGCAAAGCTATAAGCGTGAACGAATACGAAGAAAAATATGTTAAATAAACAATAAAAAACAGACGGCACAGCGTTAAACGCTGCGCCGTCCTTTTTTTACGAAGCCGGGGTCAATTCCGAGATTACTCTTTTCATTACAAAATATCCCTCGAGCACGTTTGTGCCTATCGACTGGTCATATTCAACCTCCTGACACCCTGCCTGGATAACATTTATCTGTAAAATTCTTACAAGACAATCCATCCATTTGTCAAAGCCCGCCGTGCACGCCGCTCCGCCCATTGAATGAGGAGCGTAAACGTTAAGCACAAAGGTGATTATTGCATTCCTGTTTTTTGTAACGGTTGTCGTACCGTCATTGTTAGTTATTTCAATCCTCGGTCCGACCTCAATCTTTTTGATGCCGAGAGAAAACATTGTCTGTTTAAGAGGAGTTGAAAAATACTTATCGGGAAATGCTTCAACCGTTTTTCCGCCTATTTCCTGAGCATGATGATTGGCTGTGCTGACAAGAGTTTCAACAGTATTTCCGACAATTACCATTACTGCTCTTCCTCCTTAACTCTTTTGAGCACCGCCCAGATATAAGAAACCGAATCGGACACATAAATCCTTTCAGCCCTTGTAATAAAAAAGCTTTCGCTGTCGGTAAAGAGCATATATTCATCCTCGTTAAGAACGGTTAAATCATGCTCGGCAGGTCCGAGATAGAGGTAGTAGCTCATATCGCCTATGCCTATAGGCACCCGCTTATCCTCAAGATACATTTTATTCTTATACCGAAGAGGCGAAACAAAGGCGTAAAAGTTTTCGCTCTGCCAGCTTTCGTCATTCTTTTTTATTCTTATGCGTCTGCCGAAAAGCTCAAAGATTTTCTTCCAAGTCATCAATAGACACCTCGCCGAAGTAAAAGCCCCTGTCATCAATTAAGCCCTCAAGAGCCTTAAACGCCTCATCCCTTATTTTTTCGGCAGCCTTTATAACCGAATCCGAGTCATTTTTAACGGTTATATCCCCCGCCCTTAAAGAGCTGAAGCTTTCCTCATCAACCGCCTTTTTTAAAAGCGACCACTGATAAAAGGCGTCGCTTGCGGCGGCGACAATGAGTCTGTCGTCATTATCCTCGGCTGTCGATTTTATAAGAGACTCCATTCTGTTTTTGGATGACTGACAAAGCGACGTGATTTTTCCGTCAGCCTGTTCCAGCCCGGCATAAAGAAGAAATCGCTCGACTACCAGAGAAATGTCAATCATTTTTTCACCCCGTTAATTGTTGAAGGTGAGCGCCTTGACCGCGTCCGCAGTAATTCTGTTAAAGCCGCAGGTGCTTGTAACCGCAACTCTTTCAAGCTGGCGGTCAATAAGCTTGTCGCTTTCAACCGTTACGTCGCCCGACTGAACTCTCTCAAGCGCGAAGTTTTTGTCAATTCCGAGAAGAGCGTTCGAGGGAACATTATCGGTTGTAATAATCTTAGCGCCGAACGGTGTTATAAGATTGCCTGTAGCGTGGAAATTAAGGCCCGCCGCCGCATCCTTAAACTCGGTCATATTAAGTAAAACGGGCAAATCCATAGGATTGATAAGAAGAGTTGTCATTCTGTACTGACCGAACTTAACCCAGAAATTGATAAGGTCGCTGTACTTAAGAGCGCCGCTTATTTCCATAATTTCGCAAACAGTGCTTCCGTCGTTGCCGTTATATAAAACATTGACAGCGTCAACAACCTGCTGGCGGGCAATATATTCGCCAATCTGCTTGAGAGCAATTGCGAAAACTCCGATTTTCTGGAAGCGAAGCGCCTCGTATGAAGCGGAAATCATTCTTCCGAACTTGTGAAGCTCAACAAGCGAATTTGAAAGATTGATATTAATTTCGGGAATCTGAGTGCCCTCGGGAACATGAATGCTTGTTGCAGAAGGATCAACTAACGTGGCAACAAGACTTCTGTAATCAAGGCCCTCAATTCTTGTTGTTACGGCGCAAATTTCGTTAAGTAATTCCGAGTTGGAAATACCGCTTGAAACTGCCCTTATAACAAATTCGGGGAACAGAGCCGCCGTCTCTGAAGAAGAGAAGAACTTATCGATTGTGTCGCTGTTCTTACCGCTGATTTTAATATCGAATCTCTTAAGCTGACGTGAAAAAGCGTCAAGGTTCTCAAGAGATGTGCCCTTGTAGTTTTCGCTCGGGTCAAGCTGTTCAAGGTTATATGAAAAGCCTTTGCCTGCATACATACCCTTATCGAGTTTTACGTTTTTATAATCTGACATATTTACCTCCTGTTATATTACAAAGGATGAATTCGCTTCATCCGAATATTTTTCCGTCGGCTCAAGAGTCTGACAGCCGCACGGTAAAGAAGCTGTTTTTTTCTTTTCAAGCGCAGAGTTTAACATTTTGAGGTTCTCTACGGAAAGACTTTTACAAATCTCACCGAAGCTCTCGGCGCCGATTTCGGGAAAGACAACTGCCGAAAGAGCAATTGCGCTCTTTACAAGCGAATTGCGGTATTCCTCGCCGTCCTTCGCCTTTTCCCTCAACTGTTTAACAGCGTTATAAAGCTCGGCGCACTCTTCCTTAGAAAGAGTTACCTCTTCGCTTTTTTCAATGCTTTTTAAAATATCCTGCGTATTTCTCTCCTCCTTTTTTGAAAAGCCCTTTGTCACGCCTGCGTTTTTCTGCGCGGGAACCGCAACAAAAGACCACTCATAAGCGTCGGTAGGATTAATAAGCTCGTCAAAACAGATTTTTGAGTCATATTCCTCGCCCTTGACATGAGCGCAACGCCTTTTTCTTCTGTTTGCGCCGCAGACAGAGCATCTTACCTCGCTGACCGAGCAGCTTACGCTCGTTTCCTTTTTGATGCCCGCCTCGATTTCTTTAATCAGGTCGGCGTTCTTTTCTGTTCTGACCATATAAGCCCACGCCTTGAGATAGTAGTAATCCTCGCCGAGCGAGTTCTTTCTTCCGTCTGAAATAAGCTCGGTTTTAAAGGTTCTTGCGCTCTGGTCCTCGGCCTTCATGCTGTGATTCATTATTGCGGTTTTTCCCACAAAAAGCTTTTCAAGCGTCTTCAGCGATTCAACCGTAAAACGCTCGCCGTCACGGTCAATCTCGTTATCGCAAAGCACAACGCTGAATACGAATACATCTTCGCTTTTAAGCTCGGACAAAGCGTAGGAATTGATTTTCTCCATATCGGAGTCGGTCACCCTTTTAACGTTTTTTGTTTTGGCAATAAATGACTTGTTAATCGCTTACACCTCCCGACTGATTTTCAAGCTGGTCCGCCTGAGCGTTCCAGAGCCTTGCGTGAGCCTGCTCGGTTTCATCCTGGAGGGTTATATCCTCCCATTCGATTTTTGAAACCGCGTCAACGCCCGACAGAGCGAGATAAAGGTTGCAGATTTTCTCGGCTACGGGAGTAAGAATTCTTCTGTAAGCCCAAAGCTCGCTCGTAAGAGCGTCAGCCTGCTGTGCCGACATTCTTTCCGTGGATGACCACGAAAGTCCGAGCATAAACGGAGGCAACCCCGTTTTCGACACAATCTGTTCGAGCATCTGCCTGACGGGGACCTCACTGTCAAGAATCTGACTGTCAGCGCCGATAACCTTAATATCAACGTCGCCGACTGCAATAAAGTCCTTCGTGCCCGACGAATTCATAGCGTTACTCCATTCGGAAGCTATCTGCATTGCCCTGTCCTTCGCAAGACTTCTTTCCAGCGTATCGTTTTGCGGCTTATATGTAACCGCATAGCGCAGCGCGCCCGCTCTCGCCCAATTCTGACCTATTGAATTGTAGATTTTCATTAAAACACCCGTCACAAATGGCAGTCCCTTAAGTAAGGATTTGCCGTAAATTGCGCCCGATTCGGGGTTGAGCGTTGAAACAAACGTAAAGTCAGGATACTTTACAGGTTCGGCATCTATACCGTTAAACCTGCAAAGCTCAATTTTTATTGGATTTGCGGGATTTCTGCGCAATCTTATATTTTTAATCGGCGTATTGTAAAGTTGAACTACTTTACCGTTTTTGTCCAGCACCAGTTCGCCCACCGCCGTTCCGTAGGTCAAAAGGCACTCGAAGTATACCTCAATAAATCTGTCAAGACCGTTGCCCGTTGAGTTAACGTCAACACACTCGACAAACTCGTCTAAAAAAGACTGGTATTTCTCCTTTGAACATATCATTTTAAAGCCGCCCGTAAGATGAACAAGCTTACTTATAGCGGCGGAAATAACCGGCACGCTGTTTTTAAGTGCGCCGTAAAGCTCGATTTCCTCTGCTGCAGAGGGCAAAAAGCTTTCAAAGTTCGCAAAAAGGTCGTTTTTAGCAGGTCCCGTCTGCGCGGCGACAAAGCTTTTACTCCTTTTTGCCCGTGAAAAAAGGTTATTTCTCATAAACACTCCTTTCAGAATTTTTAAATAAGTTCAAGCGAACCTATTTTGTCGGCAGGTTATCTTTCCACCGACAACGCAAAGAATCCTCCCTCGCTGTCGCCCAGCGCCGTAGAGACAAAATAGCGGATATCGTCCATCGCGTGGTCGTTCTCTTTTACGGGTTTGTCCTTGATATATGTGCTGTCCCATCTGTAGAGCGAAAACTCCCTTAAAGAGTCCTTGCAAGAGGGTGAAAACACCAGCTTTCTCTCCTTTAAAAGAGACGACACCTTGCGAATACCGTCGTCGACGTCGTTTTTAGCGGGCATTACCCTGTATTCGCCGTGGCGTCTTATACACTCGATGAACGAAGCGGCGGACGGGTCAACTATAACAGCCTCAATTATTTCGCTGTCAACGAGCTTTTTTAAATCCGAATAGTATTCCTCATCCGTTTTCTGAAAGCCCGTTTTTCTTGAATCGTGATAATATTCCCTTAACCTATACCACTTTCCGCCGTATTCTCCCCACAGCCCGAACGAAGCGGGGTTTACAGTACCGTAGTCGCAGGAAACAAAAAATCGGTTGCATCTTCCCTCAGGCTCTCCGACGTTATATTTTTCGCTGAAGAACGGGTAAACGAGTCCCTCTGCGGCGACCCATTTCCCCTCAACGAAGCGTTCAAAAAACGTTCCGCTGTAAAGCGACTTGTAACGCGAAATAACCTGTGGCGAGAGCGACGGATTATCCTCCATAACAAAATGAAGGTAAAGCGCGTTTTTCTCCTTCGCCTTTTTTATCCATTCCCTGTAGAACCAGTGCTGCGGATTTTCGGGATTACAGTTAAAAAAGAATTTTGCGTCCTCCAGCGAACAGCGGGCAAGAGCCTGTTCGACAAACGAGCGAGGCATCAGCGCCACCTCGTCGAAAAGGACTCCGCCTAAGGTCATACCCTGAATAAGCGAAGCCGAGCCCTCGTCCTTACCGCCGAAGAGATAAAACCTGTTCTTAACCGCTCCCATTTTTATTTCAAGAAGATTCTTCGATTTGTACTCCTTACAGTGAAAGCCCAGCTCCTCAAGCACAGGCAAAAGCGGAACGACCACGTTTCTTTTGAGCGAAGTGACCGTCTTGCCGCAGAGCGCAAACGAAGTGTCCTCGAAGCGATAAAAAGCCCACGAAAAGAAGGACAGCGCCAGACAAACCGTTTTTCCGCTTCTAACTGCGCCGTCGCAGATAATTGCGTCACGGTCGGCGTATTTACTGCCCGAGCACCAGAAGGTCAGAGCCGTAAGCTGTTTTGAAGAAAAGGATTCAAATCTTGTTTTGGGCATCAGTCATCATCCTCTTGCTTTTGGGGAACGCTTTTTTCAAGAGCCCTGTAAAACGGCAGAGCGCTGTCCGAGTTGTTACCCGACAGTTCGCCGAGTGCCTCAAGAGCCTTTTGTCTGTCAAAGAACTTTATTTCTATTCCCCCGCCCTTAGGTCTTTTGATATCCGAAACATTAAAAAGGTCAAGCGACTCGATTTGCTCGTCAGTAAGGTTTTCAGCAAAAATCAGCTTGACAGCGTCCGCCGCCGAGCCGAACGCAAGTCGGCGAAAACCTGCCTGCGCCTCCTTTAGTAAGACGTCCTGACTGTCCGAAAGAAAGTCAATATAGCTTTTAATCTTTTGCTTTTCAAGAAGCTTCAACGCCGACTGAAGCGGAAGAATTCTGTATCCCGCTTCAAAAGCGGCTCGCCGTTTATCCCTTGTTTCCGCAAAAATACGGCAAAATTCCTTTTCCCTTGAAGTGAGCCTTTCGGTCTGCGCCGTCGGCTCATTGTTATTAACCGAAAACTGTTTGTTCATTTTTCCTCCTGATTTCATTTTTCGTTCTGGCTTTTCACCAATAGATAAAAAAACGGACCTTGTTGCGCATTTTCTGCAACAAAGTCCGAAAAAATATTAAATTTTTTTATTTTTACCCGATTCCTGAGCTTTTATAATAGATTATTACTGTTTCAACATTCAACTCCTTATCCAGAATAAATGATATTGTAGGCCAATAGCCACAGCTTATTTCAAGCTCATAATCACCGGGCATAAGTACACCCAATTCGTCATATTTTTCTTTTATTTGAGCAAATCCGTCTGTAAATTTATAGTTTCCGTCACCGTAAAGTTGCCCTGTTACACGGTAATCCTTATCCCTTTCCTGCGGAAGCTTTTTGAGAATACTCTCTAATGAATCACCTATTTTAATATCTCTCGGGAAAACGGCATTGCGGTCGGTGAATTCTGCTGAATATATATCATCATCATACGGTTCGCCGAGGTATTCCTTCAAAAATGTAATTCTTACACCATCATAAACATAAATCTTTTTGTTGAATCCGTCCTCGCTTACATACTCAATTTCATTCGGCTCGCCGAGAAGTTTGATTATATCGGATTCCTCCATATCCGCTTTAAGAGAATATGTTTTAACTTCCTCAGCTTTAAGTATTTCAAGGTCGGGATCAGGCGTAACATAAGGCAGGTCGTTTTTCCTGCGGGCCACCTGTTCGTTCCAGTATTCCTGACTTTCTTCCAAATCCTTCAGACGTCTTTGCTCTCTTTCCTCATCGGATAATGGGAATTGAACGGAATTTATTACTTTACAAATAGTTTCATAATCTTCTGACGCCGTCAGACTTTTGCCCGTATAAGTAATTGTAAGACACTCGCCGTTATCATTATAAAGGTCTGCAACATAGATTATCGTGTCGGATTCTTCGTTTGACTTAACAGTAATAAAGCCTTTTGCATTCTCACCGTTATACATTATTATTTTATCGTTCATAGGCGTATAGATATCTTTTAATGTCAGCAACTTATATGATGTTACGGCTTTTTTCCAATCTTTAATTTTTATATCGCTAAAATCTGAACTGTACAACACGTTTTTCAAATCATATATACTGTCAATCTTTGTTCCGTAATTGTCCGCAAACCAGTTTTTCCTATTGTCAAACGGTAACTGAATATCGTCTTTTTCGGAATAAAATAACCTGAAGCACGGTGCATTTTCATCATCCGAAAAATACTTCTTTTCATAATTCGACGTTTTTTCTTCCATTTGATATTCAAGTGGAAGTGCCATTATTATTTTATTTACCTCTGCAAAACTTGTGGTAACAGAAAACGGATCCTCATAAAAAACCGTATCGTAATTATTGAATTTTTCGGGCTTGCGTTTTGCATAATCCGGAAGTGAATTATATTTCATTTTTACAATAAACACAGGACCGAAAACATAGAATAAAGTACTGAGAATAATCAAAACAGGCAAAACGACGAAAAGCAAAGTTTTAATTATCTTCCGCCTTTTCATTTTTTCGTTGTAGAGTTTTAGGTATTTCTGTTCGATTTCCTCATTTGTTGATTTTTTGTCAGACGGGATGTCAAGGAATTCGTCCATACTCACACCGAAGTAGTCCGTAATCTTACTCATCATATCAAGCCGCGGCATTGCCGAACCGTTTTCCCATTTGGAAACGGCTTTATTTGAAACGCCGAGTATTTCGCCCAGCTCGCTCTGGGTAAGTCCCCTTTCGGTGCGATACTCGGTTAATTTGTTACCGAATTTATATTTATCCATTGGTTTCGCCTCCGATTTGATTATACCAATATGGGAAAACAAGTTCAATGAGAATATATTTTTTACGGTCGAATTAAAGTAGAAATTTTTTTTGACAAAATTTCAAGCAGCTTTTTTATCAAAAAAGCATAAAATTGTATAAAATCAGGAAAAATGTATATACATTCTGTTTTGTTCAAAACTCTGTTCAAAATGTTTCTAACTTTTCGTGTTCAAGTATCGAAAAATGTCAAAAAACGGGATTTTGCTAAAAGTTTTTTACTTTTTGAACAGGGTTTTAGCCACTGTAAAGGCATTTGCCTTTACCTGACATTTTCTGGGATTTTTGCATATCGCCTCTTTAAAAGCTAAAATATACATCGAAATACGCTTTTATTCACTGTTTTTTCATCCTCTGAATCAGGCTGTAACATATTTTTTAGAATTAAAGTTTATTGACAAACGATAATAACCGTGATATATTTTAAGCGAAAAACATTTTAGATATTCAAGAGGGAAACTATGAATAACAAAAGCGTAAAAACTCTTAAAGTACTTCTTATAATTGTGCTTGCGGCGGTATTTATTTTTGAAGCATTGATTCTTTATCCGCTTTCAATTAAATATGCTTACAGGGTTCAGAGTTTCAGCCCTCTGAGAACGGCGTTTATCGTTTTCGTTTACGCTACCTCGGTTCTTTTCTACATAGCCGTTTTCCAGGGACTTCGGATTTGTAACAAGATAATTGAAAACAAGCCGTTTTCAAAATCCAACATTTATAATTTCAGGATAGCCCGAAACTGCGCCGCGCCGGTGGTTGTTCTCTACCTTGTCGCTTCGGTTTTCATTTATGTTTTCACCGCCAATCACGGCACTCCCGCCATTACGGCGGTGGTTGCGTCGGCTCTTGTTTCGTTCACGGCTCTTATACTGACTCTCGCCTGTTCGGTACTTATTGAAATGCTAAAAAGGGCGCATGAGCTTCAGGAAGAAAACGCCATGACAATCTGAAAGAAGAACGTGATAAAAGATGATTAGAGTTAACATAGACGTAATGCTCGCAAAGAGAAAAATGACCTCAACCCAGTTGAGTGAAACAATCGGAATAACGCTCCCGAACCTTTCAATCCTTAAAACGGGAAAAGCAAAGGCAATCCGCTTTTCAACGCTTGAAGCAATCTGCAAAGCGCTTGACTGCGAGGTTGCGGACATACTTGAGTATGTTGACGAGGACGAGAGCGAATAACTACGCCCCAAATGCTCTTGTGTCGGCGGCGCGGCTTTTCTTAAAGCCTTTTTAAGTTTGCGGTTTCCCCAAAGCAGCATGAAAGCGCAAAAGGAAAAAGAAAGCCACCTTACGCCGCCGACACAAGGAAAACAGAAAATACATTTTATTTAAAATCTTTTTTATATTTAATCTCTCCAAAAGCCCTTCACTTCAAAGTGAAGGGCTTTTTCTTGTGCAAAAAGCCAAATGTTTCTAACAAATTGCACAAAGCGTTGTAATAAATTTGTGAATGTTTTCTAACTAAATAACCAAAAAGTCCTTGAAAATAAGGGCTTATTTTGATACAATTAATAATGTATAAGTTTAAGTATCTGCGAGGTGTTGATATGGCGGTAAAACAGAACCATAATCCGCTTGAAGTCCCTGCATATCTTTTTCATCAGGGCAACAACATTAAATCATACGAGTTTTTAGGCGCTCACAGACAAAGCGATAATTCGGTTGTTTTCAGAGTATGGGCTCCGAATGCGCTTGAGGTCAGCGTTGTAGGCGACTTCAATTCCTGGAGCGTTACCGATAACCCGATGCACAAGGTCACTGACTCCGGTATCTGGGAAGCCGAAATAAACGGAATTAAGGTCTTTGACACATATAAATACGCCATTAAAACTCCCGAGGGCGTTATCAATATGAAAAGCGACCCCTACGGCTTCCATACGGAAACAAGGCCGGGCACGGCGAGTAAATACTATGAGCTTGACGGTTATGTCTGGCACGATGACAAATGGCTTAAGGACAGAGCCTCAAAGAAGATTTATTCCTCGCCCGTCAGCATTTACGAGCTTCACGCGGGAAGCTGGAAGCAGTATGACGACGGCAATTTCCTTTCGTACAGGGCGCTCGCCGACGAGTTAGTCCCCTACGTCAAGGATATGGGCTATACTCACGTTGAGTTTATGCCGCTTTCCGAATATCCGTTTGACGGAAGCTGGGGTTATCAGGTAACGGGCTATTTTGCGCCGACCTCACGCTACGGCGAGCCGAAGGATTTAATGTACCTTATCGACAAGTTCCACCAGAACGGCATAGGCGTAATTCTCGACTGGGTTCCTGCGCATTTTCCTAAGGACGCCAACGGACTTTACGAGTTTGACGGAAGACCCTGTTACGAATATGCCGACGTTCGCAAGGGCGAGCATAAGCAGTGGGGAACAAGAGTTTTCGACTTCGGAAGAAACGAGGTCCAGTCGTTCCTTATGTCGAGCGCAGTTTACTGGCTTGACAAGTTCCACGTAGACGGGCTTCGCGTTGACGCCGTAGCTTCAATGCTCTATCTTGACTATGACAGAAAAGACGGCGAGTGGGTTCCGAACCAGAACGGCTCGAACGAAAATCTTGAAGCGGTTGCGTTTTTAAGAAAGCTCAACGAAAACATTTTCAGAGACTACCCCGACGTAATGATGGTTGCCGAGGAAAGCACGGCGTGGCCGATGGTTTCAAAGCCCGTATTTATGGGCGGTCTCGGCTTCAACTTCAAGTGGAATATGGGCTGGATGAACGATATTCTCCGCTATTTCTCGCTTGACGGTTATTTCAGAAAATACAACCACGACTGCATTACGTTCTCGTTCTTCTACGCTTTTTCCGAGAATTTTGTGCTTCCGATTTCTCACGACGAGGTTGTTCACGGCAAGAAATCGCTTATAGACAAAATGCCCGGAAGCTACGAAGAAAAGTTCGCGGGCGTAAGGGCGTTCCTCGGTTATATGTACGCTCATCCCGGTAAAAAGCTTCTGTTTATGGGAAGCGAATTCGGTCAGTTTATTGAGTGGAATTACGAAAAGGGACTTGACTGGCTTCTTCTTGACTATGACAAGCACCGTCAGTTAAAGGAATACGTTAAACAGCTTAACGATTTTTATAAACATAATCCGTCCTTCTGGGAAATAGACTATTCGTGGGAAGGCTTTTCCTGGATTTCAAGCGACGACACGGACAACTCCGTAATCGCTTTCAGACGAATCGACGAAAAGGGCAAGGAAGTAATTGCCGTCTGTAACTTCACAAACGTTGAGAGAAACAACTATTGCATAGGCGTTCCCTCAAAGGGCAACTACAAGGTTGTTTTCAACTCCGACGACGAACAGTTCGGAGGCGAGGGCAAGGGAAATAAGGATAAGATAAAAACCTCAAAGGTTCCCATGCACGGGCTTGAAAACAGCATTTCGCTCGATTTACCGCCAATGTCAACAATCTATCTTAAAAAGACAAGATAGAAAAATATATAAAAAATTAAACTAATATAAATCAGGAGGATTTTTATGGCACGAAAAACAGAATGTATTGCCATGCTTCTTGCCGGCGGTCAGGGAAGCCGTCTTGGAATTCTTACCAAGAAAATAGCCAAGCCTGCTGTTCCCTACGGCGGCAAGTACAGAATTATCGACTTCCCGCTGTCTAACTGTGTAAATTCTGGCATTTACACAGTCGGCGTACTTACCCAGTATCAGCCGTTGGAGTTGAACGACTATATCGGCAACGGTCAGCCCTGGGATTTGGACCGTCAGAACGGCGGCGTTCATGTGCTTTCACCCTATCAGCAGATTCAGGGCAGCGAATGGTACAAGGGCACGGCAAACGCTATTTACCAGAACATCAACTTTATCGACAGGTATAATCCCGAATATGTAGCCGTTCTTTCAGGCGACCATATCTATAAGATGGATTATTCCAAGATGCTTGAGTTCCATAAGGAAAAGGACGCGGCGTGCACAATCGCCATGCTCGAGGTACCGTGGGAAGAGGCTTCACGCTTCGGTCTTATGTTCGTCGACGATGACGGAAAAATCACCGCCTTTGAGGAAAAGCCGAAGAACCCGAAGTCAAACAAGGCTTCAATGGGCGTTTATATCTTCACCTGGTCAAAGCTTCGTCAGTATCTTCTTGACGACGAGGCTAACGAGAATTCGTCAAACGACTTCGGTCACGACGTTATTCCCGCTATGCACAACAACGGCGAAAGACTTTTCGCTTATCAGTTTGACGGCTACTGGAAGGACGTAGGAACAATCGACAGCCTTTGGGAAGCCAACCTTGACCTTCTCAATCCGAAGGTTGACCTTGACTTAAGCGACTCAAGCTGGAAAATCTATTCACGCAACCCCGTTGCTCCCCCTCACTATGTTTCTTCAAAGGCTAAGGTTCAGAATTCAATGATAGCCGACGGCTCGACAATCGACGGTGAAATTGATTTCTCGGTTATCTTCGCTAACGTAACCGTTGAAGAGGGCGCGATAGTGCGTGATTCAATAGTAATGCCCGGAACCGTTATCAAATCGGGCGCTACCGTTCAGTACGCTATTATCGGCGAAAACGCCGTAATTGAAGAAAACGCAGTAGTCGGCAAACGTCCCGAGGATATGAACGACCTTGAAAAATGGGGCGTAGCGGTTGTCGGCGAAAGCGTTAAAATCGGCAGGGGCGCTTCGGTTGAGCCGAAAGCCATGATAAGCGAAGACGTAGAGGAGGCGAAGTGATATGGCAGGAAAGAACACTCTCGGAATTATTTATTCCAACGCGTATGACGAAGTTTTAAGCGAGATGACAGGGCTTCGTACAATGGGCTCCGTTCCCTTTGCGGGAAGATACCGCCTTATTGACTTTGCGCTTTCTACAATGGTAAATTCCGGCATCACAAAGGTCGGCGTTATCACAAAGAGCAATTATCAGTCGCTTATGGACCATCTCGGAACAGGCAAGCCCTGGGACCTTTCGAGAAAGACAGAGGGTATGTATATTCTTCCCCCGTTCTCACTCTTCGGAAGAAGCACCTCGGGTAACAAACTCCAGTCTATAAAGGGCATAAGTTCATTCATCTCACAGTCGAACGAGGATTACGTTCTTCTTTCTGACTGTAACGTAATATGGAATATGGATATTGACGAAATAACCGAGTTCCACAAGGCAAACAACGCCGATATTACTATTGTTTACCAGAACGGTATCGCTCCCAACCTCGACAGCCTTATGGTTTTCGATATGGACGGCAATACTGTTAAAGACGTTACTTTCAACCCGCCGAAAGATGAAAAGGTCAACTATTCGGCAAACATTATCTATATGTCAAGACAGCTCCTTGAAAGACTTATTAACGACGCCGTAAGCCAGAACTACGAGTCGCTTGAAAGAGATTTAATCAAGGGCAACGTTTCACGCCTTAAAATTTGCGGCTTTGAAGCGAAGGGCTTCGTAAGAATGATTGACTCGATGCTCAGCTATTATTCTGTAAGCATGGAGCTTCTCAACGTCAAAAACAGAAATGAGCTTTTCGACAGCGAAAGACCGATTTATACAAAGGTAAGGGACGATATGCCCGCTATTTACGGACTCGGCTCGTCAGTTAAGGGTTCGCTTATTTCAAGCGGTTGTATTATCGACGGCGAGGTTGAAAACTCAATCCTCTTCAGAGGCGTAAGAGTTGAAAAAGGCGCCGTAATAAAGAATTCAATCGTTATGCAGGATTCGTTTATCGGTAACGGCTCTTCGCTTAACTGCGTAGTTCTTGATAAGAATGTTGCCATTACTCCTCACAAGCACCTTTCGGGTGACGCAAGCTATCCCGTATATGTTGGCAAGGGAATTATTATCTAAGGAGGAACTTAAATGAAGGTACTTTATGTTTCGAGTGAAGCCCTCCCCTATATGGCTTCGGGCGGACTCGGCGACGTAGCAGGCTCGCTTCCTGCGGCGCTTCGTAAAAGGCTTATAGGCTGCCGCGTTGTTATGCCTATGTATGACGGCATCAGCCAGGAATTAAAGGACAGTATGACCTTTATCGCCTCGTTCACCGTTCCCGTAGCATGGCGCAGACAGTATTGCGGAGTTTTTGAAGCGAAGCACAACGGAGTTATTTATTACTTTATTGATAACCAGTATTACTTCAAGCGTGACGGCCTTTACGGCTATTATGACGACGCTGAAAGATTCGCTTTCTTCTCACGTGCCGTTCTTGAAATGATACCCTATATTGATTTCAAGCCCGACATCATTCACTGTAACGACTGGCAGTCGGCTCTGACTCCCCTTTATTACAGCACAATGTACGCTAACCGCGAGGGCTATGAAAACATCAAGACTGTTTTCTCAATTCACAATATTCAGTATCAGGGCATTTACGGAATGGACCTTATCAACGAGGTTGTAGGTCTTGACCCACAGTATGCTTCTCTTATCGAGTATGACGGCGACGTAAACTTTATGAAGGGCGCTATCGAAACCGCTAATAGAGTTTGCACCGTAAGCCCGTCCTATGCGAAGGAAATTCTTGACCCGTGGTATTCACACGGTCTTGACACCATTTTAAAACAGCGTGAATGGAAGCTTTCGGGCATTCTTAACGGAATTGACGTTGACAGCTACAACCCCGAAACTGACGAAAAAATCTATGCCAAGTTCTCGGCTGAAAAGCCCAACAACAAGGCTAAAAACAAAAAAGGCTTGCAGGAAGACCTCGGTCTTACAGTTGACAAGGATATCCCGATTATCGGTATGGTAACCCGCCTTGTTTCCCATAAGGGACTTGATTTATGCAAGGCTGTTCTTGACGAGCTTCTCGCCAACGACAACGTCCAGCTCGTAGTTCTCGGCTCAGGCGATTGGGAATACGAGGAATTCTTCAAGGGACTTGCCGCAAGATATCCCGGCAAGGTCGGTCTTCGCTTAGGCTTTGACCCTGCGCTTGCCCGTAAGATTTATGCGGGAAGCGATATGTTCCTTATGCCCTCAAAGAGCGAGCCCTGCGGTCTTTCTCAGATGATAGCCCTGCGTTACGGCTCAATCCCGATTGTCCGTGAAACAGGCGGTCTGCGTGACTCCATCACCGACAGCGAGGGCGGCGAAGGCAACGGCTTTACGTTCGCTAACTATAACGCTCACGAAATGCTTTACACCATCCGCCGCGCCCTTAAGGGTTACGAGGATAAGAAGGGTTGGAAAATCCTTGTAAAGCGCGCTATGGAATGTGACAACAGCTGGGGCAAGAGCGCTAACGAATATATCCGTCTTTACAGAGAAACTCTTAAAGACTGATTATTGACAAAAGAAAAAGCATCCGGAGTTTTCACTTCGGATGCTTATTTTTATTATTTATCAGTTTTCTTTTTTTGAAAGCTTAACGTAAACGAGAACGCACGCCGCCGTTATTACAGCGCAACAGCAAGCGCTGATTATAACGCTGTCAAGCACTCCGTTGCCGAACGAAACGACAAACGAATAAAGCGCCTTACTTACAATATTTACCTTGCCTATAAGGTTCGCTATCCTAACATAAAGCGGAAGCGCAAGAAGCATAAGGAACGAGCCCGAAAAAGCATAGATAAGATACCTGAACGAATAAACCTTCGGCTTGAATATAAGCAGAAGCATCATTGCAGCTAAAAGCGAAAGAACCGCCGAAGCTAAAAGAGCGTAATTACAAAGGCGTGTAAACCTGACTATCATAGAAGTTATTGTCGAAGAACTCGGCAAAGCGAGAACGCTTCTGTAAATCTGGCCGAGTTCGCTTACAATTACGTCAAGGTCTTCGTCAAGACTATCAACGTCAGCATAGCCCTTTTCCTCGGCGTACTTAACAAGGGCAGGCTTTAAAAGCTGTTCAATTTCAGCCGAATCGGGAGAAGCATCCTTCTGAGTATAAACCTTTTCATAGTAGTCGGTTGCGTTTTTCTCAATATATTCGCCCGTAAGCGTGGTTTCAAAAAAGCTGTTGAAGAAGTCGTCGCCGATATTACAGGCGTTACCGTAGGAAATAAATTCGGTCTTTATTTCCGCGAGTTTTTTCTCGCCGAAACCGCTTTTTTCAATTGACCTCTTTGCAAAGGACGGACTTAACGCGGTAAACCTTGCTACGCCGAGAAGAGCAAGAGCAACAACACACAAGCTCAGTACAAAGGAGAGAACAACGGCAAACGCCGAACGGATTTTTCTGGTTTTGTTCATACTGCTCCCCTCCTTAATTATACTCGTCAATCTTCGGTCCGGAAATGAATTCGCAGAACACGAAGAAGCGGTAAGGCGTTGACCTTAAAGCGTTATTCGGGTAGCAGGTGTAAAGCACCAGAGTTTCCTTGTCGCCGTAGACCTCGTCCCAATAGGACTTGGACTGATAAACGTCAATAATCTCGGTACGGTAAACCTTATATTTATAAGAGCCGTAATAGGTTTCAACCTCAACGTCCACTCCCTCTTCAATATTCTGAAGCTCGTGGAAATAGTTGTAGTTGTGAGCCGCCACAAGAGTTCCGCTGCCGTAACCGGGCAGGCGCGAACGCTCTGACATACAGGCTCCCTGAAGCAGGTTTTCGGTGTTGTCACCGTATATAAGCGGCATATCCTTAATGCCGATGCTTTCAATCGTAAGCGTTCCCCACTTATCCCCGACATAGGGAAAATGAATTTCGCTCGCTTTTAGAACACCGTCATATACGCCGGTTTTTCCACTGAATAAATCTTTTCCCTGAAAACCGTCAGTGGTTACAGCGTTGACGTTAGAAAACGCCAGACTGTAAATTGATTTTACAGGTCCGATAATCGGAGTCAAGGCGAAATAAAAAATCAAATAGCCTATTATGAAAAAAGCTATCGGGAGAACCCAAAAGCTCACCCGATAGTTTTTTCTGTTCCGATTAAGTTCGGAATTAGTCCTCATCTACCTTGCGGAACTTCTTAACGCTAACGCCTGCAACAGCGATTACGCTAACAGCTGCAAGAGTGCAGATAGCCATAGTTGTTGTGGAAGCGCCTGTCTTAGCGATAAGGTTGGGATGGAACTCAGCAATCTTGTTGCCCTGTGCATCATAGATGATTACGAGACCGTGGTCAGCGTCTGTGATGTAGCCCTTAGTAGCAACTGTGCAACCGAGAACTGCAGCAGCTCTGCGGCCGTACTCAAGCATATTCTCAGTATGAGTTCTGCTCTTCTGAAGGTCAGCAATCTTTGTAAGATTGTTCTTCTTTGCATAAGCAAGACCTTCTTCAAGGATAGCAGTGATTTCTTTGTACTGAGCGTCAGTAACGTCGATAGAATCACTGTTGAAAGCGTTCTTAGCCTGAGCCATGATGTCATCAGTAACTGTGATTGTCTGGCCGTCTACTACATAAGCTGTAGCAGCATAGTCAAGAAGCTTCTGCTCGTTTGCATTGATGCCTGCTGCGAAAGCGGGAACTGCGAAAGCGAGAAGAAGGACAGCAACAAGTGCTATACTAATAATCTTTTTCATCAGAAATCTCTCCTTGTTTTTTTAGATACTAGTATCCGCAAAATACGGTAACCTAATGATAGCACACGAAAACCCATTTGTAAAGCAAAAAAAAGAACTTTTTTAAGATAAATTTTTACCGTTATCGTTAGTCATTTAAGCTTTATCGAAAAACAGAAAACAGCCGAAAACTCGGCTGTTTTCAATTTGAAATTATTGTTTTTTCTTACGCAAGTTCAGCAAAATACTTGATTGTGCGAACCATCTGTGAAGTGTAGGAGTTCTCATTATCATACCATGAAACTACCTGTACTTCATAGAGGTCGTCGGCAACCTTTGAAACCATTGTCTGAGTAGCATCGAAGAGTGAGCCGTATCTCATGCCGATAATGTCGGATGAAACGATAGGATCGGTGTTGTAACCGAAGGACTCGGAAGCAGCAGCCTTCATAGCAGCGTTGATGCCGTCAACCGTAACGTCAGCGCCCTTAACAACAGCTGTAAGGATTGTTGTTGAGCCTGTGGGTGTGGGAACTCTCTGAGCAGCGCCGATAAGTTTGCCGTTGAGCTCGGGAATAACAAGACCGATAGCCTTAGCTGCGCCTGTTGAGTTGGGAACGATGTTAGCAGCGCCGGCTCTTGCTCTTCTGAGGTCGCCCTTTCTGTGAGGACCGTCAAGAATCATCTGATCGCCTGTGTAAGCGTGAATTGTGCACATAATGCCGCTCTGGATGGGAGCGTAATCGTTAAGAGCCTTAGCCATGGGAGCAAGGCAGTTTGTTGTGCAGGAAGCAGCCGAGATGATGTTGTCGTCAGCTGTAAGAGTCTTGTGGTTAACGTTATAAACGATTGTGGGAAGGTCGTTGCCTGCGGGAGCGGAAATAACTACCTTCTTAGCGCCTGCGTCAATGTGAGCCTGGCTCTTCTCTTTTGAGCAATAGAAGCCTGTGCACTCAAGAACAACGTCAACGCCAATTTCGCCCCAGGGAAGATCCTTAGCGTCTTTTTCAGCATAGATTTTAAGAGTCTTGCCGTCAACTGTGATTGTGCCTGCTTCGTCGTCAGCCTCTACTGTGTGAAGGCCTTCGCCGATTCTGCCTGCATAACCGCCCTGAGCGGTATCATACTTAAGAAGATGAGCGAGCATTGAGGGCTTTGTAAGGTCGTTGATAGCAACTACCTCATAACCTTCTGCGCCGAACATCTGTCTGAAAGCAAGACGTCCGATACGGCCAAAGCCGTTAATTGCAACTTTAACTGCCATAATTTGTTACCTCCGAAAATGAATTTTTATTTTCTTGCCTATATATTTTATATCCTTTGCCCGATTTATGCAAGAGATTTTTGCTTAATTTTTAAGGAATGACAACTTTTTGTCAATGTGCTTAAAAAGGAAAAGGATTTGAAATGATTTATGGGCATAATAATTAGTATATGACTGCAAATGAAATAAAGAACAAAATATACGAACTGAATAACGACCTTCCCTTCGGCTTAAATGAACAAGACGCAAGAAACAGGGCGCAAACGGTTTTGCTTGCGATTGAGGACAGCAAATCGTTAAACACGGACGAAAAAGAAGCTCTGACGAGCTCTCTGAGAAAAGCCGTGAGAAAACTTATTTCCACCGATTATCACTCAGGCTGTGACGCCGTTGAAATCAACTCGCTTCTTGAAGAGCTTTGCGTTGCGGCGGATTTCTACCTTTTGCAAAAAGAAAAGCGGATAAGACTTTATACGCTTCCCGAAGAAAGAAACGTCAGCCTTAACCTGAGAGCGTTTGAAAATGCGTTTTACTCGGTTATTTCCTCAATTCTGAAAACCGACAGCGAGGTGAGCGTTGAAATTAAGGATTCAAGGAAAACGGTTTTAATGATTATACGCGGGAACGAGTTTCCCCTCTCTCCCTCCCCGTCCTCGTTAGTCGTTTACGAAAAAAACGAAAAGGGGCTTTGCCTTATTTTAAACAAGGCGAAAAACAATTCCGTACTGAGTGACGAAGATTTTTCGCTTCTTTTAGCCGACAGAATGTCCCCGCTTCAGATCTGGCTCTGCGATATATAGAAAAACGGGAGGGCACGGAGACCCTCCCCTACACAATATGCTAAATTGAGTACCAGATTATGTAGGGGCGGGTTTCCACGCCCGCCCGAAAAATATATTGATTATTGCGGGACGTCGAGGACGCCGTCCCCTACGATTGTATTGTTATTTATATTATACCGTAGGGGCGAGCATTGCTCGTCCGCTAAAAAAACAGACCTGAAAAGGGCGACACCGATAAGGATGTTTAGGTTTTGGCTTTGTCCTTTCGTCCCTAAAGCAATTAAAAATCCCCTGAATACGCAAGTATGCAGGGGATTTTATAATCACTTTATGAACTAAAATTACTTTGCCAAAACTGCTTCGCACCCTAAAATGAGACAGTTTTTCGTTAGAACAATGAATAAAACGGGGTTAATGCTTTGTGCCTTAACCCCGTTTTTGAAGCCGTTATAGCGGAAAAATGTCCGTTTTAGGGCTTAAACCTCCTTATCGGTGTCGCCCTAAACCAGGTCTGTTTACGTTTGAAAATTTATTCCTCTTCGAGCGCCTGTTCAACCGCCCTTGCGAGCTGGTCTGCACACGAGGTTCCCCTGCCTGCGCAATCGTTGCCCTTTAAAATTTCAACTGCCTGCTGAGCGCTTTTGCCCTCAAGCAGCTTTGAAATCGCCTTCAGGTTGCCGTCACAACCGCCTACAAAGGAAACATTGTAAAGCTTTCCGTCCTCAATGTCGAAGAAAATCTTTCTCGAGCATACGCCTGACGGAACATAAGTATAACTTGCCATAATTATTCACCATCCGCTTTTTCCGCAACGATTTCCTCAACCGTCTGAGGCTCTGCCGTTTCTTCAATGAGCTTGTCCTCAACCGAAATCTTCTCGGCGTCTGCCTTTGCCTGCTCGTTTGCGTCCTGAACAATCTGTTCAACTACCGTGTTCGTGTTTTCAATAGCCTCTGTAATTGAATCCTTCGACTTCTGAACAGCCTCGTCGAGCTTTGTGTTGAATTCTTCAACGGCGTCGTTGACAGCCTTTTCAACCTCAACCTCTTTGCCCTCGCCAACTACCGAATCAAGCCAACTGATAAGGTCGTCAACAACCTTGTCCTTGTCAAGCTCGTTATGAATCTCGTGGCGGTCTCCGGGGTAGAGATTAATTGTAACGTTCTTGTGCTTTGTTTCTTTCAAAGTACGGAAAACCTGCTTAACGCCTTTGCCGTAAGCGCCTACGGGATCGTCCTCGCCCGCCATAAGAAGAATGGGAAGCTCCGACGGAACGGAGGTGTACCATTTTTTAGCCGAAACAGACTGAAGAAGATTGAACAAATCTCTGTAACCGGTAGCGGTAAACAGGAAGCCGCAATACTTATCGTCAATATATTTCTTAACTACGTTTTCGTCCTTGGTCAGCCAGTCAAACGGAGTTTTCTTTTCGGTCTTTTTGTTGTATGAGCCGAAAGCGATGCTGTTAATGAACTCCGAGCGATACATTTCACCCTTTCTTTTGGCAATCATGTTTGCAAGCGTTCCGCCGACGGAAGCGCCGGGGTTAGGCCCGCTTGTTCCGCAGTAAACTGCGCCGTCGATTTCGTTTCCGTAATGGGCGGTATATTCCCTTGCGATAAACGAACCCATTGAATGACCGAAGAAGATAAAGGGAAGTCCCTTGTATTCGCTCTTGGCAATATCCGTAAGCTGTTTACAGTCGTCAACAAAATTCATATATCCGTTCTTCTTACCGAAATAGCCGAGCATTTCGTCATTGGCAACGGATTTTCCGTGGCCGACATGGTCATTGATGAATACAGCGTAGCCCGCTTTGCAAAGCCTTGCCGCAAATTCGCCGTAGCGGCCGCCGTGCTCAGCCATACCGTGAGCAATCTGGACAACGCCCTTTAATTTGCCGTAATCCATCGGCGCAACGGACTGAGCGTAAATATCGCAAAGTCCTGATTTTGACGGGAAAGAATATTCTTTAGTTAAAAATTCCATAGTATATCCTCCTTAAAATAACACGCCTATTTTACCACAATTAATCTGTTTTGTAACTATCGTGGGGCTAACTTCGGCGTATCTCACAAAATGTCAAAAGATTATTTGTTTAATTTGCGGTGAGGCGTTTGGCTTTGACAAACCCATACATTATTAATATAATAAGACTGTTATGATTAAGGCTGACGAAATAATTAAATCAAAGCGCAAAACCCTTACCGTTTCACTTGACAGAGACGGCAGGGTTATTGTCCGCGCGCCGAAATACTACAGCGATAAACAGATAAACGCCGCTCTTGCCGATTCGGAAAACTGGATAAGAAAGCAGTTAGCCAAATACGAAAAGAACAAACAAATTCTTAACAGTTACCGTATTGCCGACGGCGGAAAAATGCTCCTGCTCGGAGAAGATTTTGAAATCCGCTTTGCAGATATAGAAAGCGAAACAGTCGAGGGAAGAACAATTACCCTGCCCGAAAGCGACCCGGAAAAATACCTCAAAGCCCTTTACAGACGAATCGCAAAAAACTATTTTACGGAAAGGACAAACCGCTTTGCCGCCGTAACGGGCCTTACGCCTTCGTCCGTCAGGGTGACAGGCGCCAAAACCCGTTGGGGCTCTTGCAGCGCAAAAAAGAGCATTAACTTTTCGTTAAATCTTGTTATGTGTCCGCCCGAAGTGATTGATTACGTTATAGTTCACGAGCTTTGCCACATAAAATATATGGACCACTCGAAGCTGTTCTGGAATGAGGTGGAAAAACATATTCCCGATTATAAACAAAGGCGCAAATGGTTAAAGGACAACCGATTTATAATGGATTTAATATAAAAATACAAAATAAACCCCTTGACAGAAAGGCGACAAACCTATATAATATTCAAGCATTGAAAAAGGACCATTAGCTCAGTTGGTTAGAGCAACCGGCTCATAACCGGTCGGTCCGGGGTTCGAGTCCCTGATGGTCCACCAAAACGGCGTTAAAGTTGAGTGTTTTTGCAGCTTTAACGCCAAAATACAGGGGTATAGCTCAGTTGGTAGAGCAGCGGTCTCCAAAACCGCGTGCCGAGGGTTCAAGTCCTTCTGCCCCTGCCATGGATAAAGCCTTGAAACACTTGGTTTCAAGGCTTTTTTTCTTGTCTTTTTTTAATTCAATTTTAATCCGATTTTGGACTTTGCTGCTCTTTTGATGCTCTGATTTTGTCCAATTTCTCGCAACAATTCTAACCTTCCCGTCCCGTACAGCATCAAAAAAGCATCAGAACAACCCCGTTTTCTCTCATCGTTAATTCACCTTTATTAATCATTTATATTTTCTTTGTTTACCACATAACTATCCAGCATTCTATCATCGTCAATCCAAATAATCAACTATCTGGACACGATATGTTTGTTAATCTTCATCTTGTTATTATACATCCCCAGCAACTGAGTTATTAGGTTGCTCTCTTTGGAATAATAGGTAAAACATTAATTAATCAAAATCCCATAAAAACACGGGCGCTGATTTTCAGCGCCCGTGTTTTTTGATTATTGTGAAGGTTTGCCATTGATATCAATCAACGGCTTATAATTGATCGGAGGTACCATACCAATTTCTTTATGAAATTCTATATATCTTTCAACGCTGGATTTAATCTTTTCCCAATCAGCAAATCCCATATAACGCTCAACTCTATCAAGCATAAGCATATTGACATATTCTGCATCGGTTTGGCTCAATCCCTGTATTGTATAAATAAACTCATCATCGTCATTTAAAACAGGTTTACCAAATACCATCTGAAGCTTTGGCGATATATTTTTTGTGAATAGTCTTTTATTCTTTATCTGAGAGGGCCATATTATAGATTCCGGCAGTTTTTCTTTGCTTCTGTACAAAGAGAAGAACGGATTTATTGTCACAATCATCCTATTCTTAGAAAGAGGGAACATATAAAAGTTTTCATGAAAAAGCATCTGCGCACTTAAAAGAGTTATTAAGCGATCTCTGTTAAATAAAATATGTTCTCTGTCAATTAGCCTTACCAATTCATTTTTCTTTTCAACTTCAAATCCGTTCAAAACTTTTGAAGGTTCCACTTCTGAAGTAATGCCTGCATCAGAAATTATAAAGTCAACATTTGATTCACAACAATCCCATATGGCAAAATATCCAGACTGAATAATTCTGGTCCACATAGCAATATCGTATGTGCAAAGAGGATGCTCCCAAATCTTATTTATATCTTCAGTTTCTACAATAACTCTAATGTTCCTCCGCCAGCGATCTTCAACAGTTTCATTTTCAATTTTCTTTTCCATGAAACTAAACTCACGGGGAAGGATCTCTTTTAACTCTGCATAAGCACCAATTACTTTCTGCATTGATGTTGTTCTTACGGTTTCAAGTATATAAAAACGCTTCATCAACATCAGTTCTTTGCGTGTAAGAGTTAATGTTTCACCAATCTTTCCTGTCATAAGCTTTTCGCTCAAAAGCTTTGAAAACGGAGCTTCAAGTTTGGTTCCGATATCTTTTTCAAGATCAACGGGATATATGTTCTTTTTGGCAAACACTCTGCTTGTCCACATATTCTGTTGCAAAGTAAGATCTTGGATATCATATAGATTTATGCTGTCGCTATATCTTCTTAGAATAAACTGCGGAATATAGTGGTTGTTTTCGTATGCGTTCATCATGGTTTCCTTCTGTAAATTATTCAGGTAAATAATATATTTCGCCGTCTTTAACTATGAGTTGAACATCTTGATTGAACGGGTTATTAACATCACTTGGAATACTTGCTAAGCTACTTTGATCGTCAATCATTTCAGCAGTGACTTCCGAAATAGGTCTGAAGGCAAGCTCATTATTTATGAGCGATGGAATTTTAAATACCACACCTTCAAATCCTAGTCTCTTTCGTTTTGAGTTTTCGGTATCAATGGCGAATTTTTCTTCGTATCTTTCATGCCATTCTCTTAAGTTTAATTGTATATTCTGAACTCTATCAAAGTAGAAAGCGCAAACGCTAACGCACTGTTCTTTTGAAACCTGTCCAAGATTCAAAATATATTCAATTTCACTTATTTTATAAAGCAATTCAAGCAGGAGATTCTGATAAAAATGCCATGCATCAGCATTCTGCAAAATCTTTTCATAGTCGGAATATTTAGAAGGCTGCTTCTCATATATTGCCTCAACCATATCGTTTGCATGTCCAAGCAATTCGGTACACTTGATTCTCAAACTCTGCAAATGATTCAGTTTGATCATCCTGCTGTTCATGTTATTAAGAATCTCAACTTGGAAATCTGTTATATTCTGAATTTCAGCAATTAAAGCTTGTACACGGCTTTTATAATCACTTTCTTGAAATTTTAGGATCTTTTCAATGTCTTCACTAATGGTATCAAGACGTTTATCAATTTCAGCCATATAATGCTGACCGACAACCATCGATGCAATGTTATATGCAGAGTTGAATGCTGTAGCCTTTGAAAGTTCCTTAACAGTTTCATCTGCGGGGACAAGATCTGCTTGACCTTTTATCTTTGCGCCTGTACGATATGTTGCTCTGACAGCATCCTTTGTCTTGCGAGATTTATCAAGAGTTGCACCATTGGGAATTATTACTCTGTATAAATCTTTGCTTACATTCGCTGCCTTGGCAGCGTTTTTAGTGGTTTCAACTGCTTCAGCTGCGTTCGGGATTGTATCAACTATTCGTTTTGCCAGTTTATTATCGCTGATTACCGATAGCTTTGACTCCTCAACTTTGGTCAAAGAAGGAAGCTTTTCAAATTTAACATCCAAAGCCGTTGTCGTTGGAACCGACAGTGCCGTCATTGGCTTTTCTGACATTGGCTTTTTTCTTCTTTTTACAAAAGCCAAAATAACCATTGCAATGATTGCAATAGCTATTATTGATAGAATAATGATTATGGGCAACAAGTAGTCTTTCATTTAATCTCCTACCAAACACCTTAGAAAAAATTACTTAATAAATGGTACAAATGCCGATCTTAAAGACAGCACCATATCAATAGATTTATTTATCAGTTCCGGATAATTACTGTGATCGTTAAAATCCAAGCCTTTCAGGTATGTACATATAATAGATGCTTTTTTATTATCCAAACGATCCCAAGTAAGTTTTCTGTCACATGATGATTCAATTTCATCTTTATGGCTGTAAAAATGGTCATAAAGATCCTTATTATCGGTTACCCAAACGCCAACTCTTATCTTGTGTTCTTTGTTAACCAGATCAATTGAAATATAACATTCCGATGAACCCATAGCAATCGTGTACCAATGATCTGTGGTTGCTTTATGTTTATTAAAAGGTTTACCGCGCTGATCAAGAATATCATTCAGCTGTGTCCAGAATTCCAATCTATTCTTCTCTGCTTCGCTTACATTTGAACTTCTTGCCATTGCCTTTACACTTTTAGAAAAGTCATTTGGCTGTTCGATTATCTTGAACTGCGGCGCAGGCTCAGAATCACCAATTCTATATGCATGAATTTCCAAGAGGAAAAACGATAAATCATCATTTGTATGTTTGTTCAACCATTCAATAGCACTTGCATGCTCTTCTCTGGCAGATGAAACAATCCACACAATAACAGAAGCATCCAATCCGGATGCATAAGTGATTATCTTTCCTAAATGATCGTGGTTTGTCGACTCAAGTTGATTCTCAATTAAAACCACTTTCCCCGTTATCTCGTCTTTACACAAAATATCGCATCGATAGTTACCTACATATTTTTCTGTTTCGATATTTGTTAAAGAAAGATTTAAGGTGTCACCTAATTCCTTTATATTTTCTTCAGAAGCTAACCACTTAGAAAAGTCATATTGTTCGTGAGACCATACTTTTCTAATATCAACTTCTTTTAATTTTCCAAGTTTCATTTTATCACCCTACATTTTCATATTCCTGATTGTCCGTCCATAGTTCACACTGTGCAATAACAGTCTGAACCGCATCTGCCATTTCATCCGGCGGATATTTATGTTTTTTCAAAAGTTTCTTAACGAGCATACGCATCTTTGCACGGGCTGATTCTTTTTTCTGCCAATCTATTGTTCGATTTTTACGAAGTAATTCTGTCAGCTCTTTCGTAATGGCAATTAATTCCTCGTGTTCATAAAAATCTTTAATTGCCTGCGGCTGAGTTAAAGCATCATAAAAAGCAAGTTCATCCTCGTTAAGGTTAAGTTCCTCGCCTTCTTGTTTTGCGTTTTGAATCTCTTTTGCCAGCTTAAGCAATTCCTGAATCACTTCTTCATTTGTAAGCATACCGTTAAGATAGCGGTTCATTGATGCTTGAATCAATTCGCTGAACTGTTGTGATCTGACTATATTTGTTCTCTGATAAATCTTTATCTGTTCAGCAATGAGCTTTTTAAGTAATTCGACCGCTAAATTCTTTTCTTTCATCTTAGAGATTTCTTCTAAGAATTTAGGATCAAACAACGAGAATTCAGTCTTTACATCTGAGAAGAGATTAATTACGCCATCGCTCTTTATACTTGCCTTCAGCAATTCGTTAATGCGCTCATTCATTTCCGGCAGGGAGATTCTACGGCCGTCTCCTTGATTCTTTATTCGATTTACAAGAACTCTGACCGATTCAAAGAATGCTGCCTCAAAGCGCTTATCCTCGTCAACCATTGATGAACACAATGATAATGCCTGATGAAGAAGTAAAGATTCTTTAAGGAAATCCATCTGAACCTCTGACATATCAGGAGCAATTATATAGTTAACTGCGCCGCTGATTGTTCTTGCTCTTTCAAGGTCCGTACCTGTTGTAAATTTGCTGTAGTCATAATTATGGAATAAATCACGGCACACTTCGAGTTTTTCAATAAACTTCGGGTATGCCACTTTAGCAACATCTGTATCACCGTAATTTTTCCGGTCTCTCTTGGTGTAATCGTTCATTGCCGCTTTAAGAGCAGATGCAATTCCGACATAGTCAACGACTAATCCGCCTTCCTTATCCTTAAAGACACGGTTAACACGCGCAATAGCTTGCATAAGATTATATCCGGACATAGGCTTGTAAACATACATCGTTGCAAGAGAGGGAACGTCAAATCCTGTCAGCCACATATCAACGACAATAGCAATCTTTAGCGGGCTGTCGTTATCCTTAAACTTTGTTGCCATTTCTTGTTTATGTGCTTTATTACCTATGATATCGTGCCATTCTTCTGGATCCTTATTGCTGCCGGTCATAACAACACCAACCTTCTCAGTCCAAGAAGGTCTGACTTCAAGTATTCTTTTGTATATTTTCATTGCTATCGGGCGAGAATAAGCAACAATCATTGCCTTGCCAGTTAGAAGATTTTCTCTGTAGTTTTCATAATGATCAAGAATATCATTTACAAGCGAATTAATAGTATGTTCGTTTCCGAGAACAGCTTCCATCTGGCTGAGTTCACGCTTACTTTTTTCAATGACATCCGGATCAGCATTATTTGCCATGATTTCATACTCAGTATCAATGAGTTTCAAAGTTGTTTCATCAAGCTTGAGCTTTATTACACGGCTTTCATAATAAACCGGTCTTGTTGCGCCATCTTCAACGGCTTGAGTCATATCATAAACATCAATGTAATCTCCGAATACTTCTCTTGTATTCTTGTCCTTCATTGAAATAGGTGTTCCCGTAAATCCGATATATGTAGCATTAGGAAGGCTGTCTCTGATTATACGAGCCGTACCGATAACTCTTTTTGCTATAGTTTCGCCTTCTTCATTAGTAGCAAATCGTATTTTTTCTGTTAATCCGTACTGTCCACGGTGAGCTTCATCAGCCATTACGATTATATTTCTTCGTTCAGACAAAGCTTCCTGTGACTCTTCAAACTTTTGCATAGTTGTAAAGAATATGCCATTCACCTTAGTCTTTGTCAATAATTCTTTTAAGTGTTCACGGCTTTGCGCTTGAATAGGCTTCTGGCGAAGGAAAACAGAGCATCTTGAGAACTGACCGAAAAGCTGATTATCCAAATCGTTTCTATCTGTAATTACAACTATGGTAGGGCTGTTTAATGCCTTTTGTAATAAATGGGCATAGAACACCATAGACAGAGATTTACCGCTGCCTTGAGTATGCCAAAAAACGCCGCCTTTTCCGTCTGTCTGTGTACCTTTGATAGTTGATACAATAGCTTTTTTAACGGCAAAATACTGGTGATAACCGGCTAAAATTTTGTATTTGTCAATACCGTCACTGGAGAAACAAATAAAGTTTTTAATAATATCAAGCAGTCTTTCTTTTTGGAACATACCCTCGAAGAAAGTATCAAACTGAGCGTACTGCGTATTTTCATAACTGCCGTCTTTAGTTTTCCACTCCATGAATCTGTCTTCGCCGGATGTAATTGTTCCGGCTTTTGTTGTAAGCTGATCACTCATAACACAGATAGCGTTGTAAATAAACATTGACGGAATTTCCTGCATATAATTACGAAGCTGAAGATATGCTTCGCTTGCATCTGTCTCTTCTCTTGAGGGTGATTTAAGTTCAATAAGAACAACGGGAAGTCCATTTAAGAACAGTATCACATCAGGGCGTTTATTGCTGTTTTCTATAAATGTCCACTGATTGATTACCTTAAAATCGTTATTATCGGGATTCTCATAGTCAGCAAGATATGCAATATCGGAAAACTCTTCTCCGTCCTTAACAAAACTAACAGGAACGCCGTTCTGGAGATAATCCATAAACAGCTCATTTTTCTGAACTAATGAATCATTTTCAAAGTTAAGCAGCTTTTCAACAACTGCATCAAGCGCAGATTGCGGCAGATGTCTGTTTATGCGGCTTAATGAGTCTTTCAGGACATCAAGATATAAAGGGCAATAATAGTCTCTTTCAATATCCGGTCCATAGAGGTATTGATACCCCATTGACTGCATTAATTCAATTATAGAGTTTTCATAGCTTGCTTCGTTAAATGTAGCCACGATAGTCCTCCCGTTTTTTATTGTGCTTTGTGTCTGCTTTCAAGTTCATTAATACATGCTGTATTATACAGTTCTTGATGCAAATGCACATCTGTTGACAAGTATTGTTCAAAAGATTCATAAGAAGCAAAATACCTTAACAATGTACAAAACTCAACAATTGGATCTGCAAAATGCAACGTCATTATTGTCCAATGATATTCATGCTTTACCAAGAAGAAATCATATAATCTTAGATAAAAATCAAATGTCTTTTTGTCTATTTCAAACCAGTCTTTGCTTAATAATCGTTTTTTATCAATGCTTTCTCCGTTTGATTCTTTAGCACTAATATCATTCGATAGTGCATAAATAAATCTTCCCACAAAGCCACATAGCCAGTCACAAAGTCTAATTTGTATAGAATTCTCTGAATTTGCTTGTTTAACTTTTTTATAATTAAATACTTTTGAAGAGTTGTATGTGTTTATTTCCTCATCAATTATAATCTTAACTCTGTTAATAGAAATACTCAATTCGTATAAGAGGTTGTTAAGCCCAACAAAATTAAAATAATACGGATACTGTAATGCTTCATATTTCATATTTCCAAAACTAACATTTTGGATAATAATTATGAATTCTTTTAGTGTGTTTTCTTCACTTTCCTTTCGTTCAATTCCTCTGATTTCTTCAAGTTTTATACTGATAAAACTTAGCAATTTGAGTCGGAATTCTTCTGCAGTAAAGCTATCGTGAATGCTTTTTATTGAATTCAACAATATAGGATCCTTATAATTTAAAATGAGTTTTGTTAAAGAGTATATAAACGCATTTCTATTCAAAGCAATTACTTCTAAATCTATATCATGAAAAAGCACTTTTAAGAAGTATTCAACTTTACTTATCGCATCTATTTGAATTATAGGATTAATATGTTCAAGAATCATAAATAAATCCGAATAGAAATCAGTGGCATTCTTATTAAATGATTTTAAACCATACTTATAATTTTTCTTTTTAATAATATCACTTTTTAATTCTTGTTCGTTGGATAGACAAAATATTGATTTATGCTTTTGCTCAAAATCGTTTATTAATGGAATAATTCTATGTAATTCCTTTTGTTTACAACCCCAAAACAACCCAATATAACTATCAAAAGAATTGTCCGACATTGAGTTAAAAGTAGTATCTTTAATAAGTATTTTCCTATCTTGATAGCATTCATCAAAATAGAATACATAATCTTCGTTTTTCAAGAGTTGCTCCTAGTTTTATAAATAATCCCAGTCTATTTCCGTTTTTTATGGTTTATATCTGTTTTCATTTTACTGGTTTTTGCAGGCAATGAATAAAGATAGTCTATTATTGTCTCTAATTATCTAATTATCTGTTCGACTTAATACGGTTATTATTTAATATAAATTGCATGCCCGCCTGTTCAAATGTATCCTCATAGATTATAATTATATGACATCTTACATTATGAATTGCATTCACTAAGCCAGCCAGTCATTGAATCAATGATTTCTTTATAATAGTCTTCTCCTTTTATTTGAACATACTTCTTGATACATCTGTTTTTTACATATTGAACATCTTCGTATTTACTTTTAGCAATATGATCGAAATACGCATGGTGATCAGCTGGCAGATTGATGCAATCATAATCAAATTCATTTTTTATCATATTTTTCAACTCATCATCAGAGAAAAAACTTTCCTCTGGTGCAGTATCTTCTGGAAAAGCCAAAACATAATTATCTATATCAGCACGCCTATGCTCATCAACTACCCCAAATACTTTTATTCCGCATTGTTGAGATTGTCTAACATAGGTTTTTATTTCTTGATAATTTAGATTCATTGAAAAGAACTCGCAATTATTGAAAACATCTGGACAATATACACGCAAAATTTCTTTGATATACAGTGATCCAATCTCATCCTCTGAAACAATTATCATTTTTTTATAATGCCCTCCAGAAAGGTAGTTTCTAATTTGCGCGATCGAAGGACTATCCACGACGGAGGTCGTTCCATCATCTTCGCGCTGTATGTACTTTATAGCTTTTGGAGGAAGTGCACTTAGTATTTCAGGAGAATGCGTTGTGAAAATGATTTGATGTTTTTTTCTATCACAAACATCTAAGAAGTACTGTGCAAGTTTATGCTGTGCTAGTTGATGTAAAGCCGTTTCGGGCTCTTCAATAACGAACAAACTTTGATTTGGAGCCGATTCCATTGCGTAAACTAATTTAAGAAGTCTCCCTTCACCACAGCCCATATGATTTTCAGAATACGATGTAGATGATTTGTTAGCGGATAGAACATGCTCTGTTCTTTTATCGTTT
Source organism: Oscillospiraceae bacterium (assembly GCA_015066565.1). Lineage (GTDB taxonomy): Bacteria > Bacillota > Clostridia > Oscillospirales > Acutalibacteraceae > Fimenecus. The sequence goes on along the minus strand of SVOB01000002.1, from coordinate 1,350 downwards.
GAAACATTGTTATTTGACAGATTAGTATAGCGAATCGATAAAATATCTGTAACGGTTCCTACTATTTTATTATCGAATTCCTTAACTTGTGTTATGCTGGCATTACCATCTCTTAACAGGTTACTATTAAGCTCTTGATATGGAATGAAGTAGCTCATGCCATAGTAAAAAACTGATTTTTGAGGTTGATGTTTATAACCTGCCCAACGATCAATAGAATAATGGACATTAATTGACCTAACATTCTCTGATGTCTCCTCATCTTTAAATAGAGAAAGCTGTTTATTTCCTGTTTTATGTTCTTCTGTGGCATAATAAACCCTAATATGCGCATCGGAAGCATATGGAGACTTGTCAAGTAGTGTTTTTACAAAGAAATCCTTTAAATACTTTCTCTTACTAACAGTATTCCCATCAGGTGCTCTATACATACATAAAGCTATCTGAGCAATTGTGCTTTTTCCTGCACCGTTATACCCAGCAATAGCAGTAACAGGAAAATCAAAAGTAATATTGCAATTGGTTCCCTTTATTCCTTTAATATCTAATCTCGTAATAACAGGTCCAAAACAGTTGTATCGATTCTTTGACAAATATTGGCTTTCAAGTGTTTTAATTATACTCATTTTCTTTTTCCTCTTTTTAACGAACGAGATTATTCATTGTTGTTCAGCTTGAATGCTTCTTTTTAGCTCATCATTAATAAGCGAGAGTGTCTTTGTTTGTTTTAATTCATAATTACGGCGTGCCTTATCTAAGTTTTCACTCAATTCTCTATAATCCAAAACAATTTCTTGTTCTGAAAGAGGGCCATTGTATACAGGACAATAGCTGTCACATAACGAATATAGAGTATTTAGTAATTCTTCATCGTCCGGGTGTTCAGCTGTTAAGCTCAATTTGTATTTATATTCATCGTACTGATTAGGACAATCTGTCCTCATTCTGCTTTCATATTCTTCCATCAACCATTTTTGTTTCTTATATGACTCATATAAATATCCAGTGTTTAGTATTTCATCAGCCACCTCACCGCTAAAAAGAATTACCGCATCCCAATATATACTGTTATATTCTTTCTTGCCAAATCCGGTCAATACACTTTTTCTAATTGCATAGAGACTAATGCCGGCATTTTGTTGTTGCTGTCTTTTCATCTCTTCAATTTGATCTGTTGCAGTTTTGGTTTGGTCTTTAGCAGCATTTGCTGATTTCTTATTAAAATGCATAATAAACAGCGTAGCAACAACATATACAGCAGTTATCAAACACATTAGAAATCCGCTATTTGTATTCATCCAATTTATACATAGATTCATTTTTATCACACCTCATATAAACGATAATTTA